>DVLB01000118.1 GCA_018715695.1 Candidatus Galloscillospira stercoripullorum
GCTCAAGGGCAAGCAGGGCCGCTTCCGTCAGAACCTGCTGGGCAAGCGCGTGGACTACTCCGGCCGAAGCGTTATCGTGGTGGGCCCCGAGCTGAAGATCTACCAGTGCGGCCTGCCCAAGGAGATGGCCATCGAGCTCTTCCGCCCCTTCGTCATGAAGAAGCTGGTGGAGGACGGCCACGCCAACAACATCAAGTCCGCCAAGAAGATGGTGGACAAGGGCAAGGCCGAGGTGTGGGACGCCCTGGAGTTCGTCATCAAGGACCACCCGGTCATGCTCAACCGCGCCCCTACCCTGCACCGTCTGGGCATCCAGGCCTTTGAGCCCGTCCTGGTGGAGGGCCGGGCCATCAAGCTGCACCCCCTGGTGTGTACCGCCTTCAACGCCGACTTCGACGGCGACCAGATGGCCGTCCACGTCCCCCTGTCCGCCGAGGCCCAGACCGAGGCCCGGGTGCTCATGCTCTCGGCCAACAACCTGCTGCGGCCCCAGGACGGCGGCCCCGTCACCGTGCCCACCCAGGACATGGTGCTGGGCTCCTACTACCTGACCTTCGAGCGCTATCCCGAGCACAGCGCCGAGGAGACCTATGAGGATGTCTCCGCGGTGAAGGCCGCCCTCAGTGAGGGCAAGCTGCAGCCCGACTCCTATATCTGGGTCAAGCACCCCGGCTCCCTGGACGACATCCCCACCTACGCCGGCATCTGCGCCGACACCCCCGACGGCGAGCTGCCCCGGGAGTGCCTCCACATCTTCTCTGACGACACCGAGGCCCGCCTGGCCTACGACGAGGGCGAACTGGAGCTCCATGTGCCCATCCTGGTCCGCCGCACCCGGGAGGTGGACGGGGAGCAGAAGAGCAAGCTGGTGCGCACCACCGTGGGCCGGCTCATCTTCAACGAGGGCATCCCCCAGGACCTGGGCTTCGTGGACCGCACCGATCCCGAGACCATGTTCGACCCCGAGATCAACTTCGTCACCGGCAAGAAGCAGCTGGGCAAGATCATCGACAAGTGCATCACCAAGTACGGCTTCAACTACT
Source organism: Candidatus Galloscillospira stercoripullorum (assembly GCA_018715695.1). GTDB lineage: Bacteria > Bacillota > Clostridia > Oscillospirales > Oscillospiraceae > Galloscillospira_A > Galloscillospira_A stercoripullorum. The sequence goes on from DVLB01000118.1 coordinate 1,044, forward strand.
CCGCCGGCGTGCTGGATACCATCAAGGCCCGGGGCTACAACTTCTCCACCCGGGGCGCCCTCACCGTGTCCATCAGCGACATGACGGTGCCTGAGGAGAAGAACGGCCTCATCTCCGCCACCGAGCAGGAGATCGTGAAGATCGAGCGGCAGTACCGCCGGGGCCTGCTCACCAACGACGAGCGCTACCGCCTGGTGGTGCAGGCCTGGGAGAAGACCACCAAGGACGTGACCGACGCCCTGATGGCCTGTCTGGACCGCTATAACCCCATCTGGATGATGGCGGACTCCGGCGCCCGTGGTTCCTCCGCCCAGATCCGTCAGCTGGCCGGCATGCGCGGCCTGATGGCCGACACCTCCGGCCGTACCATCGAGATCCCCATCAAGTCCAACTTCCGTGAGGGCCTGAGCGTCCTGGAGTACTTCATCTCCTCCCGAGGCGCCCGGAAGGGCATGGCCGACACCGCTCTGCGTACCGCCGACTCGGGCTACCTGACCCGCCGTCTGGTGGACGTGTCCCAGGAGGTCATCATCCGGGAGCACGACTGCGGCACTCACGACGGCATCACCGTCAGCGAGATCAGCGAGAACGGCCAGGTCATCGAGACCTTCGGCGAGCGGCTCAAGGGCCGTTACCCGGTGGAGGATATCTGCGATCCCGTCACCGGCGAGGTGCTCATCGACCACCACACCATGATGACCGCGGACCACGCCAAGTTGCTGGAGGCCCACGGCATCTATGAGGCCAGGATCCGCTCGGTGCTCACCTGCGAGGCCAGAAGCGGCGTGTGCTCCAAGTGCTACGGCATGAACCTGGCTATCGGCGAGGAGGTGGGCCCCGGCGAGGCCGTGGGTATCATCGCGGCCCAGTCCATCGGCGAGCCGGGTACCCAGCTGACCATGCGTACCTTCCACACCGGCGGCGTGGCCGGCGGCGACATCACCCAGGGTCTTCCCCGTGTTGAGGAGCTCTTCGAGTCCCGCAGACCCAAGAAGATGGCCCAGCTCTCTGAGATCAGCGGCCGCGTCACCCTGGAGGAGGCCCGCCGGGCCACTCTGGTCAACGTGACCATCACCGCCGACGACGGCGAGGTGGTCACCTACGCCCTGCCCCACTCCGCGGGCATCCGCGTCAAGGACGGGGACATGGTGGCCAAGGGCGACATGCTCACCGACGGCGCCCTCTATCCCCAGGACGTGCTGCGGGTGCGGGGCATCCACGCGGTGTACGACTACCTGATCCAGGAGGTCCAGAAGCCCTACCGTCAGCAGGGCGTGGACATCAACGACAAGCACATCGAGGTCATCTGCCGTCAGATGATGCGCAAGGTCCGGGTGGAGGACGCGGGCGATTCCGAGCTGCTCTCCGGCGCCACCGTGGACATCATCGAGTTCAAGGACGCCTACAAGGCGGTGGAGGCGCGCATCGCCGCCGGGGAGACCAACGACGGCCTGGAGCTGCGCCTGCCCACCTGCACCCGTCTGCTCATGGGCATCACCAAGGCCAGCTTGGCCACCGAGTCCTTCCTGTCCGCCGCCTCCTTCCAGGAGACCACCAAGGTCCTCACCGAGGCCGCCATCAAGGGCAAGGTGGACCACCTGCTGGGCCTGAAGGAGAACGTGATCATCGGCAAGCTCATCCCCGCCGGTTCCGGCCTGGCAGCCTACCGCAAGTACGACAAGGTGGAGGAGGACCACACCGCCCTCTCCGGCAGTGCCGCCGCCGCCACCCAGCAGCTCATGCGCTCTTCTTTCTAAGAAGATCAGAAACAGCAGCGCCCCCGGTATCGAGAGATACCGGGGGCGTCAGCTTGCCGAAAACTTCCCCGCAAGGAAGCCTCGCTTAAGTTCCGTCGTCCGCAGACGACGGAATTAAATCAGAATCTGTCATTTCCGGGGACATGCGCCTCGGAAATGACACTTCTCATGACGGATAGGGTGACAATTTCGTAAGAAATCGAACCCTATCTGTCATGCAGCTTTTTGTCGAAAAAGGCCAAGGGCCTTTTTCGACAGTCTTGCGCCCCCGGTATCGAGAGATACCGGGGGCGCTTTTGTGTGCTGTTACAGCAGTACCACGGAGACCTCCGCGCCGGCACCCAGGGCTGGGGTGCCGGGGGCGAGCTCCACGATGCAGTTGACCTGGGCCAGGGCCCGGAGGGGGCTGAGGGCGGGGAGGGCCACGCAGCCGTCCTCATAGCGGCCGGTGAGCAGGCGTCCGGCGGGGCTGGCCTTGGGGAAGGGGGTGGCCAGGGCGGCGCTCACGCGGCGCAGCTCCAGGTCCTCCCGGCCGGTGAGGGCGGCCAGAATGGGCCGGATGAGCAGGGAGGCGGCCAGCAGCAGCTCCACCGGGTCCTCGGAGAGGAAGAGGATCAGCTGCCCGTTCCGCTCTGCCAGGGCAGAGAGCCCCATGGGGGAGCGCTCCAACGGCGGGCAGAGGAGCCGGGCGCCCTCGGGCAGGGCGTGGGGTCCCAGCAGCAGCAGGAGCCGGGCCTCGTCGGGACCGGCGCTCTCCGTTCCCCACCGGCGCAGTAGGCCGTCCAGATAGAGGGCGCCTGTGGGGGCGGCGCCGGAGGCGGACAGAACGCAGGCCGAGGGGAGAGCGCACACCGGCACGCAGCTGTGCCCCGTGGCGGAGAGCAGGCACAGCTCCCCGGGCAGGAGCACCGTGCCGGCGGAGAGCAGCAGCTCGCCGGCGCGGAAGTGGGCGCCCTGGCGGATGAAGTTGTCGTAGGGCCACAGCTCCCGGTAGACCGACAGGGTGGGGGAGCAGTTGTTGGTGTCAGAGAGAGGGACCACCGCGTCGCAGCCCTGGGGCAGTACGTCCCCCGCCCGCACAGGGACCGCCAGGCCGGGCCCCATCTCCCGGGAGAGGGTGAGCTCCACAGGCCGGTTGCGGCGGGCGCCGTCCAGGTCGGCGGTGCGCAGGGCGTAGCCGTCAATGGGGGAGAGGGGGAGGGGCGGCTCGTCCCGCAGGGCGGCGGCGTCAGCGGCCAGGGTGCGGCCCAGGGCCTGGGCCAGGGGCAGCTTTTCGACCCCCAGAGGGGCCAGCGCCTCCAGTGCCAGCTGGAGCAAGGCGTCCAAGTGGTAGCTTCGGTTCATGTTCAGATCCTCCCCGGCCCACACAGGGCAATGTCGGCATGATATACCCCATCATAGCACAAAGGCGGGCGCGGCGCAATCTCTCCCCGGGTGGCTGCCGCTTTTCAACGTCCCGCTCATGTGGTACAATGGCGGCATATGATCCGAAGGGAGAGAGGAAGATGGCGCGGGCACTCCGGGGGCGGTTCGCCCCCAGCCCCAGCGGGCGGATGCACCTGGGCAACCTGTTTTCGGCGCTCATCGCCTGGCTGTCGGCCAGGAGCGCGGGAGGGACCATGGTGCTGCGGATGGAGGACTTGGACCCGGACCGCTGCCGGGAGGAGTACGCCGCGCAGCTCGCCGACGATCTCGCCTGGCTGGGCCTTGACTGGGAGGAGGGCTACGGCGTGGGAGGGCCCCACGGCCCCTACCGGCAGAGTGAGCGCACCCATTACTACGCCGAGTGCTTTGCCGCCCTGGAGGAGCGGGGCCTTCTCTACCCCTGCTACTGCACCCGCAGAGAGAGGCTGGCCGCCTCAGCCCCCCACGCCTCCGACGGGACGGTGGTCTACCCCGGCCTTTGCCGGGACCTGAGCGGGGAGGAGCGGCGCCGGCTGGAGGCGGAAGGGCGGCGCGGGGCCTGGCGGCTGCGGGTGGGGGAGCGGGAGATCTCCTTTACCGACGGGCACTACGGCCTCCAGCGGGAGAACCTGGCGGAGGACTGCGGGGACTTCATCGTCCGCCGGTCCGACGGGGTGTACGCCTACCAGCTCGCCGTGGTGGCCGACGACGGGGACATGGAGATCACCCAGGTGGTCCGGGGCCGGGACCTGCTCTCCTCCACCCCCCGGCAGCTCTACCTCTACGAGCTGCTGGGCCTGGAGGCGCCGGAGTTTTACCATGTGCCCCTGCTGCTCGCCCCCGACGGGCGGCGGCTTTCCAAGCGGGAGGGGGACCTGGACATGGGGGCGCTGCGCCAGCGGCTGAGCCCCGGGCAGCTCACGGGGCGGCTTGCCTTCCTGGCGGGGCTGCTGCCCCGGAGCGAGGACGTGGAGCCTCGGGAGCTGATCGGTGCGTTTTCCTGGGAGAAGGTGCCGAAAAAGGACATTTTTGTGCCGGAGAAGTGGTTCTCGGCGTGAGAAAATGCTTTGGTCCAGGGCCTTGCAAGGCGCTGGGCCGGGGTGTATAATGAAGCAGATTTTGATTGAGACCGGGAAGGGAACCATATGGACGCGAAACATAAACGGACCTGGGCGGAGATCGACCTGGGGAATCTGGAATATAACTACCGCGCGCTGCGCGCGCTGCTGCCCCAGGGCTGCCGCTTTCTGGGCGTGGTGAAGGCCGACGCCTACGGCCACGGCGCGGTGGCGGTCTCCCGGAAGCTGCGGGAGCTGGGGGCGGAGTACCTGGCGGTGAGCGGCGTGGACGAGGCCGCCGAGCTGCGCCAGGCCGGCATCGGCGGGCCTATCCTCATCCTGGGGCCCACGCCGGCGGAGTTTGCCGGGGAGCTGCTGGAGCTGGAGCTGACCCAGGCCGTCTTCTCCCTGGAGACCTCCCTTGCCCTCTCCGACGCGGCGGTGGCGGCGGGCCGGAAGCTCAAGGTCCACATCAAGGTGGACACCGGCATGTCCCGCCTGGGCTTCCTCTGCGACGAGGGGAGCATGGAGCGCTCGGTGGAGGAGATCGCCGCCGTGTGCGCCCTGCCCGGGCTCCAGTGCGAGGGGATCTTCACCCATTTTTCCGACGCCGACGGCAGCGAGGAATATACCATGATGCAGCTCTCCCGCTTTTCCGAGGTGCGCCGGCGCCTGGCGCAGCGGGGCGTGGGCTTCAAAATCTGCCATTGCGCGGCCAGCGCCGCTGTGCTAAACTACCCCTGTACCCATATGGATATGGTCCGGCCGGGCATCGCCCTCTACGGGCACTACCCCGACCCCTCCTGTCAGAAGGCGGAGGGCCCGCAGCTGCGGCCGGTCATGTCCCTCAAGACCCGCCTTTCCGCCCTGCGCACCCTGAGCGCGGGCAGCTGCGTCAGCTACGGGCGCACCCACACCCTGGAGCGGGACAGTCTGGTGGCGGTGCTGCCGGTGGGCTATGCCGACGGCTTCAACCGCCTGCTCTCCAACCGGGGGCAGGTGCTGGTGCGGGGACAGCGGTGCCCCATTCTGGGCCGGGTGTGCATGGACCTGTGCATGGTGGACGTGACGGACGTAAAGGGCGTCGCGGAGGGCGACGAGGTGCTGCTCTGGGGGGATGAGCTTCCCCTGGAGGAGAAGGCGCAGACCGTGGGGACCATCACCTACGAGCTTTTGTGCCACATCTCCCGGCGTGTGCCCCGGGTGTACCTGGGGGCCTAAGAACGCTTTTTGCCCGGCGGGCATAAGCTGGTTCGGGGGGACCGGGGCCGTGCGGCGGCGAGCGGGCGCGGCTTTGGATGATTTTTGAAGGGCTGTGTATAAATCCCGCCACCCCGTGGGAGAATCAATAGTGACCGAAGGTCGGGGCGCGACCCCGGAGACACCGGTGACTATGCAACCGCGGAGTGTGAGCTTTTGTGGACAAGAGCGTGAAGCGAGGAGATATTTTCTACGCCGATCTGAGCCCGGTGGTGGGCAGCGAGCAGGGGGGCGTGCGGCCGGTGCTCATCGTGCAGAACGATACCGGCAACCGCCACAGCCCCACGGTGATCGCGGCGGCCATCACCTCTCAGACGGGGAAAGCCCGGCTTCCCACGCATATTGAGCTCTCCGCCAAAAGCTACGGTTTGCCCAAGGATTCCGTGGTGCTGCTGGAGCAGATCCGCACCCTGGACAAACGGCGGCTGAGAGAGCACATGGGTCGGCTGGACGAGGCGCTGATGGGCCGCGTGGACGCGGCCATCGCGGTGAGCTTCGGCCTGCATACCCAGCAGATGGTTTAGACCGGGACGAGAGCAACCTGCGGGCGGGACGGACCTGCGTTCGCCCCGCCCGTGTCCATACCGGCCTTGGGCCGGAGAAGAGAAAACCCGATACATAGGAGGCACACATGAGGCACTTCAAGAGCAGACTGCCCCGCCTGGCCGCGGGGCTCCTGGTGGTGGGCACCCTGGCGGGGGTGGCCCTGGCCGCGGGCACCCAGGGCACCCAGAGCGACCCGCTGGTGACGTTGAGCTATCTGGAGTCGGTGTTCAAGCCCGACGTGGTGGCCCAGGCCCAGCAGAAGATCACCGAGCGGGAGCAGGCCCTCGCCGGAGAGCTTGCCGCCGACGCCCAGGAGTACGCAAAGCAGCTGGAGGAGAAGCTCTCCCAGGCGGGCGCCCAGAGCGCGGTGTTCACGGCGGTGAGCCTCCAGAACGGACAGACCCTCACCCTCTCCGACGGCGCCGAGCTGCTGCTGCGGACGGGTAAGGTGACCTGCGTGGCCACCGGCGACCCGGGGCTGATGGACCTGACCGACGGCACGCCCCGGTATAACGGGGGCGAGCTTACGGCCAACCACCTCTACATGGCGGTGGGAGAGGGCCAGGGGGTCAAGGCCTCCGGCGCGGCCACCGTGATGGTGCGGGGAAAGTACACCGTGAAGTGACATTTCTCCCGGAAACGAACAGGGCGATCCCTGGCGCCGGAGCGGCAGCTCCGGCGCCTGTTCGTTTTTTGCCCCGGCGCGCATAGACTGTGGGGAGGGGGCGAGAAGATGGGCGAGCGGTATTCCCTGCGTATATCCGGGGGGCAGCTGGAGGCGGAGGAGCGGGAGGGCCAGGCGGTCTTTTCCGTCACCGCCCCCGACGACGCCAAGGGCCTCTACAAGGCGTGGCTCACCGGCGGCAGTGAGAGGCTGCTGCTGGGTACCCTGATGCCTGAGGGGGGCGCCCTGCACCTGCGCCGGAGCCTGCCGCTGGAGTCTCTGCGGCGCAAGGGCCTCTGGCCGCCCAGGGGGGGCGAGGTGCGCCTTGCCTTCGCCTTTGACCAGGGGGGAAAGGAGCCAGCCCAGCCCACCCGGCCGCCTCAGCCGTCCCGGCCGCCCCGGGGCTGGCAGAGAGCGCAGGAGCCGGGGCGGCGGCTGGGCGACGCTCTGCTGCGGCGCTCCGCCGCCGCTGTGGAGGACCTGCTCTTCCGGGAGGAGGCGGGGGGCTTTGCCCTGGCCGCCCCCTGGAGCCCCGGCCGACCCTTCCCCCTCACGCCCCTTTTCTGCTTCGCCTTTCTGGAGGAGCTGGGCGGCGGGATGTGGGCGGTCTTTCACTTCACCCCCAGGGGCTGCCCCCGGTTCCCGGAGGAGGGGTGATTTGCCCCGCGCTCTTGCGGGCGCGGCGGAATTGCGCTATACTATTGCCCGAAACGGCGCCCCGGGCGCCCAAACCATCACAGGACGGAGAAGTTCCCATGACCGACTATTTCCATTTGAACGCCCAGGCCGATCAGATCCGCGCCGTCAGCACCCTGGGCCTTGCCCATCTGGGGGACGCGGTGTTTGAGCTGATGGTCCGCTCCTGGCTGGTCCTGCACGGCAAGGCCACCAACAAGGGCCTGCACAAGGCCACCGTGGGCTATGTGGCGGCCTCGGCCCAGGCGCGGATGGCCGAGAAGATCCTGCCCGAGCTCACCGAGGAGGAGAGCGATGTGTTCCGCCGGGGCCGCAACTCCAGCCCCCACACCGTCTCCAAGGCGGCCAGCCGGGCCGACTACCAGACCGCCACCGCCCTGGAGGCCCTCTTCGGGCACCTCTATCTCCAGGGCCGGACCGAGCGGCTCAACGAGCTGTTCGCGCAGATGATGGAGGGGAACTGATATGCCGCTGGACGCCATCTGCCTCACCGCCGTGCTGGACGAGCTACGGGGGAGCCTGGTGGGGGGCAAGATCGACAAGATCTATCAGCCCAGCCGGGACGAGGTGGTGCTCTCCGTGCGCTGCACCGACGGCAACCGCAAGCTGCTCCTCTCGGGCAGCCCCAACCACCCCCGGCTCCACTTCACCACCCTTCCCCGGGAGAACCCGGCGGAGCCCCCCATGTTCTGCATGCTCCTGCGCAAGTATCTCACCTCCGCCCGCATCCTGGAGCTGCGCCAGAGCTCCATGGAGCGCCTGGTGGAGCTGCGGCTGGAGTGCCTGGACGAGCTGGGGGACCGTGTGGAGCGCAAGCTGGTGCTGGAGGCCATGGGCCGCCGGGCCAACCTCATCCTGACCGACGGCGAAGGCCGCATCACCGACTGCCTGCGCCGGGTGGATGGAGACGCGTCCTCCCTGCGGCAGCTGCTGCCCGGCATGTTCTACCGCCAGCCCCCCGCGCCGGAGAAGATCGACCCCATGGCCCTTTCGGAGGAGGAGCTGCGCGCCCTCATGGCGGACCTTCCCCAGCGGGAGGGGGACAAGCTGCTGCTGGACACCTTCCAGGGCATCTCCCCCCTCATCGCCCGGGAGGTGGCCTTCCGGGCGGGGGAGGACCGGAGCGCCCTCACCGAGAAGTTCCTCGCCCTCCTCGCCGACGTGCGCGCCGCTCGCTTCACCCCCACCCTGCTGCTGCGGGACGGGAAGAGCGCGGACTTCTCCTTCATGCCCATCCTCCAGTACGGCCCGGAGAGCGAACTTAGAGAGTACGAGAGCTTTTCCGCCCTGCTGGACGACTTCTACGCCCACCGGGAGAGCCAGGACCGGGTGCGCCAGAAGGGGGCCGACCTGCTCCGCACGGTACAAAACGCCCGGGACCGCACCATGCGCAAGATCGCCAACCAGAGCCGGGAGCTCTCCGCCACGGCGGACCGGGAGCGGCAGCGGGAGCTGGGGGACATCATCACCTCCAACCTCCACGCCATGGCCAAGGGGATGACCAAGCTCACCGCCCTGGACTTCTACGACCCTGAGGGGAAAATGGTTGACATAACGCTTGACCCTCTACTCACCCCCCAGCAGAACGCGGCCAAGTACTATAAGGCGTACAACAAGGCCAAGACCGCCGAGCAGATGCTCACGGTGCAGCTGGAGAAAAACGGCGCGGAGCTTACCTATCTGGAGAGCGTGCTGGAGAATCTGAAGCTGGCCGAGGGGGAGCGGGACCTGCAGGAGATCCGGCAGGAGCTCACCGACGCGGGCTACCTGCGCGGGCAGAAGAAGGCGGCCAAGCGGGAGAAGCGCCTGAGCGGCAAGCCCATGGAGTTTCGCTCCAGCGCGGGGCTGCGCATTTCGGTGGGGAAGAACAACGCCCAGAACGACGCCCTCACCACCAAGCTGGCGGGCAAGGGGGACATCTGGCTCCACACCCAGAAGATCCACGGCTCCCATGTGATCTTGTGGACCGAGGGGAGGGCCCCCGACCTTGAGAGCCTCCATGAGGCGGCGGTGCTCGCCGCCACCTTCTCCCAGGGGCGGGAGGGGAAGAAGATACCGGTGGACTATACCCCGGTCAAGTATGTGAAAAAGCCTGCCGGGGCCCGGCCGGGGATGGTGGTCTACACCACCTACCAGACGGCCTACGTGGACCCAAGCGAAGAGTTGGCCCGCCGCCTGCGGGTGAAGTGAGGAGGAAAACAGGATGGAGACGTGCCATATTCTGGTGGTGGAGGACGATGCGGACATCAACCGGCTGCTGTGCCGCATCCTCACCGACGGGGGCCATGACTGCCGCGCGGCCTTTTCCGGCAGCGAGGCCATGCTGTGGGCGGAGCGGTACGACTACGACCTGGTGCTGCTGGACCTGATGCTCCCCGGTCTCACCGGGGAGGAGTTCATCGCCAAGCTGCGGCAGCGCAAGACCATGCCCATCATCGTGCTCTCGGCCAAGACGGGGGTGGAGGACCGGGTGAACGTGCTGCGCCTGGGGGCGGACGACTTTATCCCCAAGCCCTTTGACAACGCCGAGGTGCTGGCCCGCTCGGAGGCCCAGCTGCGCCGCTACAAGCAGTTCTCCTCCGGCACAGGGGAGAAGCAGGTGCTCCAGTGCGGGGACCTGGTGCTCTCCCGGGAGGAGGTCACCGTCACCGCCGGGGGGAAGGAGGTCTCCCTCACCGCCCGGGAGTTTGAAATTCTCGCCCTGCTCATGTCCCAGCCCCGGAAGGTCTTCACCCGGGAGGAGCTCTATGAGCGGGTGTGGGGCGGGGAGTACTACGGGGACGACAACACGGTGAACGTCCATATCTCCAACCTGCGCGCCAAGCTCGCCAAGGCCAGCGGCGGGGAGTATATCAAGACGGTGTGGGGCATCGGCTTCAAGATGGCGTCGGAGAAGTGAGGGAAGGCGGGGATTTAAGCCTTTCTTAACCTTTGCTTTAGGACGGATTATTGACTTGAAGGTATACTGGCATCACAATCGGAAAGCGAGGTTGATGCCACATGGCAGAAAGCGTACTCGTCACCCGGGGCCTTACCAAGCGCTACGGCCGGACCCTGGCGGTGAATGACGTGAAGCTCAATATTGAAAAGGGACAGATCTACGGCCTGGTGGGCCGCAACGGAGCGGGCAAGACCACCATACTGCGTATGGTCACCGGCCAGACCATGCCCACAGCCGGGGAGCTGGAGCTCTTCGGAGCCACCGCCCCCGCCGACATCGTGAAGATGCGCCGGCGCACCGGGGCCATGGTGGAGACCCCCGGCTTCTACCCCTACCTTACCGCCCGGGAGAACCTGGAGTACTACCGGCTCCAGCGGGGCATCCCGGGGAAAAATACGGTGGACGAGGTGCTGGAGCTGGTGCGGCTGAGCGGCGCGGGGAAGAAGAAGTTCAAGCAGTTCTCCCTGGGCATGAAGCAGCGCCTGGGCCTGGGCCTGGCCCTCATGAACCACCCGGACCTGCTGCTGCTGGACGAGCCCATCAACGGTCTGGACCCGGAGGGCATCGTGGAGCTGCGGGAGATCCTGCTGGACTTAAACCGCCAGCTCATGACCACCATCCTCATCTCCAGCCACATCCTCTCGGAGCTTTCCAACGTGGCCGATCACTACGGCTTTCTGGACAAGGGCCATATGCTCGAGCAGATCTCGGCCAAGGCCCTGGAGGAGAAGTGCCGGGCCTGTCTGGAGCTCAAGGTGGACGACGCGCCCCACGCCGCCCGGGTGCTGGAGCAGAAGCTCGCCACCCGGGACTATGAGGTCCTGCCCGAGGGCGTGATCCGCCTTTATAGCCACCTCGCCGAGCCCCAGAACGTGAGCCGCGCCCTGGTGGAGGAGGGCGTGGCCCTGTGGAGCCTGGAGCGGCGGGGGGCCGACCTGGAGGATTACTTCCTCAGCCTGATCGGAGGTGTCCACCATGCTTAATTACATCCGCGCCGAAGTGTATAAGTTAGCGCGCCGCAAGTACACCTGGATCTTCCTGGGGGTCATGCTCTTGCTGGAGTCCCTGCTGGTAGCCGCCTGGGTGTACACAAACTTCATGGGAAACCATGTGGACTTCTATACGGGAGCTATCATCGTGCTCTCCCTGCTCCCCATGGGCTTCTATGCCGCCCTTCT
>DVLB01000119.1 GCA_018715695.1 Candidatus Galloscillospira stercoripullorum
GTTCTCCTTGAGCCGGGTTTTCATATCCGCAGTGTAGAGGTCCACGAAGCTCCTGAAGGTCATGTCCAGATCGGCGCTGGTCTTGTTGAGCTGTTCCCGCTCCCATGCCTGAGCCTCCCGCTTGGTCTTGAAGCCCCGCTTCTGGGTCTGCTTTCGCTCACCGTTCCAGTCAGTATAGCGGTAGACTGCCCGCCAGGTATTAGTCTTTTCTTCCTTATAGACCGCCATCAGATACCCCTCCCTTCCTTTTCGCCGTAGCACAGCTTCTCGTAGAAGAACTTTCGATTGACTCTGCCCGATATGGTCAAGTAACCGAGGCTTTTCAACTCTGCATTAAGCTTCTGCACGATTTTGTAAGCGTAGGATTTGGAAACGCCCAATTCCTGCGCCACTTCATCGACTCGCATAAACGACTGTTTTTCTGCCATACGCAAAAATCCCTTCCTTTCCTTGTCATAATCATTTTGTATTTGCCGTTTCACCCTTCAGACTCTGACAGGCAACCCTTTCCGGCGCTGTGCCGTTTGTTTTCCTCCTTGGCACGCTCATATCGTCGCCTGCTTCCCCGGAGAAAGTATCTGTCGGACGGTCATTCAGTTTTGCTGCGTCTGAAATTCCCCCTCTCACTTTACAACGGACATTTTTTCGCCGTTTTGGGGGTATCCAATTTGTAAAATTTTTGTGGCTTAAACTTATTTGCTTATATCATCTTCATTATACTAAGCATAATAGTTAAAGTCAAGCGGTTTGCGGAAAAATATTAAATAAATTTGTTTAGATTTCTCTTGACTATCCTAAGCATTTCTGCTATGCTGAATCTATCAAGAATCCAGATAGGAGTTGGCCGTTATGGCGATTGGAGAACGCATTCACTTTTTCCGCATTCTGCGCGGCATGACGCAAAAATATCTTGGTATGGCGCTGGGCTTCCCGGAGAAGTCCGCTGATGTGCGCCTTGCTCAATACGAGAACGGGTCGCGGACGCCCAAGGCAGACCTGACGGCCGCGCTGGCACAGATATTGGAGGTCTCTCCCCATGCTCTGGCCGTGCCGGACATCGACTCCTATGTGGGTCTTATGCATACACTGTTCACGCTTGAGGACCGCTACGGACTGAAAATCTGCGAGTGCGACGGAGAAATACATCTTCGGGTGGATGTGTTCCAAGGGAAAGAAGCGGCCCGCCTCCATGAGATGCTCTGCGCTTGGGGAGAGCAGGCGGCCAAGCTGAAGTCAGGGGAGATTAGCAAAGAGGACTATGACCGCTGGCGTTACCGTTACCCGGAGTTTGATACTACAGGCCACTGGCACAAGGTCGTCCCCTCCCAAGGTCTCAGCGATTTGCTGGCGGAAGAATTCAAAAAGCAGCCGGACAAAGAGAAGTAAAACGAAAAGAGCTACCTGACTTTCGCAAATCAGGTAGCTCTTTATCTTTGGAATAATGAAAACTGTTGCCAAATCGTTGCCACAGAGGGCATCAAGCCTTGGAAAACCCAGTAATCATGGGCTTTTTCGGGCCTCTGAAATCATTCCCACTCCACCGTGGCGGGAGGCTTGGATGTGATGTCATAGACGATGCGGTTGATGCCCTTGACCTCATTGACAATACGCACAGAAATACGGTCCAACACCTCGTAAGGGATGCGGGCCCAGTCGGCGGTCATGAAGTCGTCGGTGGTCACCGCCCGGAGCGCCAGGGTATAATCGTAGGTCCGGCCGTCGCCCATAACGCCCACGCTGCGGCTGTTGGTAAGGACGGCAAAATACTGGTTGATATTCGCGCCCAAACCAGCCTTGGCGATCTCATCCCGGAAGATGAAATCGGCCTCCCGGAGGGTGTCCGCCTTCTCCTTGGTGATGTCCCCGATGATGCGGATGGCAAGGCCGGGGCCGGGGAACGGCTGACGGGAGACCAGGTACTCGGGCAGGCCCAGCTCACGGCCCAGCTGACGGACCTCGTCCTTGAAGAGGAGCCGCAGGGGCTCGATGATCTCCTTGAAGTCCACATAGTCGGGCAGGCCGCCCACGTTGTGGTGGGACTTGATGACGGCGGCGTCACCGGCCCCCGACTCGATGACGTCGGGATAAATCGTACCCTGGGCCAGGAAGTCCACCTTGCCGATCTTCTTGGCCTCCTCTTCAAAGACCCGGATGAACTCCTCGCCGATGATCTTGCGCTTGTGCTCCGGCTCGGTCACTCCGGCCAGCTTGAGCAGGAAGCGGGTTTCAGCGTCCACCCGGACAAAGTTGATGTCCCAGCGCGCAAAGGCGCGCTCCACCTCGTCCCCCTCGTCCTTGCGCATGAGGCCGTGGTCCACAAACACACAGGTGAGCTGGCTGCCCACCGCCTCGGCCAGCAGGGCGGCCACCACCGAGGAGTCCACGCCGCCGGACAGGGCCAGCAGCACCTTGCCCTTTCCTACCTTCTCACGCACGGCGCGGATGGCGGTCTGCTTATAGTCCCCCATGGTCCAGTCGCCCACGGCACCGCAGACCTCATAGAGGAAATTGCGGATCATGCCCAGGCCGTTTTCCGTGTGGCCCACCTCCGGGTGGAACTGCACGCCGTAAAAGCCCCGCTTCTCATCGGCGATGGCCACGTTGGGGCAGCTGCGGCTGCGGGCCGTCAGGGCAAAGCCCTCGGGCACCCGGGCCATATAGTCCCCGTGACTCATCCAGGTGAACGCCTGCTCGGGCAGGTCCTGGAACAGCTTGCAGTCGGCGTCAAAGCGCACCTCGGTGCGCCCGTACTCCCGGGCGGTATCCTCCTGGGCCGGTACCACTTCCCCGCCCAGAGTATGGGCCATGAGCTGGCAGCCGTAGCAGATGCCCAGCACCGGGATGCCCAGTTCAAAGATGGCCGGGTCCACATGGGGCGCCTTCTCCTCGTACACGCTGCCCGGTCCGCCGGTGAAGATGATCCCGATGGGCGCCATGGCCCTGATCTCCGAGAGCGGCATGGTATAGGGCTTTACCTCGCAGTACACCCCGCACTCACGGACCCGGCGGGCAATGAGCTGGTTATACTGGCCGCCGAAATCCAAAACAATAACTGTCTGATGGGACAAGGACCCTCGCTCCTCTCTCAGATCTTGGTGATGTCGATGGGACGCAGATCGGCGCTGCGGCCGTGGGCCCGAACGGTGAGCATGGCCCGGGCGGTGTCAATGGCGGTGATACAGCCCACCGAGTGCTCCACCGTGGAACGGCGGATGCGGAAGCCGTCGCTGCTGTGCTTGCGGCCACGGGTGGGGGTATTGATGACCAGGTCCACCGACCCGGAGGCGATCATATCCAGAATATTGGGGTGGGCCTCGCTCACCCGGGCCACCCGGCGGCAGGCCACTCCGGCGGCCTCCAGCGCGTCGGCGGTGCCGGAGGTGGCCAGGATCTCGATGCCCATGTCCGCCATGCCCCGGGCGATGCCCACGATCTCGCCCTTGTCCTCATCCTTCACGGTGATGATGACCCGTCCGCCCTTCTTGGGCACCTTCATATTGGCGCCCTTAAAGGCCTTGAGCAGGGCCTGGGGGAAGGACTCGGCCAGGCCCAGGCACTCGCCGGTGGACTTCATCTCGGGGCCAAGGCCGGTGTCCACGTCGGTGAGCTTCTCAAAGGAGAACACCGGCATCTTCACGGCGAAATAGTCGGCCTCCTTATAGATCCCGGTGCCGTAGCCCAGGTCTTTGAGCTTGCTGCCCAGCATGACCTTGGTGGCCAGGTCGATGATGGGCACCCCGGTGACCTTGGAGATATACGGAATGGTACGGGAGGAGCGGGGGTTGACCTCGATGACGTAGACCGTGTCGTCGTAGATGACGAACTGGATGTTCACAAGGCCGATGACCCCCAGGGCCTTGGCCAGGTCCCGGGTATAGGTGAGCATGGTCTGCTTGTGCTTCTCCTCGATGTGGATGGGGGGATAGACGCTGATGGAGTCGCCCGAGTGGACGCCGGCCCGCTCCACGTGCTCCATGATGCCGGGGATCAGAACGTCCTCCCCGTCGAACACACCGTCCACCTCCACCTCGCGGCCCATGAGGTACTTGTCCACCAGGATGGGATGCTCCTGGACGGTCTGGTTGATGATCTTCATGAAGTCCCGGATATTCTTGTCGTTGTGGGCGATCTCCATGCCCTGGCCGCCCAGAACGTAGGAGGGCCGCACCAGCACGGGATAGCCGATCTCGTTGGCGGCGGCGATGGCCTCCTCGGCGGTGAAGACGGTCTTGCCCGCCGCCCGGGGGATATTGCACTGGTTGAGGATCTCGTCGAACCGCTCCCGGTCCTCGGCGGCATCCACGCCGTCGGCCGGGGTGCCCAGGATGGGCACGCCCATATCGGTGAGGGCCTGGGCCAGCTTGATGGCGGTCTGGCCGCCGAACTGCACCACCGCGCCCCAGGGCTTCTCCAGCTCCACCACCGCCTCCACGTCCTCGGCGGTGAGGGGCTCAAAGTAGAGCTTATCGGCCACGTCGAAGTCGGTAGACACGGTCTCGGGGTTATTGTTGATGATGATGGTCTCATAGCCCAGGCGCTTGAAGGCCCAGACCGAGTGGACCGAGCAGTAGTCAAACTCGATGCCCTGGCCGATCCGGATGGGGCCGGAGCCCAGCACCAGCACCTTCTTGCGCTCGGGCGCGGCGTCCTTTCTGTGGGGCTCCGACGCGGCGGCAGACAGATAGGGCGCCTCGGGAATGCCGGGGGCCATCTCCCCCACCCGGGGCAGCTGCACCGGCTCGGCCGCCTCGTTCTCGGCGTCATAGGTGGAATAATAGTAGGGCGTCTGCGCCTCAAACTCGGCGGCGCAGGTGTCCACCATCTTGAAGGCGGGCACGATGCCGCAGCTCTCCCGGAGGGCCTTGATCTCGGCGCGCTCCCTGCCGGACAGGGCGGCGATCCAGGCGTCGGAGAAGCCCATCTCCTTGGCCATGCGCAGGGTGTCCTCGTCCAGGTGTCCGTGGTCCAGCTTGTCCTCCATGTCCACGATGAGCTTGAAGCGGTCCAGGAACCACAGGTCGTACTTGGTGATCTTGTTGATCTTCTCGGGAGAGAAACCCCGGCGCAGAGCCTCGGCCACCACAAAGAGGCGCTGGTCGTCGATATTTACCAGCCGCTCCTCGATCTCCTCGGTGTAGACCTGGTCCAGGCCCGGCAGGCGAAGAGACTTTACCGGCAGCTCCAGAGAACGGATCGCCTTCATCAGCGCCCCCTCGAAGGAGTTGCCGATGGCCATGACCTCGCCGGTGGCCTTCATCTGGGTGCCCAGGGTGCGGCTGGCGGTGGTAAACTTGTCAAAGGGCAGGCGGGGGATCTTGAGCACGCAGTAGTCCAGGGTGGGCTCGAAGCAGGCGGTGGTTTTGCCGGTGACCGCGTTGGGGATCTCGTCCAGGGTATAGCCCAGGGCGATCTTGGCGGCCACCTTGGCGATGGGATAGCCGGTGGCCTTGGAGGCCAGGGCGGAGGAGCGGGACACGCGGGGGTTGACCTCGATGACCGCGTACTCGAAGGAGTCGGGGTTGAGGGCCAGCTGCACGTTGCACCCGCCCTCGATCTCCAGGGCGGAGATGATGTCCAGAGAGGCCTTGCGGAGCATCTGGAACTCCTTGTTGGCCAGGGTCTGAGTGGGGGCCACCACGATGGAGTCGCCGGTATGGACGCCCACGGGGTCGATGTTCTCCATGGAGCAGATCTGGATCACGTTGCCGGCGCTGTCCCGCATGACCTCGAACTCGATCTCCTTCCAGCCGGAGATGCACCGCTCGATGAGCACCTGGCCCACCCGGGAGAGGTGGATGCCCCGGTCGGCGATCTCCCGGAGGGAGGGCTCGTCGTAGGCGATGCCGCCGCCGCTGCCGCCCAGGGTATAGGCGGGACGGACGATGACGGGGTAGCCGATGGAGGCGGCGAATTCCACCGCGGCCTCCACGCTCTCCACCACGTCGGAGGTGACGCAGGGCTGGCCGATGGCCTCCATGGCGTCCTTAAAGCCCTGGCGGTCCTCCGCCTTGCGGATGGACTCGGGGCTGGTGCCCAGCAGGCGCACGCCGTACTTCTGGAGAATGCCCTGCTCGTGGAGGTTCATGGCCAGGTTCAGGCCGGTCTGGCCTCCCAGGGTAGGCAGAATGGAGTCGGGCCGCTCCATCTGGATGACCTGCTCCACACTGGCCAGGTTCAGCGGCTCGATATACACATGGTCGGCGATGTCCTTGTAGGTCATGATGGTGGCGGGGTTGGAGTTGACCAGCACCACCTCCACGCCCTCTTCC
>DVLB01000009.1 GCA_018715695.1 Candidatus Galloscillospira stercoripullorum
GGTTATGGAATGTGTCTCAGGCGTTGGGGGAGACGCAGCAGGCGGCCTCGATCTCGTCGGCGGCGTCGGCGCTCATGGCCCAATCCAGGAAGGCCTGGGCGGCCTCGGACAGCTCGGTGCCCTCCTTGGTGACCATGACGAAGGGACGCTGGATCTCATAAGTACCGTCAGCCACAGTGGCCTCGGAGGGGGCCACGCCGTTGACCTGCACAGCGGTCACAGTGTCGTCCACAGCGGACAGGGAGGCGTAGCCAATGGCGTTGGGGTTGCCGGCCACGGAGCCGATCACCTCGCCGGTGGACTCGTACTCGTTGGTGTAGACGCACTGGTCCTCAACGCCCACGATCTCCTCGAAGGCGCCGCGGGTGCCGGAAGCGGCGTCACGGCCGATGACGGCGATGGGGGCGTCGGCGCCGCCCAGCTCAGACCAGTTGGTGATGGTACCGTTGTAGATCTGGGCGATCTGCTCCACAGTCAGGCTGGTCACGGTGTTGGCGGGGTTGATGACAACGGCCACACCGTCCAGGGCCACGATGTTCTCCACGGCGCCCTCAGCCTTCTCCTCGTCAGTCAGCGCACGGGAGGCAAGGCCGATGTCCACGGTGCCGTTCAAGACGTTGGTGATGCCGGAACCGGAGCCGGTGCCGGAATAGTTCACGGTCACGTCAGGCTGAATGACCTCGAAGCTCTCCTGGAAGGCGGCCATCACGTCGGCCATGGAGGTGGAGCCGTCGGTATTCACGGTGCCGGAGATGGGGGCCTCGGTGGGATCGGCGGGCTGCTGGGTCTGGGTGTTGCTGGGGGTATCGGTGGGGTCGCTGGCGGCGGGAGCGCAGCTGGCGAGCAGAGCGGCGCTGAGGGCAAGGGACGCGCCCAGGGCAAGGATCTTATTGAGTTTCATTGTCTCGTTTCTCCAATCATCATTTTTGTCCGTTTTGCGGTACAAGAAGGAGTATACCGGCTCTTTGTAAAGTTGTCCTTCAGTCTATTGTAAAGTGTGGGTAAAGTCTCCTTTCTCTCTAGGATGTCCCGCTTTACAAAAGAAAACCCGGCGCGGATGGAAAACATCCGTGCCGGGCATGCTGTTTTTCTGTTGTCAGTCAGCCGTGCTCTCGCCGCGTCCCTTGCGGAGCGCAGCGCTGGGAAGGCCCAGCTCGTCCCGGTACTTGGCCACGGTGCGCCGGGATAGGATGCATCCCTCTTCCGCCATGCGCAGGCACAGCTTCTGGTCGGACAGAGGGGCGCGCTTGTCCTCCTGCTCCACCAGGCGGCGGAGCAGGGCCTTGGCGGCCTCCGGGGCTGTTCCGTCGCCGGAGGTACATCCTCCCAGGCCGCGGGAGAAAAAGTAGCCCAGGGGATAGACTCCGGCGGAGCACTGGATGTACTTGTCCCGCACAGCGCGGCTGACTGTGGACTCGTGAATCCCCAGTTTCCTGGCCACGTCGGCCATGGTCATGGGCCGCAGATGGCCCCGCCCCCGGCGGAAAAAGGCCTCCTGCTCCTCCAGGATGCAGGCCGCGCAGTCCATGAGGGTGGTTCGCCGCTGCTCGATGCTGCGGATGACCCACTTGGCCTGTCTGATCTTTTCGCTCAGGTACTTCTCCACCTGTTCATCGCCGCTCTCCTTCATGAGCTGCTGGTAATAGCCGCTCAGGCGAAGGGTGGGAAAGAAATAGTCGTTGGTGAGCAGTTCAAAGTGATCCGGAAAGCTGGCCACGATGATGTCGGGGGTGATATAGGTCAGCCGCTCCCGGGCAGCAAAACCCGCCCCCGGTCTGGGATTGAGCTTTCGGATATGCTCGCAGGCACGCCGGACCGCTTCCTCCTCCTCCCCCAGCTCCCGGGCGATATGGGAGAGGCGGTTTTTGGCCAGGTCATCCAGGTGATGCTCCACAATGGCCAGGGAGAGCGCGTCATCCTCCCCCCTGCGCCGGAGCTGAAGGGCGAGGCACTCGGCCAGGTCCCGGGCTCCCACTCCCGCGGGCTCCAGGGACTGTATGAGCTCCAGGGCCCGGAAGGCCAGCTCCTCCTCCAGGTCCAGCTCTCGCGCCAGCGCGGGGAGCTCCTCATCCAGCCAGCCGTTGGAATCCAGGCTCTCCACCAGCAGCGTGCATGCCTGCCGCAGCGGTCCGGGCAGCTCCATAGTGCCCACCTGGGAGAGGACGTAGCGGCACAGGTCCTCCTCCCCGTCGTCCACACCGCCCAGCCGCTCCAAGGTGTCCTCCTCGGCGTCCTGCTGATGGTAGCAATAATTCTGACGGTCGTTGGACTCCAGCCATTCCAGTTTCCTGCGCAGGTCGGAGCCGCTCTCCTCCACGCGCGTCCTCTCGTCCGCCTCCAGCACCGGGTTCTCCTGCAGGGTCTCCCGGAGGTAGTCCAGCAATTCCTGGGAGCCCATCTGGAGGATCTCCACCGACTGCATCATCTGGGGCGACAGAGTCTGGCTCTGCCGCTGCTCCTGCGAAAGTTCCATCTCTCTCCCACCTGGCTTTTGAATTTTTTTCAGTATACCATGGTGCGGGGAGGATTTCAATCGGGAAGCCGCTGGGGAAGTCAGGCTGTTTCCTCTCGCCGCCCTCCTTCCCTGGAGCTGTCTCTGCACCGGCAGGGCCGGGGCTGAGGCACGGGCGTCTCCTTTTCCCTCTCAAGCGTAAATTTTTCGTTTTCCGCGCGTGGTCAATATTTTCTTCTTGACAATATCGTTCCCTTCTGGTATTATAACTTCTGCTGTGGACGAGCCAGATGCTGGTGTAGCTCAGTTGGTAGAGCAGCTGATTTGTAATCAGCAGGTCGGGGGTTCGAGTCCGTCCACCAGCTCCATCGTCGACATAAGCTTCGGAGCGCTCGCTTCCGTGTCAACACGAAAGCTCGTTTCCTCCGCTATGTCTCCTCTTCAAATGGAACCCGCTCCGCTGGGCTTCCATTTGATTCTAAGTTAATATGGAGGAGTTCCCGAGTGGCCAAAGGGGGCAGACTGTAAATCTGTTGCGTCTCGCTTCGGTGGTTCGAATCCACCCTCCTCCACCAAAAGTCGGCAAGCACCTGAGTGCTTGCCGACTTTTACTTGTTCGTCCTTCAATCTTCACCAAGTTTGCAGGGATGATTTTGGGAGGCGAACAAACGATAGTGGACCGTGAATCAGTATAGCGTGGTTTTCCACAGAAAAGCCCATGCTCCCTTCTCTCTGTCCCTCTCTTCGGCAAAATCCCCGCCTGGGGTGCCGCTCTGATCCTTCGGGCCATCCACCCACAGGAAAATTTTTGTATACTTTTCAAAAGAACCGTGCTATACTATGTGGTGTATAGCTCCCCGTCAGGGTCGAGCAGCTTTTGTTTTGGCTTTCTGTGCGCAGGGCGCACCGAAAATAAAGCAGGACACAAATCAGCAGCGTACAGCGGCGACGGACGTCCCTTTTTCCGGCGAGGCAGGGCCGGAAAGAGTGGAAGACATCGCCTTGTTTTAGTGCGCTTTGTTGTGCTGTCCTTACATACCGAGCCATCGGTAACGGATTATGATAAGGAGTGTTAATAACGACAACATGGCAGAAAAACTGAAAATCATCTCTCTGGGTGGTCTCAACGAGATCGGCAAGAACATCACCGTCTACGAATATGGCGGGGACATGATCGTGGTGGACGTGGGCATGGGCTTCCCCGATGACGACATGTACGGCATCGACGTGGTCATCCCCGACTTTTCCTATCTCATCAAGAACAGGGACCGTATCCGGGCCATCTTCCTCACCCACGGGCATGAGGACCACATCGGCTCTATCCCCTATCTGCTGCGGGAGATCCAGGTGCCCATCTACGCCACCCGGATGACCGCAGGACTTGTCAAGCTCAAGCTGGAGGAGCACCGGCTGCTGAGTAAGACCAAGCTCATCACCTGCGAGGCGGGGGAGACGGTGAAGGCGGGCAAGTTCACCGTGGAATTCATCCACGCCAACCACTCCATCGCCGACGCGGTGTCCTTTGCCATCAAGTGCCCGGTGGGTGTGTGCATCCACACCGGCGACTTCAAGATCGACCCCACCCCGGTGTCCGGCGGCATGATGGACCTTGCCCGGCTGGGTCAGCTGGGCAAGGAGGGTGTTCTGGCCCTGCTTGCCGACTCCACCAACGTGGAGCGGCCCGGCTTCACCAAGAGCGAGCGGAGCGTAGGCGCCAGCTTTGACGCCCTGTTCCGGGGCTGTGAGGAGCGGATCATCGTCACCACCTTCGCCTCCAACGTGGACCGGATGCAGCAGATCATCTCGGTGGCCGCCAAGTACGGCCGCAAGGTGGCGGTGACCGGCCGGAGCATGGAAAACGCCATCAAGGTCTCCACGGAGCTGGGGTATATGAGCATCCCCGCCGGAGTGCTGGTAGACGTGAACCATCTCAAGAGCCTGCCCAAGAACAAGGTGTGCATCATCACCACTGGCAGCCAGGGCGAGACCATGTCCGCCCTGACCCGGATGGCCTTCAACACCCACCGGCAGGTGGACATCCAGGCGGGAGACCGGGTGATCATCTCGGCCTCGGCCATCCCGGGCAACGAAAACGCCATTGGCAACGTCATCAACGAGCTCTACCGCAAGGGCGCTGATGTGGTCAACGAGCGGGAGGCCCCCCTCCACGTCTCCGGCCACGCCTGCCAGGACGAGCTGAAAATCGTCCACGCCCTGGTCAAGCCCAAGTTCTTTATCCCCGTCCACGGCGAACAGCGGCATCTCAAGATTCATGCCAAACTAGCCCGTGAGATGGGCATGGACCCCAAGAACATCCTCATCAGCGACATCGGCAAGGTCATGGAGCTCACCCCCAACTCCGCCCGCATCAACGGCACAGTGCCTGCGGGTCGGGTGTTCGTGGATGGCTACGGCGTGGGCGACGTGGGCAGCGTGGTCCTGCGGGACCGCAAGCACCTGGCGGAGGACGGCATGATCGTGGTGGTCACCTCCATGTCCGCCGAGGATGGCAGCGTGGTCTCCGGCCCCGACATCATCACCCGGGGCTTCGTGTATGTCAAGGAGTCCGAGGGTCTTATGGAGGAACTGCGCGGCGTGGCGATCAACGCCCTGCGCGAGTGCGAGGCGGAGCACACCACCGACTGGTCGGCCATCAAGTCCCAGCTCAAGAACGACCTGTCCGGTTTCCTCTACAAAAAGACCAAGCGCAACCCCATGATCCTGCCCGTTATCATGGAGGTCTGAATTTACCGCCGCGGCATAAACGCAAAGAGAGCGCGGAGACCGAAATCCGGTCTCCGCGCTCTTTGTTTATTATGGCCGCCGTCAGTTGCAGCGGACGATGCACGTGGCGGTATTACCAGCGGCATCCTTAGCGGTGATGGTGCAAGTGCCAGCGCCCACCCGGGCGACAGTACCGCCTGCGCTCACCGTAGCCACCGCACTGTTGCTGGTAGACCAGGTCACGGTGCCGGAAGCCCCGGTAACAGTGATGGTATAGGTGGGCCAGGTCTCATTGAGGGTGAAGTCCTCCCGGCTCAGCGAAAGGCCCCCGGAGGGCGCCTGCGTAGGCGTGGAAACAGGACCGCTGTCAGAACCGATGGTGGAGTAGACCTTGCAGGTCTGGGAATAGCCGCCGGCCATGGTGGCGGTGATGACGGCGCTGCCTGGTCCCACGGCGGACACCCGCCCGTTCTGGTCCACGGTGAGGGCACTGGGATTGGAGGAGCTCCAGGTGATCTCCCCAGTGGTGCCCGCGGGGGAGAAGGTAACCTGGATGGTCACCGGGTCGGGATACTGGCGACTGATGGAGAACTCAGTGTAGCTGAGGGTAAAGCTGGTGGCAGTCTGCCCGTCCGGGGTGGGCTCGGTGGAGGGCTCAGGCTCCTCGCTCTCCACAGGGTCGGTGGGCTCCGCCGACACGTCGCCGGGATCGGGCGTCTGGGTGACCTGCTCCGAAGGATTGGGGTCCACGTTCCCCCGAATGATCCAAGGGCGGATGATGGTAATGACGACGAAGATGGCCGCGGCGATAATAACCAGGGAGAGCACCGTGCTCACGATTTTTCCTACCGAAGGAGGCCCGCCGTAGCCGCCGCCCCGTCGGTTGCCCAGGCGCTTGCCGCCCTTGCGGCGGACAGGACGTTCCTCGTACTCGTCCTCCTCATATTCGTCCAGGTCGTCATACTCCTCCTCGCGGCCGCCACCCCGTTCTCTCTCCCGGGCCTCCCAGGCGTCCTCCTCGCAGAAGGGACAGTGTTTATAGGTAGCGGAGTAGTCTTCTCCGCAGACGTCACAGTGGATCATCTCATTGGCGGATCGTTTGGCCATTGATATCCCTCCTATTGGCGTTCCTTTCTTTATAACAATGTCGCAATTGATCTGAAAACGGCTGGGATCAGCTCTTTTCAAATAAACCGCATGGCGGTTTATTCAGCAGACATTATAACATAATAGTACACGCTGCGGCGGAAATCGTCAACCGCAATCGCGAAATTCCGGCGTTATTTTCTCTGTGTTATGTCTACCAAACCTCCTGACTTGATTCCACCCATGGAATTGGATATAATAATGTCTGCTGAACAAAGCGGCAAGCGGTCTGTTCCCGCGGTCATAGCCGCGCAATTTTACAAAAGCCGCTAAAAAAGCGGCTTTCGGTCCAAATTACTCGAAATACTTACTTCTGAACAAAGGGAAGGCCAGGGCTTTCGGCTTTGTCAGGACGCGGTATGATAGCCGGCAGAATAAATGGGAGGAGTGGAGGGCCATGAAGGGTTCCATGACCGCTGCCGCGGTACACAAGCAGTATGAGGAGGGCGTGGATGCCTTTCGCCGCCAGATCGGGGACAGCGCGCTGCGGGAGCGTTTTGCCCGGGAGGCCGACGTCTTCTTCCGCGCCTGCGCCCTAGGGATCTGGCACAGCGACGGCGGCAGCGTAACGCCCCGGCATGTGGAGTACTATAACGCCATCTATCACAAGGGCAACCCCGTCCCCTCCATTTTGTTCTGGGAACTGAGCACCGCTGTGGCCGATTACCCCGGCTTCACGCCGCCGGGCTTTTTCACCCGGATGCTGGCCTATGACAAAGTGGTGGGCGGCACTCTCTCCCGCCGCTTTGCCGACCTGATGACCCTGATGCTGCTACTTTTTGCGGCGGTGGACGACGTGGTCAGCGAGGAAGAGGCCGGCTTTGCCGGCCTCTGCGCGGACGCCCTTATCGGTCTTTGTGAGAAGGAGGGGCTCAGCGCCGGGAAGCCCCCTCTGGACGTAACGGAATTCGTCACCCGCCGCTCCCCCTCTCCTGAACAGAGCACCGCTCCTGCCGGAGAGAAAAAGGCGGAAGAAAAGGCAGAGGAAACGGAGGCGGAGGAGAAGGCCCCCAGCCTGGAGGAGCTACTCGCCGAACTGGACAGCCTGTGCGGCCTGGAGAAAGTGAAAAAGGACGTCAAGAGCCTTATCAACCTGGTAAAGGTGCGCAAACTGCGCCAGGAGGCGGGGCTGCCGGTGCCACCCATGTCCCTGCACCTGGTCTTCATGGGCAATCCGGGCACCGGCAAGACCACGGTGGCCCGGCTGCTGGCCGGGATCTACCACGCCATCGGGGTGCTGAGCAAAGGCCAGCTCATTGAGGTGGACCGTTCGGGGCTGGTGGCCGGCTTTGTGGGCCAGACCGCCATCAAGACCGGCGAGGTGATCGACAAAGCTTTGGGGGGCGTGCTGTTCATTGACGAGGCCTACGCCCTGGCAAATCCCGACTCCCCCAACGACTTCGGCAAAGAGGCCATTGAGACTCTGCTCAAGGCCATGGAGGACCATCGCTCCGATCTCATCGTCATCGTAGCGGGGTACACCGAGCTCATGGACCGCTTCATCCACGCAAACCCCGGCCTGGAGAGCCGGTTCAACAAGTACTTTTACTTCGAGGACTATGACGGAGCGCAGCTCATGGAGATCTTCCGCTCCCTGTGCCGCAAGAACGGCTACTCCCTCACCGGAGAGGCGGAGGACTACGCCCGGGGCCTGTTTACCCGGCTCTATGAGCAGCGGGATGAGAACTTCGGCAACGCCCGGGACGTGCGAAACGTCTTTGAGCGCGCCGTGGCCCGCCAGTCCGACCGGGTGGCCGCCCTGGAGAACCCGGACCGGGACGCCCTTATGGCCCTCACCCTTCCCGACCTGAAGGAGGAGGAACCTGATGCTGCTCAGCCCTCCGGAGAGCCGTGATCCCCTGCCTGCCAACAAGACGTGCCCCGGCGCAATGCGCCGGGGCACGTCTTTCGTTCATTCCCAGGTCTTCCACACCTCGGGACAGTAGCCCACGGTGGCCTGTTTCCCGTTTCGCACCACAGGGGTGCGGATGAGCCGGGGGTCGGAGAGGAGCTTTTCCAGCTTGTCCTCCTCATAGGCCAGGTAGGAGAGCAGGGCGGCGTCGGGGTGCTTGTCGTCAATAAGGGCGGCGAGACCCACGGCGTTTTTCACGCTTTTGAGCTCTCCGGGGCTCATGCCGTATTTCACAAGGTCTATGGCCTGGAATTTGATCCGCCGCTCCTTGAAATACCGCTCGGCCTTTTTGGTGTCAAAGCACTTGCTCTTACCGAAAATCTGGATGTTCATATCCTCACTCCCCGATATAGGTAAACCGCGGCCCGGCGTAGTCCGGCCGCTCCACCCGCTCCAGCCACATCTCCGCTGGGCGCACCCAAAAGCCCATCTCGCCGTAGAGGGCTTGGTAGACCACCATGTCCTCCCCGGTCTCCGAGTGGCGGGCGGTGAAGAGCACGCGGTACTCTCCCCCCTTGAAATGGCGGTAGCGGCCCGGCCTGATGCTGCGCGTATCCATATTTTCCTTCCCTCCGCTCCAGCCCTGCGGCCTGTTTTTCCCATTGTAGCACGGCTTCCTCCTTGATACAATGGGGTTTATTTTTCCTGGAACTGGATACACTAAGAGGCGTCTTGACTCTATGGAAAAGGAAGTTTTCCCATGAAAGCAGTCATTCTCTCCGGCGGAGAGGGCACGCGGCTGCGCCCCCTCACCCTAACCCGGCCCAAGCCTCTGACCTCCCTCTTTGACCGGCCCGTGGTGGAGCACATCATCGGTCTGCTCGCCCGCAGCGGCATCACCGACATCTGCCTGACCCTGAGGTATATGTCCCGCGCCATCATGGACGCCCTGGGAGACGGCTCCACCTTGGGGGTAAGCCTGCACTATTTCCCGGAAACAGAGCCGCTGGGTACCGCCGGCGGCGTCAAGCGCTGCATGGAGGTGCTGGGCGAGGAGGATTTCCTGGTCATCAGCGGCGACGCGGTGTGTGACATAGACCTGCGCTGCGTCATGGGCTTTCACCAGACCCGGCCCTCCGGAGCCACCCTGGTGCTCCACCGGCACAGCGCGCCGGTGGACTACGGTCTGGTCCTCACCGACCAGGAGGGCCGCGTGGAGGGCTTTCTGGAGAAGCCCGCCTGGGGGGAGGTGCTCACCGACCTGGTCAACACCGGCATCTATATCCTCACCCCCCAGGCCATGGCCCAGGTCCCTGAGGGCAAACCCTTCGACTTTGCTCGGGACCTCTTCCCTCTGCTACTGCGGCAGGGAGTGCCCCTCTACGGCTTTGAGGCTTCGGGATACTGGTGCGACATGGGCGAGTGCCAGGCTTACCTGCGCTGCGCCGCCGACGCGCTGAGCGGAAAGGTCTCCCTGGACCTGGGCGCTCCCCGGGTCCGCCCGGGGGTGTGGTCCCTGAGCCCCATCCCGGACGATGTGCAGGTGGTCCCTCCCTGCTACATCGGCGCCAATGTATCCATCGGCTCCGGGTCTCTCATCGGTCCTCACGCGGTGCTGGAGGCCGGCTCCACCGTTGGCCGGCACAGTCTGGTGCAGCGCAGCGTCCTCCAGGGCGCGGCGGTGGGCCAGGACTGCACCCTGTATGGGGCGGTGCTCTGCCAGGGCGCCTCGGTGGGCGACGGCGCGGTGCTCAACGAGGGCTCCGTTCTGGGGCAGGATTCCTCCGTGGGCCGGGACGCCATTTTGCTGGAAAACGTGAAGGTCTGGCCCAACCGCCGGGTATCCCAGGGGACCCGGCTGACCGTCAACCTGACCGCCGGCGGCCTGCGCGAGCCCCTGCGCTTCGGGGACGGCGGCGTGCTCACCGGAGAGGTGGGGGATGACCTCACGGTCCAGGCCCTCCACCTGCTGGGCAATGCCCTGGGGCGGCGAGGGGCCCTGGGCCTGGGCCACTGCGGAGGCAGCGCCGCTCGGATGCTCTGCCACGCGGCGGGAAGCGGCGCCTCGGAGGCGGGCGGCTGCGTACTGTATACCGACGCTCCCTGTCCCTCCGCCGCCGCCTGGTTCGCCGCCTCCTACTCCCTGTCCGCCTTTCTCTTCGTGCAGCAGGCGGGAAGCCGGGTCTTTCTCCACTTCTTTGACAGCCGGGGGCTGCCCCTGGACCGGGAGCGGGAACGCCAGCTGGAGGGCGCCCTTCTCCGGGGCGAGGTGGCCCGGATGCCTGCCAAGCGCGTAGGGACGTGGGAGCCCATCACTGGGGTGAGCGGGGCCTATGCCGCGGCGGCGGCCCGGTACGCCTCCCCCCTCGCCCGCCCGCTGACCGTGGCCCTGCCCGGCGGCGAGGATGCCGACCGGGTCCTGGGCCAGGCCCTGGAGCTGCTGGGCTGCACCGTGGTCCGGGAGCGCCGGGACAATACCCTGGCCCTGCGGGCCGAACACGGTGGGATGCGCCTGCGGGCCTGGGACGAAGAGGGGCGTGAACTTCCCCCGGAGCGGCTGCTCACTCTGTGCGCCATGGCGGAGCTGCAGCGGGGCGTCCGCCGTCTGGCCGTTCCCGCCGCCGCTCCGGCGGCCATCGACCTGCTCTGCTCCTCCCAGGGCACCGCCGTATTGCGGCTGGGCCGGGACGGACCCGAGGCCGAGGAGCTCTACCAGGCCCGCCCCTCCCTGCGGGACGCCGTCTTTGCCGCCTGCCTGCTGTGCCAGCGTATGGCCCAGACAGGGGAGCGGCTCCATGTGCTGGACCGCCACGCTCCTCTTACCAGCATCCGCCGCTCGGAGGTGCCTCTCCGGGGCAGTCGGGCAGCGGTCATGGCGGCCTTGCTCCGCGCTGAGCCCGCCGCCCGTGCCGCCGGAGAAGGCGTACGCTTTCCCGCCCGGGATGGCTGGGTGTATATCGCCCCGCTCTCCCGCCGCAGCGCTCTGCGGGTGGTGGGGGAAGGCTTTGAGGCGGAGACCGCCGGAGAGCTGTGCGCCTTCTACGCCGACCTGGCCCGGAAGCTGGACCGGCCGGAGAGCGGACAATAAACAGCGGCGGAGCCGGGAGTTACCCCCCGGCTCCCCGTTTTTATGTGGTCTGGTACACCGCCCGCACGCCCTCCAGCTGTGCCTGGAGGGTCTCCCTGGCCCACTGGGGGGAGAGGAGCTCCACCTCCGCCCCCAGACCGAACACCCAGCCAAGGAACTGGGGGGAGACCGCCGCCTCCACCGTGACGGTAAAGTGCTCCTCCCCGCCGGGCACCAGGATCACCTCCAGGCCGAACCGGTCCAGCACCACGCCCACCAGATGGTTCCGGCAACGCAGCCGCACCTGTCCCTCTCTGCCCCGGAACATGCCGAAATGCTTGCGGGCATAGGCGGCCATATCGAAGTCCCGAACGGCCTCCTCCCCCTGCCGCTCCATAGCGGTTACCGCCAGCTCGTCCATCTTGTCCACCCTGTAATGGCGCAGCTCGCCGTGGTCATGGTCATAGGCGGCCAGGTAGTAGTTCTCGTTGTCCCAGATGAGGGCGTAGGGGGAAACGTGGTAGCGCTTTCCCTCCCGGCGGTAAACCTTCTCCTTGCGCACGTTATACTCAAAGTACCGGAAAGTCACCGCCCGAGCGCCGGAAATGGCGGTATGGAGCTTGTCGATGCTGTAATAGACGCTCTCGTTCATGCTCTTGACACGCCCGGCCACATAGACCTGCCGCTGCAGGCTCTTGGCCTGGTAGACGCTGGCAAGCCCCTCCAGCTTGGCAATGAGCTGGTCGGATTTGCGCCGGGTGATGAAGCGGCTGGACTGCACCGCGTCCACCAGCAGCTTAAGTTCCGGGAGCTGGAAGGTACGCTCTCCCAGGAACCAGCCCGGGCTCTTCCCCTTGCGCAGCTGCACATCCACCCCCAGCTGCGAGAGGGCCTCCAGATCGGCGTAAATACTCTTGCGCTCGGCGGTGATGCCCCAGGCCGCCAGGGCCTCAATGAGCTCGGGTACCGTCAGCGGATGCTCCTCGTCGGAGCGCTCCATGAGGGTCTTCCACAAAATGGGCAGCTTGAGCTTCTGCCCCGCCCCCTTGGCCATGGCCCATTCCCCCTTTCACAGTTCTATCCTATCCTTTTTGCAGTACGATAAACCGTACTTTTCCTTAGTTTACCACGGCTATGTCCTTCCGCCAAGACCCCACAGACAAAAAAGGGGAGCGGCATTGCCGCTCCCCTTTTTTGTCTGTTCACTTTGGCGCCGGTCGGCGCAGCCGCGGCGTACGCTCAGTCTTCGTCCTCGATGATACCGTAGTCCCCGTCGTTGCGCTTGTAGACCACGGCGAAGCGCCCGTCGTTGTCTGCGTCCCGGAAGGCGAAGAAAGAGTGTCCCACCAGGTTCATCTGGAGGATGGCCTCCTCAGCGCTCATGGGTCGTAGGGGGAAGCGCTTGGTGCGCACGATACGGAACTTGTCCTCCTCGCCCTCGGGCTCCGGCACAAAGGAGACCTGATCAGCCTCCACCGTGCGGCTGAAGGCGTCCTGGCGCAGACGCTTTTCCAGTCTTGCCTTGTTCTTGCGCAGCTGCCGCTCCACCGAGGCCACGGCGGCGTCGATGGTGGCAAACATATCAGAGGTGCTTTCGGCCACCCGGATCACCGTGCCGCCGGAGCGAATGGTGAGCTCCACGTTATTGCGGTCCTTCTCGATGCTGAAGACGATGGCGGCCTCCGTGTCCGCCTTAAAATAACGCTCCAGCTTGCCCACCTTTTTCTCCGCGTAGGCGTGGACCTTGCCGGGCAAATTGACCTTTTTGTCTGTAAACACGAACTTCATACCGCTCGCTCCTTTCGCCCTCCGAGGTGGAGGGTGGTGTCTGGGACAGCCATCCGGTCGTCCTATTTTAATTATACCATAGAGCGGCAAAAAATCCACATTAATTTGTAAACTCTTACAACACGGCGCTGGCGTGGCGGGTGACGTGGCAGCCCAGGTTGACGGCGCAGGGCAGTCCGGCGATGTGGGTAGGGCTCTTGAGAATATGGGCACACAGAGCCGTGGTGGAGCCCCCCAGCCCCTGGGGACCGATGCCCAGGGCATTGACCCGCGACAGGATCTCCCGCTCCAGAGCGGCATAGAAGGGATCGGGGTTGGGCTGCTCCACCGGCAGGAGCAGCGCCTCCTTGGCAAGGCCCACGGCCACCTCGGAAGTGCCCCCCAGGCCCACCCCCACCACCACCGGGGGGCAAGGGTTGGAGCCGGCGCGCTCCACAGCCTCGGTCACAAAGGATACAATGTCCTCTGCCGTGGCCGCGGGGGTGAACATCTTAAGCACCGTCATGTTCTCACTGCCAAAGCCCTTGGGCGCCACGGTAAGGCGCAACTTGTCACCAGCCACCAGGCGCAGGTGGAGCACCGCCGGCGTGTTGTCTCCGGTGTTTTCCCGGCGCAGCGGGTCGGCTACCACCGAGCAGCGCAGGTGTCCCCCCACATATCCACGGGCCACCCCCTCGTTCACCGCGTCGGTGAGCAGACCGCCGGTAATGTGGACCTCCTGCCCCAGCTCGGCATAGACCACCGCCATGCCGGTATCCTGACAGATGGGCAGTCCCTTCTCCGAGGCAAAGGTGAAGTTCTCCACCAAATCTCCCAGGATGGAGCGACCCACCGGCGAGGCCTCCTCCTCCCGCCGCTGCCAAATGGCCCGGCATACATCCTCCGGCAGCTTGGTGTTGGCCTCGATGCACAGCCGCTCCACCGTCTCTGCGATCTGTTCGTATGTGACCTCCGTCATCTCCGTACCCTCCCGATCCTTTCCCAGCGGGAAAATTCGACAAATGTTCTGTTTGACAAATTAAGGAAATTCTGGTACTCTATTCTTGCAGCTCAACCAATATGCGCATGACCGTTTCCCACAAGCATTCCATTCTCCCCGCACACACACCTTTGGGCGCCCGGCAACGGGCGCTCCTTTTTTTGAAAAAATTGCGCGGCCGAAACCGGCCGCGCAATGGAAGTGGTTATTTCCGGCCGCCCCGGCGGGAACCGCGGCGGTTATCGGCGGCCCGGATCTCGGAGAGCTTGCTGTCCGAGGAGGCCATGAACTGCTTGAGGCGATCCTCAAAGGTTTCGGGCGCCTTGGGCGCGGGAGTACCCCGGAAGCCCATGGGCCGGCCGCCGCCGGGGCCTCTGCCCTGACCGGCGGGACGGGGAGGAGGATCCATCGCCTTCTTGATGGAGAGGTTGATCCGGCCGTTCTCATCAATGCCGATGACCTTGACCTTGACCTCCTGTCCCTCCTTGAGATGATCCTTCACATCATTGACGTAGGAATAGGCGATCTCGGAGATATGTACCAGCCCGGACCGATTCTCAGGCAAGGACACGAACGCGCCGAACTTTGTGATGCCAGTCACTTTGCCTTCCAGAACACTACCCACACCAAACTCCATAAGAACTGCAAAATCCTCTCTTTCCATAATGGGGCCGCAGGCCCTTGTGTGCACCCGTGGGGTCAGTCGGTGATGTGGAAGACACGTTCGCCGGGGACCACCAGGCCCAGCTCATCCCGCGCGATGTTCATCTGGCTTTCCAGGTCGCCGCTGTGGTCCAGATCATCCTGCAGGTCGGCGTTGACCTGCGTCTGCACGGCGATCTGCCGCTCCAGGGCGCTGATCTGTTCCTCCAGCGCGGTCCGGTCCCTGCCCTCGTTGAGCAGGATGATGGACAGCCCCACCAGCATGGCGAGAACCACCAGCTTAGTCAGAAGCCCGGCTCGTTTTATCTGCATGGTTGCTGTCCCCCCTGTACCGCGCGGCCCGTGTCTGCCGCTCATCCTTCATTTCCTCGGGTAACAGCCTTATTCTAAACCATTTGCGTCGATAAAGAAAGCTATTTTTGAGAAATTTTTTGATTTTTTTACAGCACCACCCCAGTGCCCGCACCGGAGCCGTGGCGATGCGCCAGAAAAGGCCCCCCAGATCGGCCAGGGCGTAGCCCAGACGCAGGACCGGAGGGCTGAGGAGCCGGAAATAGAGGACCGCTCCGGCAAAGTGTCCGGCAAGGAGCGTGATACGCACCTCTCCGCCTCCCATGATCAGCGCGAAGAGGAAGAAAGCCGCCGTCACCGGCAGCCAGAAAAGAAAATCCAGCGCCGCGCCCAGTAGACGGAGCTTCAGCCGTACCCGCAGGATGCGGAGCACATCGTACAGCAGCCCCACGGCCACCCCCAGCAGCACAGCCCACCCCAGGCTGGCAGCCTGCTGGGCCACCGAAGCCCCCATCTCAGCCCAGCAGCCGGGAGAGGAAACCACCCTTTCCCCTGCCGCCCTCTTCATAGGTCAGGGAATCGATCTCCCCCTCTACCTTCAGGTCTCCGCCGTCCAGGCTCAGCTTCTCGATGTGCAGATCCTCTCCCTGGACCACCAGCACGCCCCGGCTGGTCTCCATGACGATGGTGTTCTCGTCAAAGCTGCGCACCTCCACCACTCCGGAGACCGAGAGGTTCTCCCGCTCCTCCAGAATCAAATGGTGGGGCGCCGAGCCTGGAAAGCGCTTTTCTTCCATTGCCATATCCTTTTCCCGCCCTTTCATGGTTTGTAATATGTATATGGGACAACTCCAACCAATATGCCTTCTAGCCCTGCCGTTTTAGAGCGGAGCGCAGCCGCTCCTTGAGCACAAAGGCCAGGGTCAGCTTGAGAAGGTCGGGAAGGATGAAGGGAAACACACACCAGCTCAGAACGGTGAACAGCTCGGCCGGCTTCCCCGCTGCAGAGTAGAGGACCATATACCAGACGGTGCCGAAGAGATAGCACACCGCGAGCCCCGCCGCCCCTGAGACGAAGTAGGCCGCCCTTCCCCTGCCCCAGAGAAACTCCAGCCCCCACATGACCAGGGCGATGAGCAGAAATCCCACCAGATACCCCCCCGTGGGCCCGGCAAAGGAGGCCACCCCTCCGGAAAAACCGGAGAACACCGGCAGGCCCACCGCTCCCAACAGCAGATATGCGCCTACGGCCAGACTTCCCAGTCTGCCTCCCAGCAGCCCCACTGCCAGGAACACCCCCATGGTCTGCAGGGTGAAGGGCACCGGCCCCGGCACCGAGATCCACGCGCACACCGCCATCCCCGCCGCCATCACGCCGGTAAGGGCGGCCTCTCTCGTTTTCATACTCACCATCTCCTTCTCCGGCGCTGTACGCGCCGTGTATTTTCCTCGATGGTAAACCCTGCCATACAAGTTGTCAACTATTTTCTTTTTTTGGTTTACAATTGCGCACCTTGACGGGGAGCCTCTCCGGAGGCTACAATAATATCCAAAACAAACCGCTCGCGGGATTTCAGCATTGCCGCACTGGAAAAAACCGCCCGGCAGGGCGTGAGGAGGAATGAACGATGCTGCGGGAGGAAGTTCTCTCTCTGCTCAAGGGCGCGGAGGGCCCCCTGTCTGGGGAGGCCATGCGCCGCGGCCTGGGGGTATCCCGCGCGGCGGTGTGGAAGGCAGTGGAGGAGCTGCGGCAGGAGGGGTATGTGATCTCCTCGGCCCCCAACCGGGGGTACATGCTGGTGTCCTCTCCCGATCTACTCTCCCCCGGAGAGCTCTCCGGAGTCCTGGCCGGGCGGCTGATCGGCCGGGAGCTTTTGTGCCTGGAGACCGTGGACTCTACCAACAACGAGGTCAAGCGCCGGGCCGAGGAGGGCGCGCCGGAGGGGTTGGTGGTCCTGGCCGACCGGCAGACCGGGGGAAAGGGCCGGTTGGGCCGCACTTTTGTCTCGCCGCCGGGACAGCTCTACTTCACCGTCCTGCTCCGACCCTCCTGCTCCCTCCGCGAGCTCATGTGGCTCACGGCCTGGGCGGCAGTCTCGGTGTGCGACGGCATCGAGCGCGCCTGCGCCTTCCGCCCGGGCATCAAGTGGACCAACGATATCATCGTGGACGGGCGGAAGCTCTGCGGCATCCTCACGGAGCTGGGCATCGAGGGGGAGAGCGGCGCGGTGCGCTACGCGGCGGTGGGCATTGGGGTCAACGTGAATGAGACCGCCGCCGACTTTGGCCCCGAGCTCTCTCCGGTGGCCATCTCCCTGGCCCAGATCATGGGGACTCCCCCCCGGCGCGCGGCGCTGGCCGCAGCCATTCTCACCGCCCTGGACGACAATTACCGCCGCTTCCCCGGTGACAAGGCCGCCTTTCTGGAACGCTACCGCGCCGGATGCCTGACGGTGGGGCAGCAGGTGCGTCTTGTGCGGGGGGAGACCGAGGAGACGGGGTTTGCCGAAGGCGTGGACGAGGATTTTGCTCTGGTGGTCCGTTTGGACGACGGTAGCCGGAAAGCGGTCAGCTCAGGCGAGGTATCGGTACGGGGCATGCTGGGCTACGCGGACTGACCGGAAAAAGGCCCGGAAATGAAGGGCCGCAACCGCCGGTTGCGAAAGTTCCAGCCCTCCTTGGTGGCGCGCAACCGCTTCGGATGGTACCATCAGGCCATGGGGAAACCCAAATCTGAGGACAACGAGGTGGCCAGCGATGAAACTGCATGAAAAGATCCTGTCACTGCGCAAGAGCATGGGCCTTTCCCAGGAGGAGCTGGCCGCGCGGGTGGGGGTGTCCCGCCAGGCGGTGAGCAAGTGGGAGCTGGGGGAGTCGGTACCCGACGTGGACAAGCTCCTGGCCCTCTCCCAGATATTTGGCGTCACGGTGGACCAGCTGCTCCGAGGCGGCGAGGACGATGGGTCCCAGGGAGAAGAGTCCTCGCCCGCAGCGGCGCCGGAGAGCAAGACCGCTCCCCGCCTCCCGGGCCACCTTGGCCAGCTGGTCCGGCGGTGGGGCTGGCTTGCGGGGGTGTATATAGCCCTGTGCGGACTGGGCATCGCCGCCGTTGGTCTGCTGGCCCGGGTAATCTATAACCAGATGTTCCCCCAGGAGTTTTTTCAGATGTTCGGCTCCACGCCCGGCTTTTCCGCGCCAGGCGGCCCCTTCCTCACCATCGCCACCGCCGCCCTGGCCGCAGGGGGTGTGATCGCCGTGGCGGGGGTGATTCTGGCGGTGTGGCTGCGCTGGTGGGGGCGCAAATAAATTGACAAATCTTCACATAGCGGTATAAAATGGAGATCAGCGCGGGCAAAGCGCCCGCGCTGATCTTATATGCAAAAGGTCGTGAGAGATATGGCTGGCTTCAGCGCCTTCCTCAAGCGAAAAAACATCGTCATCTCCGCCCGGCGGTACGGGGTGGATGCCCTGGGCGCCATGGCCCAGGGTCTGTTCTGCTCCCTGCTCATCGGCACCATTCTGGACACCCTGGGTACGCAGCTGGGCCTCGACTGGCTCACTACCGTGGGCGGCTACGCCTCAGCTATGAGCGGCCCGGCCATGGCAGTGGCCATCGGATACGCGCTCCAGTCGCCCCCTCTGGTGCTCTTTTCCCTGGCCACCGTGGGCTACGCCGCCAACGCGCTGGGCTCCACCACCCTCTCCGGCGGCAAGGGCGCGGGCGGCCCGCTGGCGGTGCTGTTCATCGCCGTCATCGCCGCCGAGCTCGGCAAGGCGGTGAGCAAGGAAACCAAGGTGGACATCCTGGTCACCCCCCTGGTTACCATCCTCGCGGGCGTGGGGCTCTCCGCCCTGGCTGCCCCGGCCATCGGCACGGCGGCCTCGTCGGTGGGGGAGTTCGTGCGGTGGGCCACGGTGCTTCAGCCCTTCCTCATGGGCATTTTGGTGTCGGTGGTCATCGGCGTGGCCCTGACCCTGCCCATCTCCTCGGCGGCCATCTGCGCCGCCATCGGGCTCACCGGTCTCGCCGGCGGGGCGGCGGTGGCGGGCTGCTGCGCCAACATGGTGGGCTTTGCCGTCCTCTCCTTCCGTGAGAACCGCTGGGGTGGCCTGGTGAGCCAGGGGCTGGGCACCTCCATGCTCCAGATGGGCAACATCGTGAAAAATCCCCGGATCTGGCTACCCGCCATCCTCACCAGCGCCGTCACTGGCCCCCTGGCCACCTGTGTGTTCCGTTTGGAGATGAACGACCCCTCCGGCGGCGTGGCCGCCGGCATGGGCACCTGCGGCATGGTTGGTCCCATCGGGGTGTACGCCGGCTGGGTCAGCGACGTGGCCAGCGGCGTCAAAGCGGCCATCACCGCCCTGGACTGGGTGGGTCTCGTCCTGATCTGCTTTGTCCTGCCCGCCGTTCTCACCTGGCTTTTTGGTCTCTTCTTCCGTAAGATCGGCTGGATCAGAGAGGGCGATCTCAAGCTCTCCTGACCGTCGGAAAGTCAGCGGAAATAAGCAGGGCGCGGTCCCCTTCGAGGGGACCGCGCCCGTTTTCTTTTTTCGCCGCTATTTGCTGTCAGCGGATATTGTCCAGCACATACTGCTCGATGAGCTCCACATCAAACTCCAGGTACTCCCCGGAGCGCCACACACCCAGGGTAATCACGTCTCCCACGCCAAGGCCGTCGCGGATATAAAGCAGGTCGTCGTTCTCAGCGATGGGTTCTCCGTTGCCCGAGACGATGATGTCCCCGGCGCGCACGCCGCTCTCCCAGGCGTCGCTGTTCCGCTGGACCTCCACCACCAGGATGCCGCCGGTGAAATCCTCCGGCAGATCGTAGCTGCTCCAGTCCGTCTCCGGCAGGGTCTGGACCGTAATGCCCAGAGTGGGCCTGCCGCCGATATAGCCCCTCTCGATGAGCTCCTCCACCACATCCTTTACCGTCACCGTGGGGATGGCAAAGCCCAGGCCCTCAATGGTGGCCTCGGTGTACTGAGAGCTCATCTTCATGTTGGTGATGCCCACCACCTGGCCATACTGGTTGATGAGGGCTCCGCCGGAATTGCCCGAGTTAAGGGCGGCGGTGGTCTGGAGAAGGGTCATGGTAATGCCGTCCACGTTCACGTCCCGGTTGATGGCGGAGATGATGCCGTCGGTCATGGTGCCGGCCAATTCCTCGCCCAGAGGGTTGCCGATGGCCAGAGCCACATCCCCCACCCGCAGGAGGGAGGAGTCCCCGAACTCAGCGGGATAAAAGCCCTTTCCCTCCACCTTGAGCACAGCCAGGTCATTGGCGGCATCGCCGCCTACCAGCAGGGCGTCCAGCACCCGTTCCCCCTGGAGCAGCACCACCTCGGCGCTCTCCGCGCCCTCGATGACGTGGAAGTTGGTGATGATGTACCCCTCTTCCGAGAGCACCACGCCGGTACCGGTAGCACCGCCGTCAGGCCCGTAGGCCCGGATGCCCACGATGGAGGGCAGCACTTTCTCGTAGATCTCCTGAAAGGTGAGCGCCCCGGTCTCGGGCACACCCAGGAGCTCCACCTCCACCTCTTCCCCTACCTGGGCCCGGGGAATGGTGGTCTCAGCGGAACCCAGCAGCTCGGAGCCGAAGTCAAAGTCGAAATCGAAGCCGAAGTCCTCTTCCCCGCCGGGCTTTTCAAAGGGCTGAGTAAAGGAGGGCAGGTCCAAGGTGAGCTGGAAGCCGGAGAAGACGGTCAGGGTGATGAGCCCGGCGGCGATGAGGGCCACCCCCACGCAAAACAGGGCAATGCGCTTTCCCTTCTTCCCTTTGCGCTCCCCGTCTCCGGGCACGGTCTCCTCGTAGACGGGTTCCGGCCCTCCCCCGGTCTGCCAGGGGTCGGTATAAGGCTGCGGGGGCATGTCATAGTAGCGGTTTCGCATGAGGGCCTCCTCCGGGAGGATCTGTCAGGCCAGCAGCAGCGTGAAGGTGAACTCGGTCACGCCGTTCTCGCTCTTGACGGTGATGCTCTCCCTGTGGTTATTGAGAATGGTCTTGACGATGTAGAGCCCCAGGCCCACACCTTCCCGGTCCACGCTGCGGGATTTATCGCTCTTGTGGAAGCGGTCAAAAAGCAGGGGCAGCTCCTCGGGGGAGATGGTCTCCCCCTCATTGCGCACCGAGATGTAGGCCCTGGGACCCTTGGTGGTGATGCTCAGGGTAATAACGCTCCCCTCCCGGGCGAACTTGATGGCGTTGTCCAGCAGGTTGTAGCACACCTGGGTGATGCCGTCGGGGTCGCCCCACACCTTCACTGCCCCGTCGGGCAGGTGGGTCTCCACGTCCAGGCCCCGGCCGGTGATCTTGGTCTCCAGGCTCAGCAGCACCCGCACCAGCAGCTCGCTGATGTCGAACTGCTCCTGGGCGGTGACGTTTTCGGTGGCCTGGAGGCGGCTGAGGTCCAGCATCCGGCGCACCAGGCGGGACAGCCGTCTGGTCTCGTTGGAGATGGTCTGGAGGGCCTCGGTCTCCCGCTCGGGGGGGATGGTGCCGTCCAGGATGCCGTCAGAGAAGCCGGCGATGGTGGTCATGGGGGTCTTGAGCTCATGGGAGATATTGGCCACGAACTCGCTGCGCCGAGCCTCGGCCTTGGCCAGAGCGTCGGCCATGTTGTTGAAGGCCTCGGCCAGTTCCCCCACCTCGTCCTTGCGGGGGCCCACTTCTACCCGGGTATCAAACTCTCCCATGCCGAACTTGCGCGCCGCCTCGGCCATCTCCTTGAGGGGCTTGGTCTGGCTCAGAGAGGTCACCGAGGTGGCCACGAAGGCAATGCACATGACCACGATGGAGGTGAAGAAAAAGATTGTGATAAAAGCCCGCCATAGCTCGGTAACGTTGGCGGTCTGGGCCGCCACCAGCACCATGCCGGAGATCTGCTCGCCGGAGAGGGTGGACACCGTCACCGGCACACCGGAGACATACCGCTGGTCTGGGAAGATGTCCCCCAGGGAGGTCATGCCGTTGTACTCCCCCGTCTCCACCAGCTGCTGCACAACGGCGGCCGGGAGCTTTCTATTGAGGATGCTGCGGGAAAACTCCGCGGTCATGGTAGTAGTCCCGTCCACCGAATAGGCGATGACCCCCTCCGGGTCGCAGACGATGACGTAGGCGTCGGCGATCTCGGCCACCGAGTTGACGTAGGCCTGGTAGAGGCTGTCGTCCACGTTGCGGCCGGTGAGGAGAATCTGGCGGGTGTAGGTGGCAATGTTGTCGGCGTTGCGCTCCAGGCCGCCCCGGCGGTCCTGGATGATGTACTGGTAGGACAGGGCGATGAAGGCGGTGCCCAGGAGCAGGAAGGAGACCAGGATCATACCCGCCATCAGCGCAAACTGCCGCCGGTAGATGCTCCTCATGTGCCGCTCACGACCTCGAACTTATAGCCCACGCCCCACACCGTCTTCAGGCTCCACTGGTCGCTGACCCCCTCCAGCTTCTCCCGCAGGCGCTTGATGTGCACATCCACCGTGCGGCTGTCGCCGAAGTAGTCAAAGCCCCACACCTCATCCAGCAGCTGGTTGCGAGTGAACACCCGGTTGGGGGAGGAGGCCAGGTGGAACAGCAGCTCCAGCTCCTTGGGGGGCGTATCCACCCGCTTGCCGTCCACGATGAGCTCGTAGGAGTCCATGTTGATGGTGAGCTTGTCAAAGGAGAGCTTCTTCTCCTCGCCCTTCTCCTCCCCGTCGAAACGGCGGAGCACGGCGTGGATACGGGCCAGGACCTCCTTCATCTCAAAGGGCTTGGTGATATAGTCGTCGGCGCCCCCCTCCAGGCCCTGGACCTTGTCGCTCAGCTCTCCCTTGGCGGTGAGCATGATGACGGGGGTCTTGTCGCTCTCCCGGATCTTTTTGAGCACCGACCAGCCGTCCATCACGGGCAGCATGATGTCCAGCAGCACCAGGTCGGGGTGGAAGGAGCGGAACAGCTCCACCCCCTTGCCGCCGTCGGGAGCCACCTGAGTCTCGAAGCCCTCCTTCTCCAGGTAGAGATGGAGAAGCTCGGCGATGTTGCTGTCGTCCTCTACGATGAGCACTTTGCGGGCCATGGCCGCACCAGCCTTTCTCTTGTAGAATCTGCGGCAGCCCGAAAGCCGCCCGTTCTCTTATGTGACCTTATTATATATGCGGGAAAGTCCTTCTGCGGTGAACAATTTGTAAATTTAAGTATTCACATAGGCCCGATCCACCTGGATCACGGCAAAATAGTTGCCGTCCAGGGTCTTGATCTTCTCGCCGACGGCCTTACGGACTGCCTCGTCGCTCATGGTGCACCGGACGGGAGCCACCACGTCGAAAATCAGGTTGGTGTGGTGGGGCCCGGGGATGATGCGGAAATCGTGGATGGTCATACCGCTGTCGATCTCTTTTACCAGTTCCTCCACCCGCTCCCGCAGGGCGTTGGTGGGCGCGTCATCCTGGGCCACCGGGTCCATGTGGATGGAGGTCTCGATGCCGAAGCGAGCGCGGATCTCCCGCTCAATGGCGTCGATGACGTCGTGGGCCTCCATAATGTCGGCGTCCATGGGGATCTCCGCGTGCAGGCTCATAATGCGCCGGCCGGGACCGTAGTCGTGGATGACCAGGTCGTGGATACCCACCACCTGCTCATGGGCCATGATGGTGTCTCGGATGTCCTTGACCAACTCCGGGTCGGGGCTCTGGCCCAGAAGGGGGTTGAGGGTATCCTTGGCGGCCCCCCAGCCAGAACGGAGGATGAACAGCGCCACCAGCACGCCCGCCCAGCCGTCGATGCGGATCTGGAGGAAGTGGTCGGCCAACGTGCTCAGAAACACCACCGAGGTGGCCACGGCATCGGTGAGAGAGTCGGTGGCGGTGGCGGCCATGGCCGCCGAGCCGATGCGTCTGGACAGATTCCGGTTGAAGAAGCTCATCCACAGCTTGACGCAGACAGAGGCCGCCAGAATGACCAGCGCGGGGACCGAGAAAGTCACCGCTTGGGGGGAGAGGATCTTCTCCGCCGAGGTCTTGAGCAGCTCCAGGCCCACCAGCAAAATCACCACTGATACCGCCAGCCCCGACAGGTACTCCAGCCGCCCGTGTCCGAAGGGGTGGTCCTCGTCAGCCTTGGCCCCCGCCAGACGGAAACCCACCAGGGTGACCACCGAGGAGCCGGCGTCGGAGAGGTTGTTGAAGGCGTCGGCGGTAATGGAGATGGAGGCGGTCAGCGTCCCCGCGATAAGCTTACCCAGAAAGAGCAGCAGGTTAAGGGCGATTCCCACGCCGCCGGACAGGGTACCATAGCGCTGCCGCACCTGAGGGCTGCGGATATCGGCGGCGTCTTTTACAAAGGTACGCACCAGAAAGTCGATCATGTCTCCACTTCACCTTTTCTTCCAGGAATTCTTTATATTATCCCACTCTCCCGCCCGGTGCGTCAAGGGTAACCGGGCGGGCAGCAAAAAAGCCCCCCGGTCTTCAAGGACCGGGGGGCTGAGGCTGTCGATAAACCCTATTCGCCGAAGGTTTTGAGCGCACGGCTCTCAAAAGGTCCGCGCAGTCATTTACTCAAGATCCTCAGGCCGGAAGGCGGAGAAAGGCAGTACGCCGGACAGAGCCACCAGCACAGGAGAAAATCCACCGGTGGGATCGCTTTGGGGTGTGTTCACCGCGCCTTGCTCAGGCGGAGCGGCGTTCAGGGACACAGTGACCCGAGCCCCCTCTCCCGGCCGGCTCTCCAGCATGACCGTCCCGCCGTGGAGGGCGGCGATATGCCGCACGGCGCTCAGACCCAGCCGCAGGCCGCTGGTGGGCTGCGGGTTGTAGTCCTCCCGCTCCAGCTCGGAGAGGTCCATCCCCTCCCCGCTGTTCCACACGGTGAGGATGGCTCTCTCCCCGTTTTTGGTCAGGCGCAGTCCTGCCTTCCCGCCCGCTCCCGCCCCCCGCAGGGCGTTGGAGAGCAGTTCCAGGATCATCTGCCGCAGCAAAGCCGCGTCTCCGGTGAGAAGCAGGGTGTCCGTCCCCTCCCAGGAGAAGGTCACGCCCAGCTCCGGGGAAAGGCCCTCCACCTGCTCGGAGAGCTCCCGGCAAAGCCCGCCCAGGTCCAATGCTCCGGGCGAGTACTTCACCCGGCCCGCCGCCATGTCGCAGGCCAGCTCAGCGCTTTGGATGAGACGCAGCAAGCGGTAAAAGCTCTGGTTCATAATGGCCAGGTAATCGCGCTGCTTCTCGCCGCCGTCCCTGCGGCCGGAGGAGATGAGCAGCTGGGTCACCGCCGAGAGATTGCCCACCTGGCGGCGCAGGTCCTCGGTGAGCATGGGCATCCGCCGTTCCACCGCCGCCTCGGACAGGCGGGGCGTGAGAATAATGAGGCGTCCCCCGTCCCAGAGGGTCTCCCGCAGGTCAAAAAGCCGCCCACCAGCCAGCAGCGTCTGGGCACCTCCCCGCCGCACTTCGTCCGGCACGCCGCCGGCCAAAAGCGTGGCCGCGGTCTGGTTCTCATATTCCACCATGTCTCCCGACAGATAGACCACGCCCTCCTCCAGGCCGTCAAAAAGGGCCCGGAGTAATGTGAGATCGGGCAAACGTCACACCTCCCGCCATGAAAATCCACTGCATTATCATATGCAAAACCGTGCAAAATGCCTGTTGTTTTTCAGTATACCAAAAACTGGCCCGCGCAACAAGAATTTTGTCGAATCTCGTCGTTTCCCCATCCGCGGTAAAGCGGAGGGATTCCTGTCTTCTTTTCCGTGAAACGCTTCTCTCTGCGGGGGATTTGACCGAAAAAGCGCCACTTTCCCTCTCGGAATTGATCAAAGTGCAAAATTTCCAAAAAACCCTTTTCAATTCAGATCGTTTGCGCTATAATGTAGGCGCGCGAGGAATCGTTAATTTTATAACAAGGAGAGAACGCAACATGAGCATCAAAGTTGGTATCAATGGCTTTGGCCGCATCGGCCGCATGGTCTTCCGCGCCAGCGTGGAGCACCCCGAGATCGAGATCGTGGGCATCAACGACCTGTGCCCCGCTGACTACCTGGCCTATATGCTGAAGTACGACACCATGCACGGCAAGTTCGCCGGCGAGGTCTCCAGCGATGACAAGGGCATCGTGGTCAACGGCAAGTCCATCCCCGTGTTCGCCGAGCGCGACCCGGCCAACATTCCCTGGGGCCAGCTGGGTGCTGAGTATGTGGTGGAGTCCACCGGTCTGTTCCTGACCAAGGAGAAGGCCCAGGCCCACATCAACGCCGGCGCCAAGAAGGTGGTCATGTCCGCTCCCTCCAAGGATGATACTCCCATGTTCGTGG
The DNA here is from genome assembly GCA_018715695.1 of Candidatus Galloscillospira stercoripullorum. Lineage (GTDB taxonomy): Bacteria > Bacillota > Clostridia > Oscillospirales > Oscillospiraceae > Galloscillospira_A > Galloscillospira_A stercoripullorum. The sequence continues at coordinate 26,246 of DVLB01000009.1, forward strand.
TGGGCGTCAACACCGACAGCTACACCAGCGACATGACCTTCGTGTCCAACGCCTCCTGCACCACCAACTGCCTGGCCCCCATCGCCAAGGTCCTCAACGACAACTTCGGCATCACCGACGGTCTGATGACCACCGTCCACTCCACCACCGCTACCCAGAAGACCGTGGACGGCGTGTCCATGAAGGATTGGCGCGGCGGCCGTGCCGCTTCCGGCAACATCATCCCCTCCTCCACCGGCGCCGCCAAGGCCGTGGGCAAGGTCATTCCCTCCCTCAACGGCAAGCTGACCGGTATGTCCATGCGCGTGCCCACCCTGGACGTGTCCGTGGTGGACCTGACCGTCAACCTGGCCAAGCCCGCCAAGTATGAGGAGATCTGCGCCGCCATGAAGAAGGCCAGCGAGGGCGAGCTCAAGGGCGTGCTGGGCTACACCGACGAGGACGTGGTCTCCAGCGACTTCCTGGGCGACAGCCGCACCTCCATCTTCGACGCCAAGGCCGGCATCGCTCTGACCGACACCTTCGTGAAGGTGGTCTCCTGGTACGACAACGAGATCGGCTACTCCCACAAGGTGCTGGAGCTCATCAAGCACATGTACTCCGTGGACCACAAGTAAGACATCTCCCCCCTCTCTTTGACTCTTTATAAAAGGAACTCCCCGCCGCATTCCGCGGCGGGGAGTTCCTTTCTTTTTCTCCATTGCACATTTTCCCCTTGACAAGGCGCACCCCGCATGTCTATACTGTATATGCTGAGTATACACAGTAAAACGAGGTGCACCGAATGGACATCATCATCCGCAATACCGGTGGCGTGCCCATCTATGACCAGATCACCCGCCAGATCAAGGGTCTGATCCTGCGGGGTGAACTCAAGGAGGGGGAGGCCCTCCCCTCCATGCGGCTGCTGGCCAGAGAGCTGCGCATTTCCGTCATCACCACCAAGCGGGCCTATGAAGAGCTGGAGCGGGAGGGCTTTATCACCACCGTGCCGGGAAAGGGGTGCTTTGTAGCGCCTCAGGACCCCACACTGGCGCGGGAGGAGACCCTCCGCCGGGTGGAGGAGCATCTGTCCCGAGCCGTAGAGGCCGCCAAAGTAGGCGGCGTCACGCTGGGGGAGCTGACCGACGCCCTCAATATCCTGTATGGAGACGAGTAATATGAAAAACGCCATTGAGATCCGCCATCTCACCAAAGAGTACGGCAGCTTCAAGCTCAGCGATGTGACCTTCGACGTGCCCATGGGCACGGTCGTGGGCCTCATCGGGGAGAATGGCGCCGGAAAATCCACCACCATCAAGTGCATCCTAAACCTCGTCCGCCCCTCCGGCGGGGAGATCGTGCTGCTGGGCCGGGACAGCATCGCCGGTGAGCGGGAGGCCAAGGAGGAGATCGGAGTGGTACTGGACGAGTCCACCTTCCACGACACCCTGCGCGCTCTCGATGTGGGGAAGATCCTCCGTCGGGTCTACAAGAACTGGGACCAGCCCTTTTTCGAGGCTCTGCTCAAAAAATTCGGCCTACCTCATAACAAGACCGTCAAGGACTACTCCCGGGGCATGAAGATGAAGCTGTCCATTGCCGCGGCTCTCTCCGCCCGGCCCCGGCTGCTCATTCTGGACGAGGCTACCGGCGGTCTGGACCCGGTGGTGCGGGACGAACTGCTGGATGAGTTTCTCTCCTTCGTCCAAGACGAGGACCACGCCATTCTCATCTCCAGCCACATCACCAGTGACCTGGAAAAGGCGGCGGACTATGTGGTCTACCTCCACAAGGGCGCGGTGGCCCTCCAAGGGGCCAAGGATGAGCTGCTGGAGGAACACGGCCGCCTGGTGTGCGGCCGGTCTGACCTCCAGAAGGTAGACCCGGCCTTCCTGGTGGGAGTGCGGGAGAATCAGTTCAGCTGTGAGGCCCTGGTGCGCCGCCGGGAGGAGTTTATCCGGCGCTACCCGGAACTCTCGGTGGAGAGCGTAACTTTGGACGACCTCATGGTCTTTACCACGAAGGGAGAGATGGCATCATGACGGGCATGGTCTGCAAGGACTTCCTGGTCCAGCGCAAGCAGCTGGGGTATTATATCGTGTTTTTCCTGCTCTATGCGGTCCTGGCGGTCATGGAAATCATGCCCATTGGCATCCTGTACACCATGACTCTCCTCATCGGCATGATACTGCCCATGTCCACCTTTGCCTATGACGACCTGGCCCGGTGGAACAAATACGCCGCCGCCACCCCTGCCTCCCGGCAGGGGGTCGTGGCGGGCAAGTACGTCTTTACCCTGCTCTCTGTGCTCATGGCGGCAGCTCTCTCCGCGGTACTGGTGATAGCGGTGTTGGCGATAAAGCCGGAACTGGGCGCCGTGGGTGAGTTGCTCATGGGGCTTGCGGTGTGCACGCTGCTCGCCATCCTCATCGACGCCGTCATACTTCCCCTGCTCATCAAGTTCGGCGCGGAGAAAAGCCGGCTCATCAGCATTCTGCTCTTCATGGCGGTCTTTGGGGGCGTCATGCTGCTGGGCCAGCTTGCAGGCGGATTGGAGAAGCTCCTTCCCCCTGACTGGCTCCTCTCCGCCCTGCCCGGGCTGCTGGCCCTGCTGGCCATCGGAAGCTATGGGATCTCCTACTTCATCGCCCGGGGGATTTTCGAGAAAAAAGAGCTGTGACCGCACAGGTATAAATCGGGGCCGCCCCATAATGGGGCGGCCCCGATTTATACCTGTTTTTCTGTTCTGTCGCCGTGTCCTCAGCGGCGGATGAGCCGCACCCGCAGCACGCCGTCCACGGCGCGGATCTCGCTGAGCACGTCCTCGCCCACGCTGGTGTTGAGGTCCACCACGGTGTAGGCGTAGTCCTTCTTGGATTTGTTGGTCAGGTTCTCCACGTTGACCCCGTCCTGGGAGAGGATACCGGTGATGCTGGAGAGCATGGCGGGGATGTTGCGGTGGATGATGCACACGCGGGCAGTTCCGCTCCATTCCTGCTCCAGGGTGGGCAGGTTGACAGAGTTCTTGATATTGCCGTTTTCCAGATACTCCCGCAGCTCCTGGGCGGCCATGACGGCGCAGTTGTCCTCACTCTCGGGAGTGGAGGCTCCCAAGTGGGGGATGGCCACCACGTTCTTGGCCAGGGCGATGGTGTTGTTGGGGAAATCGGTGACGTAGCGGGAAACCTTGCCGCTCTCCAGAGCGGCGATCATGTCACCGTCGCACACCAGCTCGCCCCGGGCCAGGTTGATGATGCGCACGCCGTCCTTCATGCGGGAGATGGCGTCTGCGTTGATGGAACCCCGGGTGGCGTCGTTGCAGGGAACGTGGAGGGTGATGTAGTCGGCCTGACGGTAGAGCTCCGAGACGTCCTTGACCACATGGATATGGCGGTCCAGACGCAGAGCAGCGTCCACGGACAGGAAGGGGTCGTAGCCGTAGACCTCCATGCCCAGAGACAGGCCGATATTGCACACCAGGGCGCCGATGGCCCCCAGGCCGATGACACCCAGGGTCTTGCGGTAGACCTCAGGCCCCACGAAGGCGCTCTTGCCTTTCTCCACCACGGCGGCCACATCCACGCCCTCGGTCATGGCCTGGGTCCGGACCCACTCCACGCCGCCCAGGATGTCCCGGGAGGAGAGGAGCAGGGCGCACAGCACCAGCTCCTTCACGGCGTTTGCGTTGGCGCCGGGGGTGTTGAAGACCGCGATGCCCGCCTCGGAGCAGCGGGCAATGGGGATATTGTTGGTACCCGCCCCCGCTCGCGCGATAGCCAGCAGGTTCTGGGGAAATTCGTACGCGTGCATGTCCGCCGAGCGGACCAGGATGCCGTCCTCGTTTTCCGCGTCGCCCGTCACGGCGTACTGATCCTGATCCAGGATCTTCAGCCCGGCGGGGGAGATCTTGTTGAGGGTCTTGATGGTAAACACGATGGATACGCCTCCCGTTCTTATTCTTTGCAGGCTGCTAATGATCAGTTGTTCTTGTCGAAGGCTTTGATAAACTCCGCCAGCTTCTCTACGCCTTCCACAGGCATGGCATTATAGATGGACGCACGCATGCCGCCCACGTTGCGGTGGCCCTTCAGGTTGGTGAAGCCGGCGGCAGTGGCCTCGGAGACGAACTTGGCGTCCAGCTCCTCGCTCACCGAGCGGAAGGTCACGTTCATATCCGAGCGGGAGCCCTTCTCCGCCGGGCAGGTGAACAGCCGGGAGGAATCCAGCACGTCGTAGAGCAGCTGCGCCTTGGAGTGCTTGATGGCCTCCATGCCCTTGAGCCCCCCCTGTTCCTCCAGCCAGTCCAGCACCAGCCCCAGCATGTAGATGCACCAGCAGGGCGGGGTGTTGTACATGGAGTCCTTGTCGATCATGGTCTTGTAGTTGAGCATGAGGGGGGTGTAGGGCAGTTCGTGGCCCGCCAGCTCCTCCTTGATGATGACCACGGTGAGACCGGCGGGGGCCATGTTCTTCTGGGCCCCGGCGAAGATAATGCCATACTTGCTCACGTCCACCGGGCGGGAGAGAATGTCGGAGGACATGTCGCACACGATGGGCACGTCCCCGGTGTCGGGCACATACTGCCACTCCGTGCCGTAGATAGTGTTGTTGGCACAGTAGTAGAAATAGCTGGCCTGGGGGTCCAGCTTGAGCTGGTCCTGGGTGGGGATGTAGGTGTGGTTCTTGTCCTCACTGGAGGCGGCCACGCTGATCTCGCCGTACTTCTTGGCCTCCTTGTAGGCCAGGTTGGAGAAGTTGCCGGTGACGGCGTAGTCGGCCTTCCCGGTCTTGCCGATGAGGTTGAGGGGAGCCATGGAGAACTGCATGGACGCGCCGCCCTGGAGGAAGAGGATCTTGTACCCCTCGGGCACGTTCATCATGCGGCGCAGCTTCTGCTGGGTGTCCTGAAAGATCTTGTCAAAAACCTTAGATCGGTGACTCATCTCCATCACGGACATGCCTGAGCCCTGGTAGTTGGTGATCTCGGCCCCGGCGCGCTCCAGGACCGACAAGGGGAGCATGGAAGGCCCCGCGGAGAAGTTGTATACCCGTTTGTCCGACATGGTTAGGTCACCCTTTCATGGTTGGTCCGCCGCCGGGACACCCCGGACAGCGGCCTGGAGAAAGAAAACGGCCGCGCTGTACCGCAGCCCGCTCCGGGCCACGGCACACCGTGGCCGTCACTTTCTCTGTGTAAAGTAATAAATTCATTATAACCATCCCTTTCCCCGCTGTCAATCCAGCAGAAAGCCCAAACCACGAGTTTCTTTTCCAAAAAACTTTGTTGATTATTTAACATACGCTTTTCTTTTCCTTCCCCGCTATGGTACAATGGGGATGACCCGAGCGCCGGCGGCGGTCATTCCCCCGGCGTACTCATCCCACAGGAGGTTTCAACCATGACTCTGCGAGAGATCCGCGATATTCTGGGCGCGGAGGTCCTCTGGGGCGAGGACCGGCTGGACACCCAGGTCCGCTCGGCCTGCGGCAGCGACTTCATGAGCGACGTGCTGGCTTATGTAAAAGACCAGGGTCTGCTGCTCACCGGCCTTGTCAATCCCCAGGTGGTGCGCACCGCCGACATGATGGACATGAAATGCGTGGTATTCGTCCGGGGCAAGCGCCCGGATCAGGCCATCCTGGACCTGGCCGCCGAGCGTGGCATTGTGGTCATGGCCTCCTCCCATCGTATGTATACCGCCTGCGGCCTGCTCTATATGAGCGGGATCAGGGGGGAATGAGGGAATGGAGCCGATACGACTGAATTTTCTGGTGGAGGGCGGAGACCTCATCGGCGCCGGAGAGGCCTCCAGCAAGATGAAGCTCACCCTGAAGAAGCTGGGCCTGCCCCAGGATGTGATCCGCCGGGCGTCCATCTGCATGTACGAGGGCGAGATCAACATGGTCATCCATGCCGACGGCGGCCAGGCCGAGGTGGAGATCG
>DVLB01000120.1 GCA_018715695.1 Candidatus Galloscillospira stercoripullorum
CGCCACCACACACCCTGCTGGACTTCTTCCCCAAGGACTTTCTGCTGTTCATCGACGAGAGCCACGTCACCCTCCCCCAGGTGCGGGCCATGTACAACGGCGACCGGGCCAGAAAGACCTCCCTGGTGGACTACGGCTTCCGGCTCCCCTGCGCCTTTGACAACCGGCCGCTGAAATTTGAGGAGTTCCAGACGCGGCTCAACCAGGTGGTGTATGTGTCCGCCACCCCCGGCGACTACGAGCGGGAGCGGTCGGGCCAGATCGTGGAGCAGGTGATCCGCCCCACCGGCCTGCTGGATCCCAAGATCGAGGTGCGGCCGGTGGAGGGGCAGATCGACGATCTCATCGGGGAGATCAACACCCGCACCCAGCGTGGGGAGCGGGTGCTGGTCACCACCCTCACCAAGAAGATGGCGGAGGATCTCACCGCCTACCTGACCAACGCGGGCATCAAGGTGCGCTACATGCACCACGACATCGACACCATCGAGCGCCAGGAGATCATTCGGGACCTGCGTCTGGGCACCTTCGACGTGCTGGTGGGCATCAACCTGCTGCGGGAGGGCCTGGACCTGCCGGAGGTGAGTCTGGTAGCCATCCTGGACGCGGACAAGGAGGGCTTCCTGCGCAGCGAGACCTCGCTGATCCAGACCATCGGCCGGGCGGCCCGGAACGCGGAGGGCCTGGTCATCATGTATGCCGACGCCATTACCCCCTCCATGCGTGCGGCCATCGACGAGACCGAGCGACGGCGGGAAAAGCAGGACGCCTTCAATCAGGAGCACGGCATCGTGCCCAAGACGGTGGTCAAGTCGGTGCGCAGTCTGGTGGAGCTGGAGAAGGAGCGGCCCGAGAAGTTCGACTTCAATGCCAAGCAGATGACCAAGCAGCAGCGGCTGGAGGCCATCGCCCGCCTGGAGAAGGAGATGAAGGCGGCGGCCAAGCTGCTGGAGTTCGAGCTGGCTGCCCAGCTGCGGGACCAGATCATCCAGCTGCGCGGCAAATAAAAAGACGCAGCGCAAGAGAGAAAGAGAGGCGGAGCGCCATGACTGAGCAGGCCAAACGGATTCTGGCAGACTTTCAGGTCCGCAAGTCCTTCGCAGGGAAGCGGGCCTTCCGCGCCTGGCTGCGCGCTCAGCTGGAGGGCGCGGGCTATACCGTCACCGAGGAACGGGGGCTTTTCTCCGGCACCAACCTCATCGCCGGGGAGACGGAGGGGGCCAGGGTGCTCTTCACCGCCCACTACGACACCTGCGCCGTGCTGCCCATACCAAATTTCATCACGCCCCGAAGCCTGGGGTGGTATCTGCTCTACCAGCTGGCCATCGTGGCGGTGTTCCTGCTGGCGGTGGCGCTGGTGTCCGTCTGCGCCGGGGTGGTGGGGTATCTGGCAGACCTGCCTGTCCTGGTAGGGATGCTGCCGGGCTGGCTTACTTGCCTGTTCCTTTTGTGGTGGATGTTCTTTGGCCGAGCCAACCGCCACACCGCCAACGACAATACCTCCGGCGTCATCACCTTGCTGGAGGCCGCTCTGGCCCTGCCTAGCGAGGAGCGAGGCGGGGTGTGCTTTGTCTTCTTCGACAACGAGGAGCGGGGCCTGCTGGGCTCGTCCGCCTTTGCCGGAAAGCACAAAGAGCTGAAACGAAGTGCCCTGGTGGTCAACTTCGACTGCGTCTCCGACGGGGACTCCCTCCAGCTTTTCCCCACCAAGGCTCTCAAGGGTGACCCTGCTGCCCTGGAGGCCCTAGAGCGCTCCTTCCTGCCCGAGGACGGCAAGACGGTGGAGGTGGTGCGGGGCTTTGGCTTCTACCCCTCAGACAACCTGAGCTTTACCCGGGGCGTGGGGGTGTGCGCCCTGAAGAAGGGCAGGCGCGTGGGCTGGTACATGGACCGCATCCACACCGGCCGGGACACCGTCTTTGAGGAGAAGAATATCGCCCTGCTGGTCCGGGGCGTCCTCCGCCTGGTCTGGGAGATGGCCCTCTGCCCCGGGGAGAAGGGGTGAGAGCCATGATCGAGGCGTTTTTGGATGAGTTTTACCGCGCCATCTCCTTTGGGGCCGGGGAACCTTTCCCGGCGGAGCGGCTGCGCGCCCTGTTTCGGCCGGACGCCCTGCTGCTGGAGAAGGGGAGAAGGGCGGATATGAGGCCAGGACCATAGAGACGCATATCCGGGAATTTGAGACGGCGGTGCGCGACTATCCGGGCCTATTTGAAGCGGGCTTTCAGGAACGGCAGACCGGCCTTGAATGGACGGAGCGGGAAGGGGTTTTCTTCGTGCGCAGCCGGTATGAAAAGCGCTATACCCGCCAACATGCCCCGGTGGTGGAAACGGGGATCAACCACATGACCGTTGTGAAAGACGGGGCGCGGCTGCGCATCGCCTGTGTGATCTGGTGAACAAAGGAGAGAACACCATGGCAAAGCAGAAGGAAGAAAAGACCAACGTCATGCGCCTTTTGGAGCAGAAGAAGATCCCCTATACCCCCCACGCCTATCCCCACGACGGCGACGCCGCCCCTGACGGGGCTTCGGTGGCCGCCATGCTGGGCCAGGACCCCGGCCGGGTGTTCAAGACTCTGGTGGCCCGGGGGGCCTCCGGGGGCATCTATGTCTTTGACATCCCGGTGGAGGAGAGCCTGGACCTGAAGAAGGCGGCAAAAGCGGTGGGGGAGAAGTCCATCGCCATGCTCCACCAGAAGGAGCTGCTCCCCCTCACCGGCTATATCCACGGGGGCTGCTCCCCGGTGGGTATGAAGAAGCAGTATCCCACGGTGTTCCATGAGACGGCGGAGCTCTGGGATACCATTATGGTCTCGGCGGGGAAGGTGGGTTTCCAGGTAGAGCTCGCCCCCGTCCACCTCATGGCCCTCACCGGGGCCACCTCCGCCGATCTGACCGTTTGAGAAGGAGAAATAAGCGCCATGCATACACATATCACCGTCAAGGGCGCCCGGGAGAACAACCTCAAGAATATCGACGTGAAGATCCCCCGGGACAAGCTGGTGGTGCTCACCGGCGTGTCCGGGTCGGGCAAGTCCTCCCTGGCCTTTGACACCATCTACGCCGAGGGACAGCGCCGGTATGTGGAGTCCCTGAGCTCCTATGCCCGGATGTTCCTGGGCCAGATGGAGAAGCCGGACGTGGACTATATCGACGGTCTCTCGCCCGCCATCTCCATTGACCAGAAGACCACCAGCAAGAATCCCCGCTCCACCGTGGGCACGGTGACCGAGATCTACGACTATCTGCGCCTGCTTTGGGCCCGGGTGGGCACGCCCCACTGCCCCAAGTGCGGCAAGGAGATCCGCCAGCAGACCATCGACCAGATCATC
>DVLB01000121.1 GCA_018715695.1 Candidatus Galloscillospira stercoripullorum
CAAAAAGAAAGACACGCTGAAAAGCGTGTCTTTCTTTTTGGGTAAAGCCGCCCAGGGGGCGGCTTTACCCTTCGGTGACTACAATGCTCGGCGGAAGTGAATTCCGCCTGCGCCAAGGTTTTCGCCCTAGGCGAAAACGCTTGTACGGTACAAAAGCGCCGCCCCACCGTGTGGGGCCCCCATGTCCCACCAACATCTATAGAGATTTCAGACTTTTATCGTCCCACATATCAGAAGGCCCCGCGGCGGTACGCCGGGGAGAACAATACCGGTGACGAACCGGGACAGTGTAGATCTGTTCAAATTCATGTGATATAATTTCCCCCAAAATAAAGCAATATTTGTGGAGGACAGCAATATGTATCGAGAACTGATTGGGGATTTAGCAAAAGAAAACAACTGGGTAAAAATACAGCCACCATGTCCTGTTGAAGAAATTAGGCGTGCGGAACAGGTTGCAGGTTATCCTTTTCCCAAGGAGCTGCGCGAATTGCTTCAAGAAGCAAATGGCGATCATTATTGTCTATTGTCCGCGCAAGAAATAATAGAAAATGTGGAACGAAACCGGAAAATTTTATTTCCTCTTTTTGAAGAGGATTACAGCAAAGAAAAATATATCGAATTGGTAGATAGATTTATTTTCTTTGCAACCAATGGTTGCGGAGATTATTATTGCTACCGTGTCACTGAAGACGGTATTCCCGATGAAACCGCTATTTACATTTGGGAGCATGAATCTCTAGGCGAGAAATGCTGGAAAAAGGTTGCCGGAAACATGGGGGAATTTATTAGTAGGTATTACAAAGGCGAGATTTAACAATCTGGAGATCACCCTTCTTTTATCGTCTGAACCGCCGGAGCCCCAGCCCCCCTCCCCTTGATTTCCCACTGGAAAGAGTATAAGATAATTGCCATAATCCTATATAGACCGCAGAATATGGCGGATTTTCACCTGCGGCGCGCCTCCGACACCACCGGCGGGGGACTGCCTTTGGGCGGAAAGTCTGCGGCCGCATTTTTCTGGCAGGGTCTTCTTCTGTATGCGAAAGGAGCGGTTACCTTATGAAAATGTGCAAAAGAGGTCTGGCGGCACTGGTTTTATGCCTGTGCCTGCTGACTGCTCTGGCTGCGGGAGCGTCGGCCATGGCCCCGGTGGATTCCGCAGCAAACAGCGCCACCCATCTGCGCACCTCCTACAACGACAGCAACTATCTTGACCTGAGCATCTCCGGCAGCACTCTGACGGTGAGCGGCAGGCTCCTGGTGGACGGTCTCCAGCAGATTCAGGTCCAGGTGGGCAGTGTCTCCCGGACCGTGAATGCCGCAGACGGCCAGCTGTTTTCCACGCAGCTGACCATGACCCACAGCGGCTCGGCGGCGGTGCGGATCTACACCAAAACCACCGGTACCAGCTTTACCAGTTTGACCTGGCGCAGCATCTACATCCAGAAGGGCTCCGGCGGATATGCGTTTCTGGAGTCCCGGGTGCTGAAGGGCAACCTGGCCTTTACCGCCAGCTACCTGGACCCCCAGGATGCCTTCCGCATCCAGGTCCCCGATTCCGTAGCCGCCAAGTCCCAGGAGATCGTGGGAGACGAGACTGACGACTATACCAAGGTGTTTCTGCTCAACCAGTGGGTGGCAGAAAACATCTACTACGATTACGACGCGCTGAACGGTCTGTCTGAGCGGATCACCGATTCCGCCGGCGTACTGGAGTACAGGCGCAGCGTCTGCGAGGGATATGCCAAGCTGCTGCGGGATCTGATTTTGGCCCAGGGGATTCCCGCCATTTACAGCCTCAACGACGCCGTCAACAGCAGCTCCTATGCCCTGACCACCTCCGGCGGCGAGAGTCATGCCCATACGGAGGCCTATGTGGACGGGCGGTGGATCGTCATGGACGCCACCTGGGACTCCAACAACAAATACCAAAACAGGGTCTATTCCTCTCAAGCGCCCAACGGCTTTTTCTACTTTGACATCACACCTGAGGTCTTCGCCCTGGACCACAAGATCACCGCCCGGGACACCAAGGACTATGTGGCCACCACCGAAGGCTTCGGCTATTCTCCCGACGGACTGAGCATCGTCGCCTACGACGGACCCGGCGGCGCGGTGGTGATCCCGGACGGCGTCACAGCCATTGCCGACTACGCCTTCCTGGGCAACGGGGACATCACCAGCCTGACGGTGCCCGAGAGCGTCCGCTCCATCGGCCGTTCCGCCTTTGAGGGGTGCTACAGCCTGCTCTCCGTCACCCTGCCCGACAGTCTGACCTCCATCGGCAAGAGCGCCTTTTCCCGGTGCCGCAATCTCTCCAACCTGCGCCTGCCGGGGGGCAACGTGACCATCGGGGACGACGCCTTCTTCGGCTCCGCCATCACCGAGCTGACCATCACCAGCGGCATGAAGCTGGGCGAGAGCGTATTCTGCGACTGCGAGGAGCTGCTCCGCGTCGTCCTGGAGCCCGGCGTCACCACCATCCCCTACGACACCTTCAACAACTGCTGGAGCATCACCTTCCTGGAGATCCCCGCCACCGTGACCACCATCGCCACGCGGGCCTTCGTCACCTGCAACGGCCTGGAAGATGTGTACTTCGGCGGCACGCAGAGCCAGTGGGAATCCATTGCCATCGGGGAGCGCAACGACGTCCTGTCCAAGGCCACAATCCACTTTAACAGCGCCATGCCCGAGGAGGTGCCCGAGGTGGAGCCTGAGGAGGAGCCCGAGGACACCGGCCCCGTCATGAGTAAATGGGCCCAGGCCTCTGTGGAGCGCGCCGTTGCCAGCGGCTTCGTCCCCGACGGCATCTTTGGCAACGACTATACCGAGAGCATCACCCGCGCACAGTTTGCGGCGCTGGCCGTCAAGACCTATGAGACCCTCCACCGCGGCGCCGTGCCGTACAAAATGGTTGACTTTGCCGACTGCTCCGGCAACGTGGCCGTCGTCAAGGCCTACAATCTGGGCCTGCTCCAGGGGTATAACACCGCCCCCACCTACAGCGAGATCTACATCGGGCCTGACGATCCCATCACCCGTGAGCAGGCTGCCACTATGGTGGTCCGTCTGATCGAGTATCTGGGCCCTGCCATGCCCACCGCCGACGAGCTGCCCTTTACCGACTCCTTCGCCAGCTGGGCCGAAGAGAGCGTTTCCAAGGTCTACAAGGCCGGCATCATGACCGGCACCAGCGCCACCGTCTTCTCGGCCAAGTCCGACTACACCATTGAGCAGTCCATTGTGACCATGATCCGCGTTGCGGACTACCTGGACTGACCACGCAAACACAGCGGAGCCCCCGTGGAATCACTTCCACGGGGGCTCTGCTGTGTGCCTGTGTTTACAGGCCCATGCTGCGGCAAAAACGCATGAGCATGGTGGCCACCTGGGCTCTCGTGGCCGCCGCTCTGGGTGTGAGGGCTTCGGCACTGACGCCCGTCACCAGACCCTCGGCGTTGGCCCAGCTCATGGCACTCTGGGCCCAGGCGCTGATCTCAGAGGCGTCCTCATATCCGGAGAGATCGCTTCGGGCGCTGACATCCCAGCCCTTATACTGTGCATAACGGTAGAAGAGCACCGCCATCTGCTGCCGGGTGATGGGGTCACCGGGGGCAAACACCGCGTCGCTGTACCCTTCCACGATGCCCTCGCTGGCAGCCCAGCGCACCGCCTCGGTATACCACAGGCCCTGCCCCACATCCGCAAAGCTCATCAGGTAATTCACCTGAGGCCTGCCCTCCAGGTACCAGAGGGTGGTGACCAGCATGGCCCGGGTGGCTGTGGCGGAAGGCGCAAAGGCATCCGCACTGACGCCGTTCATCAGTCCCCGCTCCGCGCAGTAGTGTATCCCGTCGTGATACCAAGCTGTGAGATCCAGGTCCTCAAACCGGGCAGCCGGGCAGTCTGCGCCCAGGCCGCAGCCCTCAGGGCCGCCGGAGAAGAGGGCCCGGACGGTGACGGCGCTCTCCGGCATAGTGAAGGAGTACTTTCCGCCACCCAGGTCCCTGACTTCCACGGCAGCGCCGCTGCCGTCGGTGACGGTGAGGCGGAGGAGGCTCTCCCCGGCGGCGGGGGTGACGGTCAGGCTGACGGTGGAGTTGACGTAGGCCCAGTCGCGTCCGGCGCTTACGCTGCCACTGCCAATGTTCTCCACGCTGATGGCATAGCGCGACACCTCAATGACGGTTCCGCCCCCCTCTCCTTCTTCAGGGGAGCGCTCAGTCCAGTGGGCATACAAGGTGGTGTCCCGGGTGAAGCTGGTGCCGGTGGTGACGTATGTACCGCCCTCGCGCTCGGTGTACCAGCCGTCAAAGTCCATGGTGTCGTGTACCGGCTCGCCCAGATAGCTGAGCCGCCCGTTGTAGGTGAACTGGCTCACAACGTCATAGACGCCACCGTTGGGATCGAAGGTGATGAGGAACTCCCCGTAGTCGGCGGGATTTACGGTGATAGCCGCCGTCCGGCTCTTGATCTCCAGCGTCTCGCCGCCGCTCTCCACCGTGACCACGCAGTAGTAGTAGAAGCTGCCCTGGGTATGGGTGGGCGGGACAAAGCTGCTCCCCGACGAGATCATCACATCGCCGCTGTATATTTCCTCATACCACCGATAGGTAACGGTATAGTCCTCGGGGGCAGTGACCGCCACCGTGAGGGGCTGGGCCGTCTCCCCCACGCGGTATGCCGCGTCCTGGGGCTGGACTGTGATCACCGGAGCCTCCAGGGCCTTCACGGTGATCTCCGCTCGGGCGGAGGTGGTGGAGGCGGTCTTGTTCACCGTGGCGTACTGGTTGGTGTTGGTGGCCACGCAGTAGTAGTAGAGGGTTCCGGGCGTGGTGGTAGGCGGGGTAAAGGTGCTCTGGGTGGCGCCGGGGATGGCCGTGCCGCCGCTGGTGGCGTCGCCGCTCACATACCACTGGTAGGAGATCACGCCGCCGTCATCGGTAAAGGCGCTGAAGAGGAGCGGCTCGGCCTGGGCCCCGGTGCCGTACTGGGCACTGTCCAGCCTGGCGTTTCCGACAGAGGGCGGCGCGGCATTCTCCACGCCGGTGGGGGCCGACACGGTCACACGGACCACGTCGCTGCGGACGCTGGCGGTCTGGCTGCCGGGGGCGTTGCGGTTGGTGTTGGTCACCACGCAATAGTAGTAGAAGGTGCCCGTCTGGGTGAGCAGTCCGGCAAACCAGCTCTCGGTCTCCCCCGCCACAGCCACACCGCCGGAGCCGTCGGCATTGCAGCGGTACCACTGGTAGGACAGCTCGCCGCCGTCTACAGGGTCCTCCACCTGCAGATTCAGCGCAGGCGTATAGTTGACCATGCAGTTGTCGTCATCGTCTGGCTGCTGCAGGATCACAGGGGTGGCCGCATCCGCGCCCCACCGGGCGTAGATGGTGCAGGCGTTTTCAAAGCTGTGGTCATCCTTAACCTGTTCTCCGCCCTCCCGCTCGGTGTACCAGCCGGTGAAGGTGTGGTCCTCCCAGGCGGGCGTGGGCAGGGTCCCGATCAGCCGGAACTCACCATAGCTCAGCCTCAGGGGCAGGGTATCGGGGTCCACCGTGCCGCCCTGGGGGTCCAGGGTGATGTAGGCGGTGCCCACATAGACCGGAATGGCCGGGGTCTTGGCCGAGACGACCTGGTTGCCGGTGATATTGGGTGCCATGTTGGTGTTGGTCACCACACAGTAGTAGTAGCGGATGCCCTCCTGGGCGGTATCCGGGTAGTAATTACCGCTCCGGGTCTCTGCCAGGAACGTCCCGTTCTCGTTGTCAGCGCCGCTGCTCTCATACCACTGGTAGGAGAGGGTTCCGCCGTCGCCCACCGAGGCGTCGACATAGAGCCATGCCCGCTCTCCCACTGCCGCGCTGACGCCCGTGGGGTAGCCGGTGATGGTGGGGGTATCGGCGTTCACCACCTCGCCGGTCTGGTCATAGTGGGCGTAGATGGTCTGCTCGGCCTGCCGGAACACGGTCTGGGTGGTGACCCGCTCGCCGCCCTCCTCCGCTGTGTACCAACCGGTGAAGGTGTGGCCGCCCTTTTCTGCCGCGCAGGAACCCAGGTCTGGCAGTCTTCCGTTGAGGGTTGTGGTGACGACACCGCCCGAGCCATTGGTCATCACCCCCGGATAGACGGGGTCCAGGGTGACCCGGCACTCCTGCTCCAGTACCTCGATGTTCACCGCTTCCGTATCTGCAGAGGCGGTCTTGATACCCGCCAGGGTGGACAGGGTGTTGGTCACCCGGCAGAAGTAGTTCCACACCCCCGCCGTGTCGGTGGACGGGGTGTACTCGCTGAGGGTGGCGTCGGAGATGAGCTGCGCCTGCGCCTGGTCGCTTTCATAGCGGTACCACTGATAGGAGAGGGCGCCGCCGTCGGTTACCGAGGCGGTGACGTAGAGGGTGTTGGCGGCGTTGCCCTTGGCGTAGACATACCCGCTCTCCGCCAGCATCGTGGCAGTGGGCGTCTCCGCGGTGAAGTCCTTGTCCTCGGCCACCCACACCTCCACCTGGGCGCCTGCGGCCGTCACGGCCTGCCCGGCGGCGTCCACGGCACTCTCCAGGGAGACGGCCACGTCATACTTCCCCGGCTGCGCGTTCTCGTCCACATAGTACCACAGGGTGATGACGGTCTCCTCCGAGGTGATGTCCTGCTGCGCGGTGTTGTTCACCACCAGCCGGAAGGGGTCGGCACCCCAGTCGTCATGGAGGGTGAAGCCCTCCTTGGGGAAAACGCTGCCCACGGAGTAGCCCACCAGGTGGAAGGGGGCGCCGTCAGGATAGTCCAGCTGGGCCAAAAATCCCCAAAGGCCGGTGTTATTCTCCAGACGGAGACTCAGGCCAAAGGTCTTGCCCGCCATGGTCTTCACGTCGTCAGCGGTGAAGGTCAGCTCCTCCGTGCCGCCCAGGAGCATGGGGGCAGCGGCGTTCATGGGGGTTGCGGAGAGCAGGGCGGAGGCGGTGCTGCGGCCGAAGAAGTCCTCTCCCAGCAGCAGTCCGCCGGCGTAGGGGGTGGTAGCGCCGTAGTAGTTGGAGCCATCGGAAAACTCCAGCCGGACCCGTATCTCGGTGCTCTCGCCGTAATTGGGGTTGCGGTCCGGCATCTGACTCACGTCCACACTGATGTTGCACAGGAAGGGGTTACCGCTGATCCACTCCCCATCGTAGATAGGCATGGTGACGGTGGTGTAATCGCCAAAGGTGAAGTCGTCCCGGAGATACTGCAAGCGGATGGTGACCTTATTGTCGTTGCTGCCGAAGGCGTAGCGATCGAAGTTGTCCGGCAGGTAGACGGCGATGTCGGTCTTGCCCACGGTGAGATCGGGCTGGGCAAGGGAGCTACCGCCGCTAACGGGGAAGGGCGCCTTTTCTATGACGATAAAGCTGTCCAGGAAGAGGTCCAGGGGCTTATAATTCTCGTTGCCCGGCCAGATGAGGCGCACGTTGTAGGCCCCCGCATCCTGGGGCCAGCCGGCGGCAGTGGAGTAGATGGGCACCTCTGTCCACTCCACCGAGGTGGCCACTCCCTGCTTGCGCCAGAGCACCTGGCAGTGCTGGTAGAACATGCCCGCGGCATAGAGTTCGCTGTCATTGAGACGCGTCATGAAGTCCACGGCGCCCCCACTCTGTGGGTGAGTACACTCCGTTGTAGGGGGTAAAGTCAGCCGCGGTGAGGCCGATGTCCAGCTTCTCCGAGACATAGGGGTAGAGGTAGAGGTCCCCATCGCTGCGGATGATGGTCTCGGCAGTATAGGCCTCGCCGGTGAAGGCGGGGTTATCATACCAGCCCACCAGCCGCTGGGTGGTGGTCATACCCAGCTCAGGCAGCGCGCCCAGGGCGCTGCCGTTGGGGACCTGGCGCAGCTCCAGCTCGGTGGTGGCGTTTTGCATGATGTGCACGTCCACCATGGTGGAGATGTACTTGGCGTAGAGGGTCATGGCCTCTCCGGGCATCCGCTCAGCGCCGAAGTCGAAGGGCTGGGTGCACTCGGGGTCTTTATACCAGCCGTCCAGGTAGGCCCCCGCCAGAGTGGGCAGGGTGGGGGCGAAGACGATGGAGCCCTGGGGGTAGGCCACCGGGTCGATGGTGGGCATATCTTCCTCGGTCTGGTCCTCAGAGGGGGTAACCACAAAGCTGAGATCATAGGTGGGGGTATCCGTGCTCAGGGGAATGCAGGACACCGTGTAGGTGACCGAGCTGTCCGAGGGGGCCACCACCGGGCTGATGCCGTTGACCTTTACCGTCCCGCCCTTGACGTACTCTGCCAGGTGGGCATTGATGCCGCTGGTGTCCGGGGTCTCCCCGGCGCGGAAGGTGACGGAATAGTCGGGCACGCTCACGCCCAGGAAGGTGAAGGTGGCGGTACGGGCGGCGTCGGTGTAGTTGGCCGTGAGCGTGGCGCTGGTACCGTACTGCTCCAGGAAGCTCATGTCCACCTGGGTGTCCAGGGGGAAGGTATCGGCGCTCTCCCCCACCGTCAGGTTCTGGAAGACGGTGTAGGTGCCGCTCTGCGCATCGTCCGCACCGGTGTCTGCGAGGGAGGCGAGCTGGGCGAAGGGCTCCCCGTAGATGGTGGTGTAAACCGCGCCGGTGAGGCTGCCGTCCGCTTTCTGGATGCCCTCCACCGTCAGGCTGTATTCTCTCAGGGGGAGGTCATAGTAGTAGGTGGTATCCTCCTGGAGGGTGATGCCGGTGGTCTCGGAGACGGTGTAGCCGCCGGTGCCAGAATACTTGAGATTGGTACCGTCCTCGGCGGTGTAGGAGTCGTAGCCAACGAGCTCCAGGATCTCCTCCTGGGTGGGCAGGTCAACGGTCTGGGTGCGGTTGAACTGACCGCTCCACACGACCTGGTAGCCGTAGGTGGCGTTGCCCACCGCCACATAGGCGTTATAGAGCTTGCTGATCTCGCTCTGGCTGTAACTGGTCCACACCACCGGCACGGTGATGGACATGTCGTACTGGCTGAAGGGCAGCTTCTCCTTGGACCAGGTGATGATCATGTCTCCCTGGACGTAGCGAACCCCCTCCGCAAGGCTCCCCTTGTCGAAGCTGATGATCCCCTTATCGTCGATGGAGAAGGCGGGATTTGTGAAGCGGATGTGGTAATTGGAGATATCGTAGATGCCCTGGGCCCGCTGCCCGGTGGTCATGTCGATGGTCTTCATGTTCCGGTAGGCCTCGGGCAATTCCATTGTAACGCCGTTTGTCTCGTTCTGGTCCTCGTCCAGGATGTAGAGCAGGTCGGTGGGTCCGGGGTCCAGGGCGAAGTCGTAGATATTCTTCTTCTGCCCTGCCGTGATCAGTGAAAATTCCCCGTCATAGAGGGTTGGCTCATACTTGATGAGATCCTTGAGAGCCTGGGCCTTGAACTTGACGGTCAGGTAGATGCCAAAGTCCAGGTACAGCGCTCCCAGCGTCTGTTCCTCCACATCCCACGCAGTTGTGTTTGCCGGCCGGAACTTGGTATAGGTATAGACGAAGTAGCCGTAGAGCTTGATATAGGGGCCCACCTCCAGGTTGGCGCCCACGCTGGCGATGGAGGTGCTGATGATGCCCACGGCCACGTCGATCTTGAAGCCGAAGCGAGCACCGATGTAGCCCATGATGTAGAACTGGAAGCCGAAGCGCTCGTCCAGCAGGTCGGTCTCGCTGCTGCCCGACTTGCCCGCGAAGATCTTCACCCAGAAGCTGTACCGCTTGCCCATCTCATACTCCAGGTCCATGCCCATGGTGAGGTTCACGTCCACGGACACGATGAAGTTGACGCTGAGCTTGACGGCCAGGATTTTGATGTGGTACTCCTTGGAGAACATCTCATGGTTGAGAACCTGGGCCCAACCGCTCTCGTCGTCGAAAAGGGCGGAGTACTTGCTCATGAGCACTTCCAGGCCCGTTCTGCTCTCCTCCTCACTCTGGGCAGAGAGGACCTCCTCAAACTCGCTGCTCACGTCGGTCATGTTAAGCTCCGCTTCCAGCTGCTCAAAGGAGTACTCCTGGCCGCCCACGTTGACCTTGGGAAGGCTTCCCAGGATGCTGTCGATCTGATCCTGGACATCCTTGCCGCCGCCCAGCTTGCGCTGGAGGCGCAGCTGGTTGAGTTCCCGCAGGGCGTCGGTGTACTCCCCGTCCCGGATGAGGTTGATGAGCTCATTGTAGGACTCCTTCTTCTCTCGGGAGACGGTGTAGGTCTTGGCACTCAGGGAGATGTTGGAGTAGCTCTTCACGTCCACGGCTACCGAGAAGTTCACTTCCTTGAGCACGGGGATGATGACGTAGACATCCCAGTCGGTGCTGGCGTCCACGCTCAGGCCGAAGGCCCCCTGCTGCTCAAAGTAGGCGCTCAGCTCGATTTTCAGCTCGTTTACGGTGGCTGTGGTGCCGCTGCCCACTTTTCTACTCACGGTGAATCCAGCGCTCACCTGCACGCTCATGCCGTAGCCATCTTCATAGCGGTCGTTCACATGGACCCCCGGCGTGACGCTGGCTCCGTCGAAGGTGTACTTGGTCCTCCCTCCCCCCAGGCCAGTCCGGGCGGCCATGGGCGAGGCAGCCAGGGCGCTGATCTCGGCGCTGCTCAGGCCCATATCCATGAGCTGGGCCTGGATGGTGGGGGTCTGGAAGGCCGCCGAGGCCATCATGGCCACCGCCTCGTCGGCGAAATCGCTCTCGGCCAGGTCGGCGGCCAGGGCGTTTTGCAGGGCGGTGGTGTCCAGGTCGTCCACACTGATGGGGGTGCTGACGAAGAGCCCGCCGGTGAGGTCCTCGATGTCGTCCTTGTCGATAATCTCATAGGCTACGGTGGTGCCGGTGAGGCCGGTCACCTTGGCGTAGACGGCGGAGCTATCTGCGTTGAGGGCAGCGAAGTCCTCTGCGTAGAACACCAGCAGGTCGCCGGTCTTGAATGCCGGGGCCTCCGTCAGGCCCAGGGCCGCCCTGGCGGCGTGGTCGTAGCCGTTGGCGTCCACAGTGCCCGTGGTCCCCTTGCCCCCCGCGGGCAAGGTCTCCACCCGATAGGGGATGGTGTCGGGCAGGAGAACCACCTCGTCCAGGTCCTCCTCCCCCAGGGACTCGAAGTAGTAGAAGGAGGGGGTGGTATAGCCGCCCTCGATGCCGCCTAGCTCTATATCGGTGATGCGGATGTAAGCGATGGCGTCGTCCTCATAGAGGTCCTGGGTGTAGTCCCGATTTCTGGGGTCCACCGTCTCGTAGACGCACACCACGTCCCCCACCTGGAGGTCCAGGTTGCTGAGCGGGCTATCAAAGTCGATGGTGGAGATGCGGCCGGTGGTGATCTCCGTCTCACCGCTGGCGTAAATGGGGATCTCCAGCACCTCCAGGCTCTGGCCGTAGGGGTTGGAGTCCGTGGGGTTCAGGTAGTAGTGGTAGGTGTCGATATGCTGAAGGAAGATGACGTCGTCGCTGAACTGGATGGTATCCTCCTCCTGCTTGGTGAAGGTAAGGGCAACTGTGCGATAGTAGTCCTCGTAGAGGGAGCCGTCCTCCTTGGCGAAGGTAAGGCCGTCACCGATGGTGAGCTCATAGGTGCCCCCCGGCCGGAAGCCGCCATCCGCTTTGACGCCGAAGAGGTTGCCGCCCTGGGCGGTGACGATGAGCTCTACCGGGTCGGAGCCGTCCTTGGTGAGCAGGGTGAGGGCAGCCTTGACCTGCTCGGCCGTCATACCCGGGGCACTCACGCGCAGCTCCAAAGCCGGGTCCTGCTCCGTCAGGGCGAAGGAGTCGATGTAGAGCTGCTCGGTGGGATCGATGGCCTGATAGGTGGCGGTGAGAGTCAGGTTGCTCATCACCGGCTCGCTCTGGTAGAAGGGCTGGCCGTCAGCCATCTGCCAGCCGGTGAAGATATAGCCCTCCTTGGCGGGGGCAGGGATCTCCTGGGTGATGGCGTAGCCCTTCCCTACCTGGATGGGGTCGATGGTTCCCCCTCCGTCTGTCTCAAAGGTGACGGTCCAGAACTGGTCCGTCAGGTGGATATTGCCGGCCAGGTACTCCCGGATAAGGTCGGCGTCGGTCTCATCCACGGTGCTGTCGCCGTTCACGTCGGCATTGGCTGTATCGATGGAAGTGACCGTGCTGGGGTCAGCGATGTACGCCTCGATCAGGTACACGTCCCCCATGTTCACATAGCCGTCCCCATCGGCGTCGCCCAGCAGGCTGCCGCCCAGGGCCATAGCCCGGAGGCTGGCGGCGGGCAGCAGCGAGAGCGCCATGCCCACCAGGAGCAGAAGGCTCATCAGTCGTTTTTTCATGGTTTCCCTCCCTCATGAATGGTTGCCTGTGGCGTTTTGTTCTGCGGAGTCTGTGGTCCGGATCATCCTTCCCCGGCGCCCTGCTTTTGCCTCACCGGGTGGCGGCACACCCCGATCCAGCTATGCGCACCGGCGGAGGCGAAAAACCGGCAGGAGCCGCAGTCCTGGCACTCCTCTTCGTCGACGCTCTGTGCGTGGGGGCAGCGGTCCTCGCCGATGAACATCACCGGGCTGCCGCGGGGCGTGTAGACGGGGTTGGCCTTAAAGTCCGGATATTCCTCGATATACAGTCCCGAATGTGCGTCGTAGCGCAGGGGGATCTCCAGAGAGAGACCCTCGATCTCGTAATGTCTGGTCTGTGCCATATACCTCCCTCCTCCAGAATACAGGACGTCTCATGCTCTGCTGGTTATACTGTAACATGAAACCAGCTCTCTGCCATCACCCGTTTGCACAAAAAAACGGGCTATCCCCTTGGTGGGGACAACCCGTTTTGGTCAGCGATGCCTGCCGGTTTCTTCATCGGAGCATATACTGCTTGAGATCCTTTCTCTGGCGTATATTCAATTTTTGCAGGGTATTGGAGATGTACTGCTTGACCGTGTTGGGGGAGATACCCATATGGTCGGCGATCTCCTGATTGGTCCAGCCCCGGGCTGCCAGCATGGCAGTGGCAAACTCTGTGGTGGTAAGATTGTCGGCCACGTCGTGGCCGGTGACCGGATTGTGGACCTTGCGCCAGCCAGCGGAAAAGCGGTATGTAATAGCAATGATGCGCTTGAAATCCTCTGGATAGTCTTTTTTCAGCACCGCCTCCAGCATACCGCCCACCAGTCCGTGGTGTTCGCCGAAGCCCTCGATCAGATCGTCCGGCTGGGCCAGGTGCCACGCCTTGCGCAGATGTTCCTCGGCCTTATCCGGCTGCTTGAGGCTCATGTAGTCCATAACGGCGGCCAGGTGCATGTAGAGGAGGGGGATGGGGTAGACTTCCGTCTCCATGGCGAAAGCGGTCTCCAGGATGCCAATGCTCTTTCCGTAATCCCCCTGGATGTAGGTGTAATGGGCCTGGACATATAGGGCGAACAGCCGGAGTCCCGGCGGCAGGAGTTTGATGCTTTTGTAGAACTCGTCACTCCCGTGGGGCAGGGGCAGGTGCAACAGCACCGCCGCCGCCGTAACGGTAAACAGGGCGGCCGCGCGCAGCTCCGGCGGGGTATCCGCGTTCACATCGGTGAGCATGCTGCGCACCTCAGTCAGCGCATATCGGGCTTTTTGGATCATACCCGTGGACAGGTTGGCGTAGGCATAAAGAAGGCAGGCGGAGAGCCGCAGCTGCGGGTCCGGAGCGGACAGGTACAGCTCGGCCAGCCGGGCCGCCTCCTCGGGCTGCCCGCTGAAATAGAAATACTCGCTGCGGGCGATGTCCCGGATGTGGGAATCAGCGATCCCTTCGATATACTCCAGGCACCGCCCCGGCGGGAAGGGCGAGTTGAGCAGTGGCATCAGCGCCGGACACGGGCCGGCGCTCTCTCCTCTCTCAGGAGAGGTTTCGTCAGAGGAACTCTCCTGTACGTCGGGGATAGCCCATGCGCCACCGAATTTCCTGGCTCCCGGAACCAGTCCGGCGGCACAGCGCTGCCGGATCAGCTTCTCGGAGCTGTTCCATCTCCGGGCCGCCTCCCGTACTGTTATGTATTCCATCTCCGCGTCTGCCTCCATCCCGGTCCTATTTTATTCATTATATGCCTCTTTTCAGGTGGTTTCAACCATCAAAACAAGACCTTTTTCGGCACATGGGACGCGGGAGCCACCCCCTTTAACAAAATAACCACACCCGAAGGTGTGGTTATTTTAGCATGCACCAATGATCTTAAATGGTGATGATATGGAGGGCGTCCAGCAGCGAGGAGACCAGGATCAGCACGATACACACAGGGGCCACGAATTTGATCATGACCGTAAAAAGCCTCTCCCTGCGGAATTTCGAAGAGATGCGCACCTCCTCGGCCACCGTCTTGGTTCCCATCACATAGCCTACGAAAAGGCAGGTGATGAAGGCCACGATGGGCATGAGTACACTGTTGCTGATAAAGTCGAAGAAGTCCTGAAAATTTCTGCCCAGCAATACCACGCCGCTCCAAACACCCCAGCCCAGGGAGGAGGGCAGGGCAATGATCAGGCAGGCGATGAGTACCAACAGGCAGGTCCTCTTCCTGTTCCAGTGGAACTTGTCCTGGAGGATGGACACCACCGTCTCCATAAGGGACACCGAGGAGGTAAGGGCTGCAAAGAGCACCAACAGGAAGAACACCGCGCCAAAGGCATATCCCAGGGCCCCCGCGTCGGCAAAGACCTTGGGCAGGGTAACGAACATAAGGCTGGCCCCGGCGTTGAGGGCGGTGGCGTCGCCGTCAGAGTGGGCAAAGACCGCAGGGATGATCATAAGTCCCGCGATGAAGGCCATGCCCGTGTCAAAGAGTTCGATCTGGGACACCGCCTTCTCCAGGTCACTGTCCTTTTTCATGTAGGAGCCGTAGGTGACCATGATGCCCATGGCCAGAGACATGGAGTAGAACATCTGGCCCATGGCGGCCAGCACCGTCAGGGGGGAGAAGCGGGAGAAGTCGGGAATGAGGTAATATTTGATGCCCTCCAGGGCCCCGGGGCGGGTCACCGAGTACAGGGAGACCAGCACGGAGAGGACCACCAGCACCGGCATCATCACCCGGCTGGCCTTTTCAATGCCCTTTTGCACGCCGAAAAAGACAATCACCGCGGTGACGCCCACGAACACGCACAGCCAGAGCACCGGCTCCACCGGCTGGCTGATAAAGCCCTTGAAGAAGGTGTCCTCCACCGCCTGGGCGCCCTGGCCCGTCAGGTAGACCGCCAGATATTTGGCCACCCATCCGCCGATGACGCAGTAGTAGGGGAAGATGATCATGGGGACGATGGAGGTGAGATAGCCCAGGAAGGAGAACCGTTTATCCAGGGCCCGGAAGGCTCCCACCGCACTCAGTCCGGTCTTTCTACCGATGGCGATCTCCGCCACCATCAGTGAAAACCCGAAGGACACCACCAGGATCAGGTAGACCAGCAGGAAGATGCCGCCCCCGTATTTCGCGGCCAGGTAGGGGAAGCGCCAGATATTGCCCAGCCCCACCGCCGAGCCGGCCGCGGCCAGCACGAAGCCGATCTTGCTGGAAAAGCTGTTGCGGGTGTGATGCATGACGGCATCTCCTTTATCTCTATATTCCGTCAGGGAATGGTCCTATTATGCCATATCCCGATGCCGGACGCAACCATGTCAGTGCTTTTTGCTTCTCTTTCCGTCCGAGGCACGTTTCGGGCAAAAAAGCCGCCGCGGGTATTCCCGCGGCAGCTTTGGGTGATTTTTGATCTGGCTCTCAGATTGGATACTGCATACCGATGAGCTCCACCATAGCCGCAAACTGGTCCTCGTCGGCGTCCCACACGGAGAGCTCCCCGTTCATGGACCCGATGTAGTAGGTGTTGCCGCCCTGGAGGACCTTGAACAGGGTCTCCATGCCGTGGTCCTGGATGTCGAGCAGATATCCAAATTCCACCTTCGCGTCCGCCAGATCGGCCTGGGTAAGCTTGCCTGCTTCCACCAGCAGGGCAAGCCCCTGCTCGGTGACTTCCTTCTTGAGCGCCTCGTTGTTCATCTGGCTGATGCCCACGCGTTTGTCTCCCATGGTGATGTGCCTCCCTTTCTTAATATTTCACAGGCGCCCGCCCCACCTCGCGTCCGTCCCGGCGGTCCGGCGCTCTGCGCTCTTCCCTTTCGAGGAGCTTTCACAAAAACGTGCTGCCTGTCTCCTCCGTTTTTTGTTATTTTACCATATTTGTTTCCTGTTGCAAACCTTTTTTTATCCGTTCTCTCCGAGCGCGCCGCACACCAGCAGCCGCAGGCCGCTGCAGGTAGTGCAGCGGCAGCGGGGCACCCCGTGGGGGAGGAAGAGCTCGTCCCCCTTCTTCACCGCCAGGCTGCCCCCATCCCAGCGCAGCTCCCCCTCCCCTTCCAGAACAAGGCACACCTGGAAAGCGGGGTTTTCCACCGTCTCCTCCTGTCCGGGGGCCAGGCGCAGCTCGTCCATGTAAAAGCGGCTGGTCTGCCGCCGGGTGATGAGCCTTCTCCAGCAGCCCTCCCCGGCGGGTCTTGCGCGGTAACGTTCCAACATCTCCACCCGGGGCAGGCAATCAAAGGTAAGGCAGTCCATCAGTCCATCCATCCCGGCTGCGCCGTACATGCTCTCCTTGGGCAGCACGGACCCGTCAGGGCGGATATACTCCGTGCGCAGCGTCACATCCACCGGCTCTTGGATCTCGGCCACCAGACAGTTGCTGCCCAGGGCGTGGACGGTTCCAGCCGGGATGAAATACACCTCCCCCGGCTGCAGCTCCACACGGTGCAGGCACTCCAGCATACCGGCGCTGTCCTGCTTTTCGATGAGGGCGCGGAAATGGTCCGGCGTGACGCCGGGCCGGAAGCCCAGCCAGATACAGGCGCCAGGCTTGCTGTCCAGAACATACCACGCCTCGTCCTTCCCCCGGGGCAGGCCGAAGTATTTCCGCGCCTTTTCCCCGTCCGGATGGGTCTGGATGAGCAGCCGGTCCCTGGAATGAAGCAGCTTGAGCAAGAAGCCCAGCTCGGCGCCCCAGCGCGCGGCGTGCTCCTCCCCCAGCCAGAGCGCGGCATTCTCGGCCAGGCAGTCGCGCAGGAAGCGGCCCGTCCCCGCCAGGCGGGAGAGCCCCGTGGTGGTACCCGGGCACAGGGCAGAGGTGACCAGAGAGGCCACCCACATCTGGGAGCAGGCCTTCTCCCCCTCTCCCCGGCCCAGGAAGTCGTTGATCATCTCGCCGCCCGGGATAAGATAGTCTACCAGGTTGGGTTCCAGCCGGACCACTCTCTGCGTTTCTTGGCACATATCCGCTCACTCCTTGTCGGTTCTTTTAGAGAGCATACTACTATGCCTCGTCTGAGATGTCAACGATCGGCAGGAAAGAACTCCTTGCGTATTTGGCCGGACAGGCTTATCATAGAGGATACACGTCCGGGCCTCTGCCGCCCGGATCTGAGGGAGGTAGGAAAATGCAGCGGGATCTGACAGCGGGGCCGGTGATCAGCACCATGCTCCTCTTTTCCCTGCCCATGATCCTGGGCAATCTTCTCCAGCAGTTTTATAACGTGGCGGACACCTTTATTGTGGGCCGCTATCTGGGCACGGCTGCCCTGGGGGCCGTTGGGTCGGCGTACACCCTGATGACCTTTCTCACCTCGATCCTGCTGGGGCTGGCCATGGGCAGCGGCGCGGTCTTTTCCATTCGCTGGGGCCAGCGGGATATGGAGAAGCTCCGGGAGAGTATCTTCACCTCCTTCGTGCTCATCGCGGCCCTGGCGGTGGTGCTGAGCATTGCCGTATTTGCGCTGCTGGATGTGATCCTGGGTCTTTTGCAAGTGCCCGTGGAAAACTACGCGCTCATGCGCGCCTACCTCTTCGTGATTTTCTTCGGCATCCCGGCCACCTTTCTCTATAACTACTTTGCCTGCCTGCTGCGCTCCATCGGCAACGCCTCGGTGCCGCTACTGTTTTTGGGGGTCTCCGCGGTGACCAACGTGGTGCTGGACCTTTTGTTCGTGGTGGTCTTCCACTGGGGAGTGGAGGGCGCTGCTGGAGCCACGGTGGCGGCCCAGTACCTCTCGGGGGTGGGCCTGGTGCTGTATACGGCGGCCCGGTTCCCCCAGCTTCGCCCCGCTCGGCGGCACATGACCCTGCGGCGGGAGAGCATCCTGGAGATCAGTCAGTTCTCCCTCCTCACCTGCGCCCAGCAGTCGGTGATGAACTTCGGCATCCTCATGGTTCAGGGCCGGGTCAACTCCTTTGGCCCGGCGGTAATGGCCGCCTTTGCCGCGGCGGTGAAGATTGACTCCTTCGCCTATATGCCAGTGCAGGATTTCGCCAACGCCTTCTCCACCTTTGTGGCCCAGAACTATGGGGCCCGCAAGCCCGACCGAATCCGCAGCGGCATCCGTTCGGCGGTCACCATTTCCATCCTGTTCTGTCTGGTGATCTCTGGCGTGGTGTTCGCGCTGGCCCACCCGCTCATGACCATCTTCGTAGAGCCGGAGGAAACCGAGATCCTCGCCATCGGTGTCACCTACCTTCGCATTGAGGGTGCTTTCTACCTGGGCATCGGCTGTCTGTTCCTCCTCTATGGTCTCTACCGCGCCGTGGCTATGCCGGCCATGAGCGTAGTACTCACGGTGATTTCTCTGGGCACCCGGGTGCTGCTGGCCTATACCCTCTCGGCCGTCCCCGCCATCGGAGTGGTGGGCATCTGGTGGTCGGTGCCCATCGGGTGGTTTCTGGCCGACCTCACCGGCTTTGTCTACTATCTCCTGCGCCGGCGAGCCATTGAGGAAAAGCTCCTGCGGGACACAAGCGCTCTCTGAGCGGCTAAAGGCAATAAAAGGAGGGCGCAGCTTATGGCTGCGCCCTCCTTCTTTCACGCTTGAGCTGCCGTGACGCTCTCCTTGCCCAGGAAGTAGTCCAGCTGCTGCCCCCCCAGCTTCATCACCACGCCCAGCACCTTGCCCACACCCAGGGCCGCCAGCACCGTGCCCTCCCGGATGCCGTTGAGGCCATGGAAGAAGATCAGCGAGAGGACGATGGCAATGACGGTCACCGTCACGTCAAAGCCCATCTTGGCCCAGTGCAGTGGGATGTGGTACTTCTCGGAAATTGCCTGCATGACCCCCTCGCCGGGCAGCGCGGGCAGCTTGGGGGCGATATACAGGAAAATGCCCAGGGCCACGCAGACGATACCCAGAACCAGCCAGATAAGCTGCATGAGGTAGTTGCCCGGTACGGGGAGGAAGCCGGTCAGGAAGTTGGTCAGATCCACAAACCAGCCGAAAATGAAGGAGCCTACGATCTGCAGAAGTCGTACCGGATGGAATTTTCTGCCCAGCAGCACGGCCTGGATGGCGATGTAGCAGCAGAACAGTCCCGTGGTGAACGTGCCCATGGAGATAGCGGGGACGATCTGGCTGAGCACATAGGGGATGGAGCTCATGGGCGAGACGCCCAGATCGGAGAGCACCGACAGCGAGACGCCCAGCGCCATAATAAAAAGGCCCAGGCAATAGGCCAGAATGCGTTTGATCACGATTGCGGGAGTGAGTTTCATAGCGGTATCTTCAGGTCCTTTCCAGCCATCATGGTAGTCTCAGTTTGTTTGCTGCGCCTGCTGCTCAGCGGAATGGACGCGCGCGTCCCTGCGCTCCAGGGTCTGCTCCAGCGTCTCCTCGGGCCGGGCGTTCATCTCCTCCGCCCAGGTGAGCAGCCATGCTCTGAGCTGGTCGATACCCTCTTCCGTCAGGGGAAATTCCCGCTTCTCCTCGATTTCGGCCAACTCCAGGTTCCACGGTCCCTGCCAGACCTCCGCAGCGATGGTCTCCCCTCCCGCGGCCCGATAGCGCAGCTTGCCCGCGCTGGCGGTCCACACATTTCCGTTCTGGAAGTGGGAGAGCACGGGCAGATACAGCTCTTCCATTTGATTCCCCTCCATCCGTAAAATTCCTGAAATTTTATTATACCGTCTTTCTTTCCACTCGACAAGGGAAACTTTTTATGCTATCCTCATGAAAAAAGGAGGCTCTGCCATGAAAAAGTACATTGCACTGGCTCTCATCGCGGCGGCGGCCGTGCTCATCGTGCTGAGTATGGTCATCCCCGACTCCCCCATCTGGGTCTCCGTGGCGGGTCTGGTGCTGGCGGTCGTCGCCATCATCGTCAGCCCCAAGAAAGACCGGGAGCAGAAATAAAAGACCGGCCCGCCAGAAGGCGGGCCGGTCTTTTGTCGTCATACTGTTTAGATCAGGCCCATGGCCCACTGGAGCAGCAGGCTCACGGCGGTGATGGCCACCCAGCAGCAGGCGCCCAGGGCCAGGGGCTTGCCGCCGCTTTTGACCAGCTTGACGATATTGGTATTCACGCCGATGGCGGCCATGGCCAGGACGATGAGGAACTTGCTCAGCTCTTTGACCGGGTCGAACACCCCGGCGTCAGCGCCCAGGTTCACTGCTACAGCGGTGATGACCGACGCACCGATAAAAAACAGGATGAAGAAGGGGAAGATCTTCTTCATGTCCACCGTTTTGCCCTCGCCGGCCCTTCTGGTGCGCAGGAAGGCCAGCACCAGGGTGATGGGGATGATGGCCAGGGTGCGGGTGAGCTTGACGGTGACGGCCTTGTCCAGGGTGGCGGTGCCCAGGTTCCACATGCTGTCCCAGGTGGCGGCAGTGGCGGTGACGGAGGAGGTGTCGTTGACGGCGGTGCCGGCAAAGATGCCGAAGGCCTCGCCGGAGGACGTGTCAAAGCCAATGAGCTGCCCCAGGGAGGGGAAGATCAGGGCGGCCAGAACGTTGAAAAAGAAGATGACCGAGATGGCCTGGGCCACCTCTTCCTCGTCGGCCTCGATGACCGGGGCGGTAGCGGCGATGGCAGAGCCGCCGCAGATGGAGGAGCCCACCCCCACCAGGGTGGCCACCTTGCCGGGAATACGCATACACCGGCTCAGCAGAAAGGCCGTGATCAGGGAGACCGAAATGGTGCACAAAATGATGGGCAGGGACTGCTTTCCCGTCTGCACCACCACATTGAGGTTCATGCCGAAGCCCAGCAGGACCACCGCCCACTGCAGCACCTTTTTGGAGACGAATTTCACGCCTCCCTCCACCCGGGACTTGTCCTGGATGAGCAGACTGAGCACCATGCCCGCCAGAATGGCGATGACGGCGCCGCCGATGATGGGAAAGGCCTTGCCCAGAAACCAGGACGGCACGGCCACCGCCAGGCACAGGACGATCCCCCATCCGTTTTTCTTCACAAAATTCAACGCAAACCCCGCTCCTCTCTCTTCTCTCCGCCCGCTCGCAGGCGGTCAAATCTGGAAAATATGGCGGGACTGATTATATACGCCTCCACGCAAAAAATAAAATGATATATCTTGATATAAGCATAAGGATATATTATCATAATCCCAGAATATACCGGGGCTAACCCGGGAGAGGAGGCGCGCCATGCTGGACTTTCGCATCCAGACCTTTCTGGCGGTGTGCCGGCACATGAGCTTTACTGCCGCGGCGGAGGAGCTTCACATCACCCAGCCGGCGGTGTCCCAGCACATCCACCATCTGGAGGAGCACTACGGCGTCTCTCTTTTTTCCCGGGAGGGGCGGCATGTGGCCCTCACTCCGGCGGGAGAGGTCCTCCTCCGGACCATGCAGGGTCTTGAAAACGACGAGCAGGCTATGCAGCGTCGGATGCACGAGGCGGGAAGCGGCAAGCGCACCCTGGTATTCGGGGTGACCATGACCATCGGGGAGTACGCGGTGGTGGGCGCATTGAGCCGGTACCTCAAGGCCCACCCGGACACCGACCTGGTGGTGCGTTTTGGCAACACCCGCACCCTGCTCGACAAGCTGCGCCTGGGAGAGATCGACTTTGCCCTGGTGGAGGGGTACTTTGTCTCCTCGGGCTTTGAGACTCTGGTGGACCGCAGTGAGCCCTATCTCCCGGTGTGTGCCTCGGGCCATGTGTTTTCCGGGGAGGTAGTGGGTCTGGAGGACCTGCTCTGCGAGCGGCTGCTGGTGCGGGAGGAGGGTTCGGGCACCCGGGAGATCCTGGAGAAGACACTGGCGGCCCACCACCTGCGCATCACCGACTTCGCCCACGTGACCGAGGTGGGCAATGTCCACGCTCTGGTGAGCCTGCTGGTCCAAGACTGCGGCGTGGCCTTTTTGTACCGCGCGGCGGTGGAGCGGGAGCTGGAGCAGGGCCTGCTGCGGACCATCCCCATCCCCGGCGTAGATATCCGCCATGACTTCACCTTCCTGTGGAACCGGGAGAGCTGCTTTCGGGAGGAGTACAAAAGCACCTGCCTGGAGCTGCGTTCCCTCTCCTGAGCACACAAAAGCCCGTGGCCCCGCCAGTATGGCGGGGCCACGGGCTTTTTCTTATTTATGGCGTGTCGTGGGTCAGTCCCAGCTTGCCGTAGAAGTCCTGCTCCAGCACCAGGCGGGAGTAGGAGAACATGTCATTGACCTGCTTGAGGGTGGAGACCACATAGCCCTCGGGCACCTCCACCCCCTCGTTGGGGGTGAAGTGGTCGGCCTGGGAGTCGTAGCGGCCCAAGTCGGTGATAAAGCTGCGGTCGGAGAGGACCACCAGAGCGGGGCTGTCAGAGAGGATGTCCCGGCCCATGAGCAGCCGGGAGTCGTACTCCAGGCCGAAGAGGTTGGAGAGGGTGGGCAGAATGTCCAGGCTGGAGCAGGGCTTGGTCACCGTTACGCTCTCCTCCATGTCGGCGCACCAGAGGATGAGCGTGCTGCGGTAGACGTCAAAGCGCATATCCAGGGGCCCACCGTTGAGCTCATCCAGCACCTCCTGTGAGAGTCCGTAGGGGTAGTGGTCGGCGGAGAGGACGATCACCGTGTCCTCCAGCACGCCCGCTTCCTCCAGATAGTTGAGGGTATACTCCAGGGCCCGGTCCAACTCCATCTGGCAGGCCAGGTAGGCCCGGAAGTTCTCGCTGTGATCCTCGTAGCCCACCTCGTTGCGGTGCTTGGTGGCCATGGTGTTGCCGATGAAGGTGTAGTTCATGTGACCACTGACCGTCATGTAGTAGGCGTGGAAGGGCTCCTCCCCCACATACTCGGGCAGGGTGAGTTCCATCATCTCCAGGTCGGACTCGGGCCAGGTGGCCTTTACGTCCAGGCCGTTGCCCAGGCCCTTGTAGACATAGCCCAGGTTGGGGTGGGACACATCCCGGCGGTAGTAGTTGTAGGTATGGTTGTGGTAGGCCCGGGTGTCGTATCCCAGGGCCCTAAGCTGGTTGCCCATGGCGAAGTACATGTTGTTGCTGCCCGAGACGTACATGGACCACACCCCCGACTTGGGGATGAGCGAGGTGGTGGCCACATACTCCCCGTCGGAGGTGGAGACCCACCAGAGGGGATTGTAAAAGTTCTCAAAGACAAAGCCGCTGTTGGCAAGTTTATAGAGGGTGGGGGTGACCTCCTCGTCCACGGCAAAGCGGGAGAAACCCTCGGCGGTGAACCAAATGAGATTTTTCCCCTCAAAGAGGCCGGTGTACTCGTTTTGCATGGTGGGCTCCCGACTGCCGAAGTAGGCCGCCATTTTGCGCAGGGTCTCGTCGCCGCCCTCGGCGGCCAAGGCGCCCAGGTCCACCTCCATTACGTTGGGACCGTAGACCACCGGCGTAGGGGTAGGAGAGGCCTCCGGGTCGGGGGAGGTCTGGGGCTGGGTAGGCGAGGGGGTGGCGGGGGGCGGCGTGGTCTCGCTCTCCGGCACGCCGGAGCCGCCCAGGCCCAGCAGCCGCCCCACATCCAGCCGCAGGGTGGTCATCACCCCGAAGTTGGACACGCTGAGGTCGGGGATGAACTCCTGGTGATAGAGGTAGGCCGGCGAGATGCCCCCGCTGGCACTCAGGTTGATGGAAAGCAGCGCCAGAAGATGGAATACCACCGCGAAGGCCGCCAGCAGCCCCATGGTCCGTTTCTTCACCCGCCGCTCGGTCAGTACCGCCCGTCCCTTCCAGAACAGCAGCACCACCGGCAACACCAGCAGGATAAGGGGCAGCCAGGCCTTGGCCAGGCCGTCCAGGATGTCCCGCCAGAAGGTCCAGATCTTTCCGGCGGTGCCCACGGAGTAGACGGTCATAAACATGCGGAAGATGGTGTAATAGACCGTCTGCACCATCATCCACACCGTCACCAGGCAGGCCAGGACCCGGGCAAGTCTCACCCTGCCCCGCTTTTTCAGCGGACAGCACGCGAGATCAAACAAAATGCCCAGGGCCGCGGAGAACAGAAGGGTAAACCAGGTTCCCCGGTTGAAGAGGGTGCCGAAGGCCCACACCTTCACCACCATCTCCTGGTAAAAGATCATCACCGGGAAGAAAAAAAGGGGCAGCAAGTCCCGCAGCAGCGGCGGGATGCGTCCGTCCCATCCGCTGGAGAGCCGCTTTCCACGCTGGCGGGCGGAGCTTTTCCCGGTCAGTGAGGAAGGTCCCACCTTAATTCCCCTCCTTTCGTCAATATTTTTCTTTATTGTATGGTCCGCCGTATCGGAAGTCAAGGCGGGCAGGGCAAACGAAAGAATTTCTTAAAAACTGCCCCATGACACAGGAAACTTTTTCGCGCCGTATAGAACTCCCGGCTTTTCCATATCCTCTGAACAGTCCCAATCATCGCTGATACGGAGGAGAACGCCCATGAAACGATATGCCGCGGCCCTGCTCTCGGCCGCCGTACTCATGCTGCCGCTCCTGTCCCCGGCCCGGGCCGCGTCCGCCCCAGCCGTGGATGCGGGCGCCGCCATTCTGATGGAAAAAGAGACCGGCACCATTTTATATGAGCAGAATTCCCACGATAAGCTGGAGCCCGCCAGCGTCACCAAGGTGATGACCCTGCTGCTGGTGATGGAGGCGGTGGATGAGGGCCGAGTGAGCCTGGACGATCTGGTGACGGTCTCCGCCCACGCCGCAGGCATGGGCGGCTCCCAGACCTATATGGAGCAGGGAGAGCAGTTTACCGTCCGGGACATGCTCAAGGCGGTGGCAGTGGTGTCCGGCAACGACGCCGCCGTAGCCCTGGCTGAGCATCTCTCGGGCAGCGAGGAGAGCTTCGTGGCCCTTATGAACCGCCGAGCCGCCGAGCTGGGCATGACGGACACTGCCTTCCAAAACTGTACGGGCCTACCCGCCGCGGGGCATCTCACCAGCGCCCACGACATCGCCGTGATGAGCCGGGAGCTGATCCTCAACCACCCCGGCATCCGGGAATTCACCACCATCTGGATGGACTCCATCCGGGACGGGGCCTTCCAGCTGGTAAACACCAACAAGCTCATCCGCTTTTATGAAGGGGCCACGGGGCTCAAGACCGGCTCCACCGATGCCGCCCTCTACTGCCTCTCTGCCACGGCGGAGAAGGACGGGATGGAGCTCATCGCGGTGATTCTGAAGGCCCCCACCTCCGATGTGCGCTTTGCCTCCGCCCAGGCCCTGCTCAACTTTGGCTTCGCCAACTACACCCTCACCGACGTCTACCCCAGCCAGGCTCTACCCCCCATCGACGTACTGCTGGGTGAACAGGCTCAGGTCCAGGGCGTCCTGTCCCGCTCCAGCCGTATTCTGGTGGAGAAGACCGAGCTCAACGCCGTAACCACCGAGCTTACACTGTGTGAGAACGTGGAAGCTCCGGTGGAAGCGGGGCAGAAGCTGGGTGAGATGAAGGTACTGGTGAACGGCCAGGTACGGGAGGCCATCCCCATTGTGGCCGCCCAGGCGGTGGAGCGGCTCACCGTACCCGGGATCTTCCTGCGCTTCCTCAGGACCCTATTCATGGCAGGCTGAGGGAAGAAAACCTTCCCCGAAGCCCGCAAAGGGTGCCTGCCGCTCTTGCAAAACCCTCCTGATTCTGGTAAACTGAACCACGGAAACGCAATTTTATCCACGACAGGAGGAACACCATGACCCTGGGGCAGAAAATCAAGGAGGCCCGGCTCTCCCGGGGCATGACCCAGAAGGAGCTGGTGGGAGACTATATCACCCGCAATATGCTCTCTAAGATTGAAAACGACTCGGCCACCCCCTCGGTGCGCACGCTGGAATACCTGGCGGGCGCCCTTGGGCTGCCCACGGGCTATTTCCTTTCCGACGCCGTGGTGTCCGACGGCACCGCCCCCGACGGTCTGGACGAGGCCCGCTCCGCCTTCCGCTCGGGACGGTGGCTGGACTGTCTGGCCGCGCTGGAAGCCGACAAGAAGGCCGGTACCACCGACGAAGGGTATCTGCTCCACGCCTACGCGGGCGCCTATGCCGCCCGGGAGGCCCTCGCCCGGGGTGAGGTGGCCCAGGCTCGTGAGCTGGCGGAGACCGCTCAATACTATAATCAGGAGGGGATGTACTCCGCCCCTCATCTCTCCTGCCAGCTCTCCCTGATTCTGGGCGAGTGCTTTACCCGCCTGGGGGAAGAAGGCTACGAGACCCAGCGGGACTTTCTGCGCAAAGCCCTGGAGCGGCTGGAGGCCGCCCACAATGGATATTGACCCCACTCCGCCCCTTGTCCCAGTGTTGGACTAAGGGGCGGTTTTTCACGCGGCCAGGTACTCCAGCGCTCCACCCCCGTTTCCACGGGATGGAGCGGATACCATTCTGTCCCAGCATTCCCTGGAAAAAAAACCGAACAACGCCTTGACTAGTGTCCCTATGTGTTGTATACTTTATACAAATTACTGGCGTCAAATATGTCTCTTTGTGTCAATTTTTTGACATATTCCTTATAATTTGTAGAATTTTCCATACACGGAGGTGTCCTATGGCTCCACGAAAGAATTCGCCGGTAGCGGCGAAGGAAACACCCCTCTCCCTGTTCCTGGAGGGGAAAAACAATCACGTTCAGGAATATTTAGGCGCCCATCCCTGCTCGCAGGACGGGCAGGATGGATATATATTCCGGGTCTGGGCTCCCCACGCCTCCCACGTGGCGGTGATGGGCGACTTCAACGGCTGGAATACGGACAGCCATCCCATGACACGTCTGGAGGGCGGCGTCTGGGAGCGGTTCATCCCCGGACTGGGGCGGTACGATACATATAAGTACGCCGTGCGTGCCGCCGACGGCCGCGTGCTGGCCAAGGCCGATCCCTATGCCTTCCACGCCGAAACCCGGCCGGGCACGGCGTCCAAGCTGTACGATCTGAGCGGCTATGAATGGGGGGACGGGGCGTGGCTCCGCCGACGGGCCGCCAAGCCCATCTACGACCAGCCGCTGAATATTTATGAGGTCCACCTGGGCTCCTGGCGGCGCACCGGGGAGGACGAGTTCCTCTCCTACCGGGATATGGCCCGTTACCTGGTGCCCTACGTCAAGGAGATGGGGTTCACCCATGTGGAGCTCATGCCAGTGACTGAGCACCCGCTGGACGCCTCCTGGGGCTACCAGTGTACCGGATACTTCGCGGCTACCAGCCGTTTCGGCACGCCCCATGACTTCATGTATCTGGTGGATCAGCTCCACCAGGCGGGGGTGGGCGTGATCCTGGACTGGGTGCCCGCCCACTTTCCCAAGGACGCCTTCGGCCTCTATGAGTTTGACGGCGAGGCCTGCTATGAATACGCCGATCCCCGCAAAGGCGAGCATGCTGACTGGGGCACCCGGGTATTTGACTTTGGGCGCAACGAGGTGCGCTCCTTCCTCTATTCCTCGGCCCATTTCTGGCTGGACGCGTACCACATCGACGGTCTGCGGGTGGATGCGGTGGCCTCCATGCTGTACCTGGATTACAGCCGCCGGGATGGAGAGTGGATGCCCAACCAGTACGGAGGCAAGGAGAACCTGGAAGCCATTGAGTTCATCCGGGATCTCAACACCGGCATCTTTGCCGCCCACCCCGATGTGATGATGATCGCCGAGGAGTCCACCGCCTGGCCCATGGTATCCCACCCCGTGGACGCGGGTGGACTGGGTTTCAATCTCAAGTGGAACATGGGCTGGATGAATGACATCACCCACTACATGAAGCTGGACCCCTACTTCCGGCAGTTCAACCACAAGGACATCACCTTCTCTCTGATGTACGCCTTCTCCGAGAACTTCATTCTGCCTCTCTCCCACGACGAGGTGGTGCACATGAAGGGCTCCTTCCTCAACAAGATCCCCGGACCTTACGAGGAGAAGTTCGCCGGGGTGCGGGTGTTCTACACTTATATGCTCACCCATCCGGGCAAGAAGCTTTTGATGATGGGCAGTGAGTTCGGCCAGTGGAACGAGTGGCACTATGAGCACTCTCTGGACTGGCACCTGCTGGAGAACAAGGAGAACCGGGACATCCAGTCCTTCTTCAAGGCGGCCAACGCCTTTTACCTCAGCCACAGCCAGCTCTGGGAGGAGGATTTCTCCTGGGAGGGCTTCCAGTGGATCTGTGCCGACGATAACCAGAACAACTGCATCTCCTTCCTGCGGCGCAACAAAGCGGGGGACTTTTTGCTCACCGTGTGCAACTTCTCCCCGGTGGAGCGGCAGGGTTACCGGCTGGGCGCTCCGGTGGCCGGGCAATATGAGCGGGTCTTCTCCTCGGACGACCCGGCCTTCGGCGGCCAGGGTCTGGGGAGCGCGGGAATGGTAAAGAGCGAGTATGTGGAGAGCCACGGCATGGAGCAGTCCCTGGTGCTGGACCTGCCTCCCATGTCCGCCATGATCTACCGCTGCGCCCGGAAGTTCCCGCCCCGGCGCAAGGCCGCCGCGGCCAAGGCCCCGGTGAAGAAAGCCCCCGCGAAGAAGAAGCAGCGCCCCTAACCCCTTTGCTAACACCACTTCAATCAATTCAGGAGTGATCAGAATGAAAAAGGAATGTGTCGCCATGCTGCTGGCCGGAGGACAGGGAAGCCGTCTCTACGCCCTGACCAGCCATGTGGCCAAGCCAGCCGTCCCCTTTGGGGGCAAGTACCGCATCATCGACTTTCCCCTCTCCAACTGTGTCAATTCCGGTATCGACACCGTGGGTGTGCTGACCCAGTACCAGCCGCTGGAGCTCAATGCCTACATCGGCACCGGCCAGCCCTGGGACCTGGACCGGTCCGACGGCGGCGTACATATCCTCCCGCCCTACATGCGGGCGGGCGACCAGGGCACCTGGTACAAGGGCACCGCCAACGCCATCTGCCAGAACATGGGCTTTATTGAGCTCTACGACCCGGACTATGTGCTTATCCTGTCCGGCGACCACATCTACAAGATGGACTACTCGGATATGCTCCGGGTCCATAAGGAGCGGGGCGCGGCCTGCACCATCTCGGTGCTGGAAGTGCCCATGTCCGACGCCAGCCGCTTTGGCATTATGAATGTGGATGAAAACGACGACATCTATGAGTTCCAGGAGAAGCCCAAGGAGCCCAAGAGCAACCTGGCCTCCATGGGCATCTACATCTTCACCTGGTCCAAGCTGCGCGAGTACCTGCTCGCCGACGAGGCCGACGAGAACTCCAGCAACGACTTCGGCAAGAATATCATTCCCGCCATGCTCTCGGCCGGGGAAAAGATGACAGCCTACCGCTTCCACGGCTACTGGAAGGACGTGGGCACCATCAATTCCCTGTGGGACGCCAACATGGATATGCTCTCGGTTTCCAACGGCTTCGACCTCTACGATACCGAGTGGCCCATCTACGCCCGCACCCCCACCAAGCCCCCCCACTTCACCGGTCCCAAGGCCCATATCTCCCACTCTATGGTTACCGGCGGCTGCGAGATCTGGGGCGATGTGGAGAACTCGGTGCTCTTCAGCTCGGTCACGGTGGAGGAGGGCGCGAGAGTCCACTACTCCATCCTCATGCCCGGCGTGGTGGTCAAGAAGGGTGCGGTGGTGGAGTATGCCATCGTGGCGGAGAACGCGGTCATCGGCGCAGGCGCCAGGGTGGGCACGCCGCCGTCGGAGGCGGAAAACGCCGACGACTGGGGCATCGCCGTCGTCGCCCAGAATCTGAACGTGGGGGACGGCGCTGTGGTGAACGCCAACGCCATGATCACCCGTGACGTGAAGGGAGGCATCCAGGCATGATCAACGAGCTGCACGGCATTATCTTTGCCTACCGTTCCAACCCGGAGCTTCGCGAGCTCTCCCAGCTTCGCAACACCTGCTCCATCCCCTACGGCGGACGTTACCGGGTCATCGATTTCATTCTCTCCAACATGGTCAACGCGGGACTGACCGACGTGGGTCTCATCGTCCACGCCAACTACCAGTCCCTGCTGGACCATGTGGGCTCGGGCAAGGACTGGGACCTCTCCCGCAAGCACGGCGGCCTGCGCATCCTGCCCCCCTTCGGCTACGCCCATAAGGCTGACGGTATCTACCGGGGCCGGATGGACGCCCTGGCCGGGGTGCGCTCCTACCTGACCAACATCCGGCAGGACTATGTGGTGCTGGCCGGAGGCGACCTGGCCATGAACCTGCCGCTGCGGGATGTGTTTGAGCACCACCTGAAGTCCGGGGCCGACATCACGGCGGTCTGCACCAGCTCCCCCAAGGGCGACCCCCGGGGCTCCGACTACTTCACCGTGGGCGCCGACGGCTTCGTCAGCGACGTGTCGGTCCACCCCTTCACCGCGGTGGGCTATGAGTCCCTGGAGGTCTATATTCTCTCCAAGAGTCTGCTGCTCTCCCTGGTGGACCACTGCGACGCCCACAATATCCCCTCCTTCAGCCAGGGGGTGCTGCTCAATGCCGTGGGCAAGCTGAAGATTTCCCCCTACCTCTACGACGGGTACGCCGCCAGACTGCAGTCGGTGGCGGGATATTTCGCCCGGAGCATGGAGCTGCTGGACCCCGCAGTGCGTGCCCAGCTCTTTGACCCTGCCCGTCCCATCAAAACCAAGGATCAGTCCAACCCCTCCACCTACTACGGGCCCGAGTCCCTGTCGGTCAACTCCCTGGTGTCCGACGGGTGTATCATCGAGGGCGAGGCGGTCGGCTCCATCCTCTCCCGCAATGTGCGGGTGGAGAAGGGCGCCCGGGTGGAAAACTGCATCCTTATGCAGGGCACCACCATCCAGGCCGGTGCGGTGCTCAAATACGCCATCACCGACAAGAACGTGCGGGTCAACCCGGGGCGGATGCTCATGGGCCACAAGACCTACCCCCTGGCCATCGCCAAGGGCGAGATCGTATAAGCGAGAGCAGAGAGGATTTGTGATATGAATATACTGTTTGCCTCCTCGGAGGTAGCTCCCTTTATCAAGACCGGCGGCCTGGCGGACGTGGCGGGCAGCCTACCCCAGGCCCTGGCTGCGGCCGGGCACGACGTGCGGGTTATCCTGCCCCTCTATGAGGGCGTGGGTCAGGAGTGGCGCGAGCAGATGACCTATCTGACCAACTGGGGCGTGCGCCTTGCATGGCGGACTCCGTACTGTGGTCTCTTCGAGCTGAAGAAGGACGGCGTGACGTACTACTTCGTGGACAACGAGTACTACTTCAAGCGCGCCCAGGTCTACGGCCACTATGATGACGGAGAGCGCTTCGGCTTCTTCTCCCGGGCGGTGATCGAGACGCCCGCCCATGTGGGCTTCCATGTGGACATCCTCCACTGCAACGACTGGCAGACCGCCCTGGTGCCCATCTACCTGCTGGAAGAGCGCCAGCGCATCCCGGAGCTGAGCGGCACCAAGAGCGTATACACCATCCACAACATCGAATACCAGGGCCGGTACGGCAAGGAGACCCTGCGGGACCTGTTCGGCCTGAACGCCGGGTACCTCCACGAGCACATGCTGGAGTACCACGGGGATGTGAACCTGATGAAGGGGGCCATCTACGCCGCCGACTATGTGACCACCGTCTCCCCCACCTACGCTTCGGAGCTCCAGTATGACTTCTTCGCCCACGGCCTGGCCGGGGTGGTGTCCGACAACCGCCACAAGCTGCGGGGCATCCTCAACGGCATCGACACCGCCCTCTACGATCCCGCCAAGGACCCCGGGCTCATCCAGCACTTCTCCGCCAGGAGCATGGCCGGCAAGAAGAAGTGCAAAGCCGCCCTCCAGGAGGCTGTGGGGCTCAACGTCAATCCCAATGTACCCATCATCGCCTGTGTGTCCCGGCTGGTCAAGCACAAGGGCTTTGAGCTTGTTTCCGCCGCCCTGAGCGAGATCATGGGCATGGACGTGCAGATGGTGGTGCTGGGCACCGGCGACTGGAACTTCGAGGAGACCTTCCGCCACGCCCAGAATCAGTATCCCGGCCGCTTTGCCGCCAAGATCATGTATTCATCCTCCCTGTCCACCGCCATCTACGGCGGGGCAGACCTGTTCCTCATGCCGTCCATCGCGGAGCCCTGCGGGCTCAGCCAGATGATCGCCATGCGTTACGGCACCCTGCCCATCGTCCGGGAAACCGGCGGTCTGCGGGACTCGGTGGTGCCTCACATGGCCCCCGGCGGAAACGGCTTTACCTTCGCGGACATCAATGTCCACGACATGGTCTGGGTCATTCGGGAAGCGGTGGACCTCTATCACAACGATCAGAAGGCGTGGAAGGCGCTCATGAAGAACGCCATGACCGCTGATTTCTCCTGGACGCGCTCTGCCGCAGCGTATCTGGAGATTTACGGTTGGTTGACACTCGGCTGAGTCCGTGATAAAATAGGTGCCTTGCGGGCCGGATTTCCCGACCCGCAGGCACCCATTTTTTATATCCTGGTATCAATGATTGGAGATGGGATCAATGGCAATGCGACAGTATACAAAAGCGGAGCTGACCGACCTGATCGTGGGCAAGCTGCGCCGCAATTTCGGCCGAGACGTGGATGAGGCCACTCCCGCCTATATGTTCAAGGCCTGCGCGCTTGTGCTGCGGGACATCATGTCTGCCTATCAGATGGAGACGGCGGACCGGGTCCGGGACGAACATGCCCGGCAGGTACACTACCTCTCTCTGGAATTTTTGATGGGCCGCTCCCTGATGAAAAACGCCTTCAACCTGGGGGTGGTGGAGCCTCTGACCAAGGCCATCGAGGGTCTTGGCTTCAACGCCAGGGACCTCTTTGAGGTGGAGCCGGACGCCAGCCTGGGAAACGGCGGTCTGGGCCGTCTGGCCGCCTGCTATCTGGAGTCCATGACCACTCTGGAGATTCCCGCCACGGGCTACTCCATCTGCTATGAACTGGGCATCTTCAAGCAGAAGATCGTGGACGGCGAGCAGGTGGAGCTAGCCGACAACTGGCTGGGCCTGGGCGACGCATGGCTCATCCCCAAGATGGACGAGACCGAGGAGGTCCGCTTCGGCGGCGAGGTCAAAGACGTGTGGGACGAGGCGGGCAACCACCATGTGGAACACACCGGCTACCAGTCGGTGCTGGCTATCCCCAAGGACATGGCCATCGCCGGCTACCGGACCGAGCACGTAAACCTGCTGCGGCTGTGGGACGCCAAGAGCCCCGTGCCGGTGGATATGTCCCTCTACTCCCGGGGTGAGTACCTCAAGGCGGTGGAGCAGCAGGCCATGGCGGAAGTTATCGCCAAGGTCCTCTACCCTGACGACAACCACTATGAAGGCAAGTCCCTGCGCCTCAAGCAGCAGTACTTCTTCGTCTCGGCCACAGTGCAGTCCATCGTGCGCAAGCACCGCGCCGAGTACGGTACCCTGCGCAACTTCCACCTCAAGCACGTCATCCAGATCAACGACACCCACCCCACCCTGGTCATCCCCGAGCTCATGCGCATCCTCCTGGACGAGGAGGGGTACAGCTGGGAGGAGGCCTGGTACATCGTTACCCGCACGGTTGCCTACACCAACCACACCGTCATGGCCGAGGCCCTGGAGCGCTGGCCCCAGCAGCTCATCGAGAGCCTGCTGCCCCGGATCTGGCAGCTGCTGGTGGAGATCAGCAACCGCTACCAGCAGCAGCTCACCGACTTCTTCCACGGGGACATGTCCCGGGTGGAAAAGCTGGCCATCATCTGGGGCGGCGAGGTGCGCATGGCAAACCTCTGCGTGGCCACCTGCTACGCCGTCAACGGCGTGTCCGCCCTCCACTCCGACATCCTCAAGAGAGAAGTCTTCCACGACGCCTACGTGCGCACGCCGGAGAAGTTCCTCAACGTGACCAACGGCATCGACCACCGCCGTTGGGTGGCCGAGTGCAACCCCCGGCTCCACGCGCTGCTGCGCGAGTGCATCGGCAAGGGCAAGAACTACCTGCTCAAGCCCGAGTATTTCTCCCTTCTGGAGAAGTACAAGGACGATGCCGGGGTCCTGGATCGCCTTGGAGAGATCAAGGCGCAGAACAAGCGGGACTTCGCCGCCTATGTGGCCCGGGAGAGCGGCGTGGTGCTCAACACCGACGCCATCTTCGACGTGCAGGTCAAGCGGCTGCACGAGTATAAGCGTCAGCTGCTCAATGTGCTGCACATCACCTACCTCTACCAGCGTCTCAAGGCCGATCCCCACTTCACCTTCACTCCCCGGGTCTACCTCTTCGGGGCCAAGGCTGCCCCCGGCTACGCGGTGGCCAAGCGGATCATCCACCTCATCAACTCCCTGGCCGCCACCGTCAACGCCGACCCCGCCTGCAAGGACCGGCTGCAGGTGGTCTTCCTGGAGAACTACCGGGTCTCCCTGGCCGAAAAGCTCATGCCCACCAGCGAGCTCTCCGAGCAGATCTCCACCGCCGGCAAGGAGGCCAGCGGCACCGGCAACATGAAGTTCATGATGAACGGCGCGCTGACCATCGGCACCCTGGACGGAGCCAACGTGGAGATGCACGACGTGCTGGGTGACGAGAACATGTTCCTCTTCGGTCTCAAGGCCCACGAGGTCACCGAGATGAAGCAGCACGGCTACAAGCCCTATGAGTACTACATGCACAACCAGGACCTCAAGGCGGTACTGGACCAGCTCACCCACGGCTTTGACGACGGCGTGAGCTACACCGACCTCACCAACCGGCTTCTCTTCGGCGCGGGCGGCTCTCCCGACGAGTACATGCTCCTGGCCGACTTTGAGAGCTACCGCAACGCCCAGGCCCTGGCCGGGGCGGCCTACCTGGACCAGAAGAAGTGGAACCAGATGTCCCTGCTCAATATCGCCCGCAGCGGCATCTTCGCCGCTGACCGGAGCATCCGGGACTATGCCCGGGACATCTGGGACGTCCCCACCCGCAAGCTGTAAATCCCCAATGCCCGCTGGCCGGCGCCATGGGGCGCCGGCCAGCGGAGGTTGTCGATAAGCTCTCTTCACCAAAGGTTTCGGAGGGAAAGATAGTGTGAAAGAAAACCGTCAGGGTTGTCTTTCGCGTCTGATCAAACCACTTTTTGAACCCTTTTTAGAGGTTCAAAAAGTGCCTCAGCCTGTCGAAAAAGCTTTTTCGGCAGGCTGCACTGGCCGGCGCCCCCCAGGCGCCGGCCAGCTTTTTCCTGTCCGTCCCCGGCCCTTCCAACGCATTGACTTTCCCCGCCGGGGGCATTACAATACCGCTGAACAATCCGCCCATTATGAGGAGGGGTCTCTTTGATCTATCTGGATAACGCCGCCACCACTCCGGTCTGTCCCCAGGCTATCCATGCCTGCGTGGAGGCCATGAACGCGGGCTTTGCAAACCCCTCCTCGCTCCACG
Source organism: Candidatus Galloscillospira stercoripullorum (assembly GCA_018715695.1). Lineage (GTDB taxonomy): Bacteria > Bacillota > Clostridia > Oscillospirales > Oscillospiraceae > Galloscillospira_A > Galloscillospira_A stercoripullorum. The sequence continues at coordinate 35,484 of DVLB01000121.1, forward strand.
CCCCGGGGCGGGAGGCCGCCGCAAAGCTCTCATCCTGCCGCGCAGACGTGGCCTCCGTCCTGGGCTGCGCCCCCGAGGAGCTTTTCTTCACCTCCGGCGGCACCGAGGGGGACAACTTCTCCATCCGCGCCGCTGTGGAGCACGGCAGACGGCGGGGAAAGCACATCATTACCACCGCCATCGAGCACGCCGCCGTGCTGGAGCCTATAAAGGCCCTGGCCCGGCAGGGGTATGAGGTGACCTATCTGAGGCCCAACCGCGCCGGATATGTCTCGGTGGAGGACCTGAAGGCCGCCCTGCGAGCCGACACGGTGCTGGTGTCCATGATGCTGGTGAACAACGAGCTGGGCACGCTCCAGCCGGTCAGCGAGGCGGTGAAGGCGGTCAAGGCGTATGACCAGGACATTCTCTTCCACACCGACGCGGTCCAGGCTCTGCTCAAGGTGCCCTTCTCCCCCGCCGCGCTGGGTGTGGATCTGCTCACCGTCAGCGGCCACAAGGTCCGCGCACCCAAGGGGATCGGCGCGCAGTACGTCCGCCGGGGTCTCAGGCTCTCTCCCCTGCTGCTGGGCGGCGGACAGGAGGGGGGCTGGCGCCCGGGCACCGAGCCCACCGCTCAGATCGCCGCCTTCGCCGCCGCCCTGCATGCCTGGCAGCCGGAGTGGGCCGAGCAGATCCGCGCGGTGAAGGACCACGCCCTCACCGTTTTGTCGGAAGTGTCCGGGCTGCAGATCATCAGCGCCGGGGATGCTCCCCACATCTGCGCCGTCAGCCTGCCAGGCTACCCCGCCGAAATGCTCCTGCGCTCCCTGTCTGACCAGGGGGTGTGCGTCTCCTCGGGCTCTGCCTGCCACCGGGGCAAGCCCAGCCATGTGTTCGCCTCCCTGGGTCTGCCCAAAAACACCCTCATGGGCATGCTGCGCATCTCCTTCGGGCCGGAGAACACCTGCGAGGATGCCGAGGTCCTGCGGGATGCTCTCATCAAGATCACCGGGGAACGGGTCTCCCGGAGCTGAAACGGGATCATTCTTTTTTGTTTCAAGGATGTGACATATGTTTTCCTATCTCCACCGGGGCCGGGCCTTCTACGCCGGCGTGCTGCGTCTGGCGCTGCCCCTCATCGCCCAAAACCTCATCACCACCTCCCTGGGCCTTATCGACACCCTGATGGTGGGTACCCTGGGGGAGGCCCCCCTGGCCGCCGTAGCCCAGGCCAACATCCCGGTGTTTGTGATGCAGCTGGTAGTCTTCGGTCTCCAGAGCGGCTCGTCGGTGCTCATCAGCCAGTTCTGGGGCAAAGGGGACACCGACTCCATCAACCGGGTCATGGGTATCGGCTGCTATGTGGCGGGGGCGGTGTCTACCCTGTTCGCCCTCACCATGTTCTTCTTCCCCCAGGAGCTCATGGGCCTGCTCACCGACAACGACGAGCTCATCCCCCTGGCCGCTGGCTACGCCCGGATCGTGGGCTTCTCCTATATCCTCAACAGCATCACCGGCGTATATGTGGGGGCCCACCGCTCCATGGAAAATCCCAAGCTGGGCCTCATCATCTTCGCCGTTTCCATGTGCGCCAACACCCTGCTCAACTGGGTGTTCATCTTCGGCAACCTGGGCGCGCCCGCTCTGGGTGTAGTGGGTGCAGCGGTGGCCACCCTGGCCTCCCGGGTGCTGGAGTTCACGGTGATGGTCCTCTACGCCCTTTTTAACCGCCGCTTTACCCTGCGTTTTCCCCTGCTGCTGCGCCCCGGCAGCGCCCTTGTGGGAAAGTTCATCCGCTACTCCAGCCCTGTGGTGTGCAACGAGACGCTATGGGGCCTGGGCACCTCCATGTATAAGGTCATCATGGGCCACATGGCCGGCTCCACCGAGATTCTGGCCGCCAGGGCCCTGGCCGGCAACATCGAGGACATCTGTTCGGTGGCCATCTTCGCCGTAGCTGCCACTTCTTCCATCGTCATCGGCCGGGAGATCGGCCAGGGGCGGGACAGCGCCACGGTGTACGACGTGGGCAAAGCCATGGATACTCTGGCCCTGGCCTGTGGCCTGGTGCTGGGGACCTTCCTCACCGTGAGCGCCTGGACCTGGCTGCCCACCGCGGTCTATCCCATCTTTAGTCTCTCCCCCCAGGCCAGCTCCATCGCCTCCATGATGCTCTCCTTCACCGGCGTGTTCCTGGCCCTGCGGTCCTTCAACTCCGCCAACATCGTGGGAGTCCTCCGGGGCGGTGGAGACGTGCGCGCCGCCGCCGTCATCGACATCACACCGCTCTGGCTGGTGGCCATCCCCCTCTCCGCCCTGTTCGGCCTGGTGCTGCGCTGGGGCATCTTCTGGGTCTATGTGGGCATCGTGTCCGAGCAGGTGGTCAAATTCTTCCTGGGTATGTGGCGGCTTCGCTCCGGAGCGTGGATCAACGACGTGACCCGGTCCGCCCCCTCCAGGGAAAGCTGATTTCATTTTTGCAGAGCCGTCCGGCCATATGCGCCGGGCGGCTTTTTCTTGGCAGTCTCCGCAATCTTTTGCTTTTTCTTCTCTGTTCACAAATCATTTACAACCGGCCTATTGACAATTTCAGGGGGCGGTGGTACAGTATCGTTAGCACTCCAGGATGATGAGTGCTAATCCTATGAAAGCAACGAGGTGAGGGCATGGATCTGAGTGAACGCAAAAAAAAGATCCTCCGCGCCGTCATCGAGAGCTACATCGCCACCGCCGAGCCGGTGGGGTCCAAGTCGGTGTTGGAGCAGTCGGGGCTGAACATCTCTTCGGCCACCGTGCGCAATGAGCTCTCCGAGCTCACCGAGATGGGCCTGCTGGAGCAGCCCCACACCTCCGCCGGGCGGGTGCCCTCCCCCGCGGGCTACCGGCTCTACGTCAATGAGCTGATGGACCGGCAGCAACTCACCATCCAGGAGACCGAGCGCATCAACGACGCGCTCAACCTGAAGATGGAGGAACTGGACCGGGTCATCGACCGGGCGGGCAAGGTCCTCTCCCAGCTGAGCGACTATCCGGTGTTCACCATGGCCGCCGCCCGGGGGAAAGTGACCGTCAAGCGCTTTGACCTTCTCACGGTGGAGGAAAACGCCTTCATCGCCGTGGTCATGACGGACAACTCGGTGGTCAAAAACAAGCTCATGCGCCTGCCGGAGGCCATCTCCGACCAGGAGCTGCAGATGCTCTCAGCCATGCTCAACAGCTCCTTTGTGGGCCTAACTCGGGAGGCCATGGGTGAGACGCTCGGCAAGCTGGAGGCGCGGACCGCCCCCAGAGCCTTCGCCCTCATCGCGCTGGTGGTGGGGTTTGCAATGGAGGTGCTCTCCGACCAGAGCCAGCAGCATTTCCGCACCGAGGGCATCACCCACCTGCTGGAGCACCCCGAGTACCGCAGTCTGGACAAGGCCAAGCCCCTGATGGCATACCTCAGCGAGGAGCAGGATGTCTCCCAGCTGCCGGCCACCATGGAGGGCGGCATGAATATCCTCATCGGGCCGGAAAACGTCAGCGAGGCCCTCAAGGACACCAGCGTGGTCATGGCCAGCTACGACATTGGAGACGGGATGCGCGGCGTGATCGGCGTGGTGGGACCCACCCGGATGGATTACGCCAAGATCACCGCCCGGCTCTCCTATTTTGCCGACAGCCTCACCCGGATGTTCGGCAAGGAGCTGCCCAGCGGCGACGGCGAGAAGAAGGAGGAATAGCCCAAGATGGCAAAGGATAAGAATAAAAAGGCCCAGGAGGCCCAGCAGATTCCGGAGCAGCAGGAGACCCCGGCGGCCGAGACCGCCGAGGAGGCCCAGGCCGTTCTCTCCCCTGAGGAGCAGGAGGCGTTGAAGGCCCAGGCTGAGGAGCTGCGCTCCCAGCTCGCCGCCAAAGAGGATTCCTACCTGCGTCTGGCCGCCGAGTACGACAACTACCGCCGGCGCACCCAAAAGGAGAAGGAGGCCGCCTGGACCGACGCCAAGGCGGAGACCGCCGCAGCCTTCCTGCCGGTGTACGACAACCTGGAGCGGGCCCTCAAGCAGCCCACCGCCGACGAGGCGTACAAGAAGGGCGTGGAGATGACCATGAACCAGCTGCGGGAGGTCCTCTCCAAGCTGGGCATTGAGGAGATCCCCGCCCTGGGCGAGACCTTCGACCCCAACGTGCACAACGCGGTCATGCATGTGGACGACCCCGAGGCCGGAGAGAGCGCCATCGTGGAGGTGTTCCAGACCGGCTTCAAGTCCGGTGACAAAGTGGTCCGCTTCGCCATGGTAAAAGTGGCAAATTGAAAGAAGCGCGCCACCCATCCCACTCGTTAAAAAACAATTTACGATATATTGGAGGAATTGATCATGTCTAAAATCATCGGTATCGACCTTGGCACCACCAACAGCTGTGTGGCCGTGATGGAGGGCGGCGAGGCCGTCGTCATCCCCAACGCGGAAGGAAACCGCACTACCCCCTCTGTCGTGGCCTTCTCCAAGGACGGCGAGCGCATGGTAGGCCAGGTGGCCAAGCGCCAGGCCATCACCAACCCCGAGCGCACCATCTCCTCCATCAAGCGTGAGATGGGCTCCAACTACAAGGTGACCATCGACGGCAAGAGCTATACCCCCCAGGAGATCAGCGCCATGATCCTGCAGAAGCTCAAGGCCGACGCCGAGGCCTATCTGGGCCAGAGCGTCACCGAGGCGGTCATCACCGTCCCCGCCTACTTCACCGACGCTCAGCGTCAGGCCACCAAGGACGCCGGCAAGATCGCCGGTCTGGATGTCAAGCGTATCATCAATGAGCCCACCGCCGCTGCCGTGGCCTACGGCGTGGACAAGGAGAGCGCCCAGAAAGTCATGGTGTACGACCTGGGCGGCGGTACCTTCGATGTGTCCATCCTGGACATCGACGACGGCGTTATCGAGGTGCTGGCCACTGCCGGCAACAACCGCCTGGGCGGCGACGACTTCGACAAGTGCGTCATGGACTACCTGGCCGCCGAGTTTAAGAAGGCCGAGGGCATCGACCTGACCGGCGACAAGGTGGCCATGCAGCGCCTGAAGGAAGCCGCCGAGAAGGCTAAGATCGAGCTCTCCGGCGTCACCTCCACCAACATCAACCTGCCCTATATCACCGCCGACGCCACCGGCCCCAAGCACCTGGACCTGACCCTGACCCGGGCCAAGTTCAATGAGCTGACCGCTCATCTGGTGGAGGCCACCGCCGGCCCTGTCCGTCAGGCCATGAGCGACGCCGGCCTCACCGGCAGCGACATCCACAAGGTGCTGATGGTGGGCGGCTCCAGCCGTATCCCCGCCGTGCAGGAGATGGTCAAGAAGCTCACCGGCAAGGAGGGCTTCAAGGGCATCAACCCCGATGAGTGCGTGGCCATGGGCGCGGCCCTCCAGGGCGGCGTGTTCACCGGCGACGTGAAGGGCCTGCTGCTGCTGGACGTGACCCCCCTGTCCCTGGGCCTGGAAACCATGGGCGGCGTGATGACCAAGCTCATCGAGCGCAACACCACCATTCCCGTGAAGAAGAGCCAGGTCTTCACCACCGCCGCCGACAACCAGACCAGCGTGGAGGTCCATGTGCTCCAGGGCGAGCGTGAGATGGCCCAGTACAACAAGACTCTGGGCCGGTTCAACCTGGACGGCATCGCTCCCGCTCGCCGGGGTGTGCCGCAGATCGAGGTCACCTTCGACATCGACGCCAACGGCATTGTGAACGTCTCTGCCAAGGACCTGGGCACCGGTAAGGAGCAGCATATCACCATCACCTCCTCCACCAACATGTCCAAGGAGGACATCGATAAGGCCGTCCGCGAGGCTGAGCAGTTTGCCGCCGAGGACGCCAAGCGGAAGGAAGAGGTGGACGTCCGCAACCAGGCCGACCAGGTGGTCTACCAGACCGAAAAGGCCCTGGAGGACGCCAAGGACAAGATCGACGCCAGCGACAAGGCCAGCGTGGAGTCCGCCCTCAACAAGCTGAAGGAGGCGCTGAAGGGCACCGACGTGGAGGCCATCAAGGCGGCCACCGAGGAGACCACCAAGGCCTTCTACCCTGTGGCCGAGAAGATGTATCAGCAGGCCAATCCCCAGGGCGGTCAGGCCGGCCCCGACATGGGCGGCGCGGGCTTCGGCGGTCAGACCGCCGGTGGATCCAATACCGACCCCAACGTGGTGGATGCCGACTACAAGGTCGTGGATGACGATAATAAGTAAGATCCTTTTGAATTCAGAAGGGGCAGTCCGGCGGAGCGCCCGGCGCCCTATGGGAAGTGCAGGCGGGGTCTCCGACCCCGCCCCTTTCCGCGCAAAGAGGTGAGAACCAATGGCGGAACAGAAACGAGATTATTATGAGGTCCTGGGCGTCAGCAAGGGCGCTTCAGACGATGAGATCAAAAAGGCCTACCGCAAGCTGGCCAAGAAATATCACCCCGACCTCAACCCCGGCGACAAGACGGCGGAGGCCAACTTCAAGGAGGTCAATGAGGCCTACGAGATTCTGTCGGATAAGGACAAGCGGGCCCGCTACGACCAGTTTGGCCACGCGGGGGTGGACCCTAACTTCAATCCCGGTGGGGGCGGCGGCTTCGGCGGCTTCACCGACATGGGGGACATTGACCTGGGCGACCTGTTCGGGTCCTTCTTCGGCGGTGGATTTGGAGGCGGCTTCGGCGGCGGAGGCAGCCGGCGCAACGCCCCCCAGAAGGGCGAGACCATCCGGGCGGGGGTCACAATCACCTTCGAGGAGGCGGCCTTTGGCTGCGAAAAGGAGGTCACGGTGAACCGTACCGAGCAGTGCGATGTCTGTAAGGGCACCGGCTGCGCTCCCGGCACCACGGCGGAGGTCTGCCCCGATTGCCATGGCAGCGGTACCGTGCGCATCCAGCGGGGCGGCGGCGGCTTCTCCTTCTCCACCACCACCTCCTGCCCCAAGTGCCACGGCACCGGAAAGATCATCCACCAGCCCTGCAAGACCTGCGGCGGCGCCGGCAGCGTCCGGCGGCAGAAGAAGCTGGCCGTCACCATCCCCGCCGGCATCGACAACGGTCAGGCCGTCTCCCTCCGTGGTCAGGGAGGCGCCGGGCGCAACGGCGGCCCGGCGGGCGACCTGCTTATTGGCGTCACCGTCAAGCCCCACCCCATCTTCCGTCGGGAGGGCACGGCGGTGTATATGGACCAGCCTGTCTCCTTCATTCAGGCGGCCTTGGGCGCCGAGCTGGAGATCCCCACCATCGACGGTCATGTGAAGTATGAGATGCCCGAGGGCACCCAGTCGGGCACCACCTTCCGGCTTCGGGGCAAGGGTATCCCCGGCTTGGGCGGACGGGGCAGGGGGGACCAGTATGTCACCGTAAAGGTCCAGGTGCCCACCGGCCTCAACAAGGAGCAGAAGGACGCCCTGCGGGAGTTTGCCCGCACCATGGGGGAGAGCACCCACGCTGGCGACTCCATTAAGAATTTTTTTGAGAACCTGGGCAACAAAAAGAAAAAGTAAGACCATTTTACCGGCGTCGGCTCTCTGTGGAGCCGCGCCGGATGTCTTATCCGGGGCATGCCACGATGCGTCAGCGGCAAGAATCTTTTGACATCTATAGGGAAAAGAAATAAAATAGGGGACGGGCCAGCGTGCCCGTCCCCTATTTTTGCTTTGCGCCGGAGGTGCTCCATGACCCTGCAAACCATTTTAGACCAGTATATCCTGCCCTGCCTGCCGGGAATGCTCATTGCCCTGGCGGTGCTGACAGGGGTCTTCTTCTTTTTTGCCTACTGCTGTGCTGTCGCACGGCCCCGGAAGGGGAGCCTGGAATGGGTGGCCCTTCAAGAGCAGAGTCCCTTTTCCTTTACCATGCCCCATCATCCGGTGATGAGGGGAGACCTGCTGCCCATGCTCCTCATTACCGCCCTCTATGCCGCCACTGCCTTTTTCCGGCTGGGTTCCCTCGCAGCCCCTCAGTCCGCCCTGGACTTCGGGGCGGACCAGTCCGTCACCATAACCTTTTCTCGGGAGCTCCACATTACCAAGCTCATGTACTTTTCCAACCTGGGCACCGGGGACTACAACCTGGAGATCTCCCGGGACGGGGAGACCTGGTACACCCTCTGGCAGAAGGAGGAGGACGGCAAAGAGGTGTGGTACTGGGCCGATGCCCGGGGCTATGACCCCAGCTACGCCCTTCCGCAAGCGTACAACGACCTTTTCAAGTGGCTGGAGGTGGAGCCCACCAACCCACAGGACGCCAAGTATCTCCGCATCACCGGCAGGGCGGACAAGGGCCTGCTGGAGCTGGGAGAGCTGGCCCTCTACAGTGAAAACGGCCTCATCGACCTCACCGGAAGCACAGAGGGTGGTGATCCCCTCTTTGATGAGCAGGACACTGTGCCGGAGTTGTCCACCTGGTACAACTCCACCTACTTTGACGAGATCTATCACCCCCGTACCGCCCTGGAGCATATCGAGGGGATCTACCCCTATGAGGTCTCCCACCCGCCTCTGGGTAAGCTGACCATGAGCCTGGGCATCCTGCTCTTCGGCATGACCCCCTTCGGCTGGCGATTTATGGGGACCCTCCTGGGGGTACTCATGCTGCCCGTCCTCTATGTCTTTCTCAAAAACCTATTTGGCAAGCGGGCGGTGGCCGCCTGCGGCACCATCCTCTTTGCCACCGATTTCATGCATCTCACCCAGACCCGCATCGGCACCATCGACACCTATGGAGTCTTTTATATCCTCCTAATGTACTACTTCCTCTACCGGTGGCTGACCTTGGCGCCGGGGACCCCCTTCCGCCGCTGCGCCCTGCCGCTCTTTCTCTCCGGGCTCTTCTGGGGGATCGGCGCCGCCAGTAAGTGGACGGTCATCTACGGGGGGGTGGGACTGGCCCTCCTCTACTTCGTGGGCCTCTGCTCCAAGCTCCGGGACTGGCCGGGCGGGGCGCCCGGGAAGCTGCCCTGGATGTGGAAGACCCTGGGCTTTTCGGTGCTGTGCTTCGTCCTCATCCCCGTGCTTATCTACACCCTCTCTTACTGGCCCTATGCGGCCGCCCGGGGCAATGGGGCCGGACTCTGGGGGATTCTGTCCGAGATCTTCGCCTGGCCCTTTGTGGAGCTGCCCAAGGTGCTGAGCGGTAAGCGGGAGCTCTTCCTCAAGGACAGCCGGAATGTGGTGGATATCATGCTCCAGAACCAGCACTTCATGCTGACCTATCACGAGGGGGTCACAGCCTCCCATCCCTACTCTTCCCGGTGGTATCAGTGGATCGTGGATGCCCGCCCTATCCTCTACTATCTGGACAGCACCTCCGGCAAGGCGGAGGGACTCAAGGCTGCCTTCGGCTGCTTCAACAACCCGGTGGTCTGCTGGACCGGCCTGCTGGCCATCCTGGCCTGTGGGGCCCAGGCCTTCCGCGAAAAGCGGTCCCGTGCGCTCTTCTTCCTCTTTACCGCCGCCGTGGCGGTGGCCGCCTGCCTGCTGGTGGAGCCCGCCTTCCGGCCCGAGGCCGGGACTATGGCGCTGGTGGGTGGTATCCTGCTGCTCTTGCTGGGTGTGGTCCTCTACCTGTGCGGCGGCGCCTTGGCCTGCTGGGCCTTTCCTCTCCGCTCTCCCCAGGCGCTCTTTATCGTGGTGGGCTACTTCTCCCAGCTCATCCCCTGGATGTTCATTGGCCGCACCACCTTCGAGTACCATTATTTCCCCTCCACACTGTTCCTGGTGCTGGCCATCAGCCTCCTCTTTGACGGACTGACCGTGCGCAGCCGCCGATGGAAGAACGGGGTATATGGCCTTACCGGGGCGGCTGTGGGACTCTATATCGCCTTTTATCCCGTGCTCATTGGCCTTATGGTGCCCACCTGGTATACCTCCAGTATCCTTAAGTGGTTTCCATCCTGGCCCTTCTGAGCCCACCCGTTGGAGGTCTGTCTTATGTACTATATCGACTATCATACGCATACCCGGCTCTCTCCCGACGGGGAGGTGCCCCTCACCGACATGGCCGAGGCCGCCGTACAGGCCGGCCTCTCCGAGTTGTGCGTCACCGACCATTATGACCTGGTGGATCTGGAGGGCAGCCCCACACCCGACAGCTATGACTGGAGCCCCGCCCTGGAGCAGTGGCGGGCAGCGGCGGCGCGGTATCGGGGGCGGCTCACCATCCGGCTTGGGATGGAGTTCGGCAGTGCCAACCGCTTTCCAGAACGGGCCAGGATAACCCTGGACCAGCCGGAGCTGGATTTTGTCATCGGCTCCCTCCACAACCTCACTCCCGAAGGGGGCGCCAAAGATTTCTATTTTATGGACTATAATGCCCCCGAGGTGTGCTACGCCTGTCTGGACGACTACTTTGCCCAGATGATGCGCCTGGCCCCCCTGCCTGACTATGACGCTTTGGGGCACATCATCTATCCGCTGCGGTATATGTGTATGCGGGATGGGCAGACTGTCTCGCTGGAGCGGTACTGGGATCAGATCCGGGAGATCCTCCGCTCCGTCGTCCAGACCGGCCATGCCATAGAGCTCAACACCTACAACGGACGCACTCTGGAGGATTGGATGCCGGTGCTGGCCATCTATAAAGAGGTAGGCGGAGAACTGATCACTGTGGGGTCCGATGCCCACCGGACGGAGAATGTGGGCAAGGGAGTGCCAGCGGCCTATGAACTCCTCTCCGCCGCCGGATTCCGGTATGTGACGCTGTACGAAAAGCGGAAGCCCAGACCCGTGAAGCTGTAAGCTCCATAGCAGAGGTTGAACGGGGAATGATTTGAATACAAAATGTCATATTACATCGGAAAATCATCAGGAGGTATTACAATGATCGCATTAGGTTCGGATCACGGCGGGTTTCCGCTGAAGCAGCGTATCAAAGAGTATTTGGATGCCCATGGTCTGGAGTACCAGGACTTTGGCTGTATGGACACATCCAGCTGTGACTACCCTGTTTATGCGCAACTTGCCGCCGAGGCGGTAGCGCTGGGGAAGTGTGAGCGGGGCATCGTCATCTGCACCACAGGTGTGGGTATCTCCATTGCTGCCAACAAGGTCAAGGGTATCCGCTGCGCCCTGTGTACCGATCCCTATGTGGCGGAGATGACCCGCCGCCACAACGACGCCAACATGTTGGCCATGGGGGCAGGCGTGGTGGGACCCAACCTGGCAGAACGGATCGTGGAGGCCTTTCTCACCACGGAATTTGAGGGAGGGCGCCACCAGCGTAGGGTGGATCTCATCACCGAGATGGAAGGAAAAACGAAATAATTGACATAGGGAGCGTTGCAGAATAACGATCTGCAGCGCTCCCCTATTTTATGTGGACGAGGAGGGGCATGAACCCCAGTTTGTGGAAAATGGATGCAAAAAAGTAGAAAAAGGGCGCAAGAAAACAGACACCAGAGGCAAAATCGGAGTCAAATGTGGGAACAATTCTGTTTTCTGAGACCTATGCCGTCATTTTCTCAGACACACGGGTCTGTAGTCTGCCGTGTTCCCGTTTCATCCACAGCTTCTTCAGGTCAAAAGCCAATGCCAAAAGAAAGAGTTCTATGCGGACATTGGCCTTGCCTCTGGTCAGAAAGCGGCGGAATCCAAAGTCATTTTTGAGCAGTCCAAATGCGCCCTCCACCTGGATGGAGCGGCAAAGGCGCAGATGAATGCCGCGCTCTGTCATGATATTTGCGGTTGCCTGCTTCCGCTTTTCCCAGAAGGTTTTGTGGAGCACGATCTCCTTGGCCTTGTTCAGATCCTTGGCCCGGCAGCATTGTACCCGGCAGGGACATTCGCTGCAATCTTCACACCGGTACCAGGCGGTGGACACAAGTTGTCCGTCCTGCACTTGCGTTGTCTCCCGTCTCAGGTACAGCTTTCTGCCCTGTGCGCAGGTGAAGCAGTCTGCTTCGGGGTCATATTCCATATTTTCAATTCGCCCCACCTGTTTGCGAAACTTGCTCGTTTTCTTCTGGTCGCAGTTGGTGGGCTTTATGAAGCACATCTGGCCACTGCGCTCCAGATACAGATAATTTTCCAGACTCTCATAGCCCGCGTCCGCTACAACTTCCTCATAGCGGGCCTGGTGCCACCGGGACAGCGTGTTCAGCATGGGGCGCGGCGTTTTTACATCCGTACGGTCTGAGAACACCTCCAAGCCGGTGATATATTCGCTGTTTACGGCAATCTGGACATTATATCCCGGCTTTAGCTGGCCGTTTCTCATGTGGTCTTCCTTCATTCGCATGAAGGTGGCGTCTGTGTCGGTCTTGGCATAGCTGTTGCGCCCCTGGCCCATGATGGAAAGCATTTCTTCGTACTTTTCCCACCGCTCCAGAAGCGCCTTTTTCGTCTCCCATTCCCGCTGAGCCTGTCCTTTATGCCGACCCTTGCCGCTGACAAACGCGATCTTACTGGCTTCCTCCTCCAGCATGGAGCGCACAGCCGCACAAGTGCTCAGCCCGGTCATGGATTTCAGCTTCTCTTTTACCCGGGCAAGCTGTTTCTCCACGTTCTTCCGCCACACAAAGCTATACCGCCCTGCTCGGCTTTCCAGCTTTGTGCCGTCTATGAACACTGCCCTGTGGTCTGTTTCGCCCATCCCTTCCAGCTTTCGGACAAACTGGTAGAACAGGTCCTCCACCACTTCCCGGCAGCGGCCCGTGCGGAACCGGGCAAGGGTACTGTGGTCCGGCGGCTTCCGGTCCTCCAGCAGCCATCTGAAGTCCACGCGGTACTGACAGGCCTCCTCCAACTTTCGGCTGGAGTAGATCCCGCACAGATACCCGTGCACCAATACCTTGAACAACACCCGTGGATCCGCCGCTGATTTTCTCCCTTTGGAAGAATACGCTTCGTACAGTTTCCCGTACTCCAGTTCCTCAAGCTGGGCGTTTAGCAGACGGACGGGTGCGTCCTCCGGTATCATCATTTCTGAATTTAGTGCAAGTACCAGTTGACCATTCCGCTCATATACGGTAAACTGGTCTTGCTTTTTCTTTTGCTTCACAAACTAAGAATAAAGCAACGAGCGAGGTTTGGAAACCCTTTTGGGCTCCAAACCTCGCTCATTTTTA
>DVLB01000010.1 GCA_018715695.1 Candidatus Galloscillospira stercoripullorum
TTTCCGAGGACATGTGCCTTGGAAATGACACTTCTCATGACGGACGGGGTGACAATTTCGCAAGAAATCGAGCCCTGTCCGTCATGCAACCCTTTGTCGGAAAAGGCCCAAAGGCCTTTTTCGACAGTCTCGGAGGAGGCCGGAAGCCCACAAGGGCTTCCGGCCTCCTCTGGTTTTATGCGTTAGGACCACAGGCCCCAGAAGGGCTGGGCCGAGACGGGCAGCTGCAGGTTGCCCACCGCCCCCGCGTAGGAGAAGAGGGGGTTTTGGGCCGCGGAGCAGAGGATGGGGCAGACGTTGGTGTAGTCCACGGGGGTGCCCGCGTACTGCTCCAGGGGCATGGTCATGTACTCGACGGTATAGGTATAGGTGATGCCGCTGGTCTCATTGTACCAGATGTACTGATAGAAGTTGCCGTTTTCGTCGAAGGCCAGCTCGGTCCAGTCGCCGCCCCCGTCGCTGCGGTAGCGGCCGTCCCCCATGTCCTGGTAGGCGCCGCTGCCGCCCAGAACGGACTCCACGCTGACCGGGCGGCCCGCCGGGTCCACCAGGACGGTCTCGGCCAGGACGCCGTCCTGCCAGTGCTCCAGGCCCACCGCCTGGCCCTCGTCGCCGTACTGATAGCGGTACTCCTCCGTATAGCCCTCCAGGACCAGGGGCTCAAAGACCAGGTTGCCCCCCTCGTCAAAGGAGTGGCCGGCCACGGGGTAGGCCTCCTGGCCAAACTGGCTGCTCCAGAAGATGTCCGCCCCCACCAGCTTGCCGTCCGCGTCCTGGCGGAGGCTGGAGAGGCGGAAGTCGGCGGGCAGGTCCTCCCCGTCAAAGGTGACGTCCAGCACGATGTCGGGCCCGTCCTGGGCCCAGCGGGGCTGGGTGAAGGTGATGGTGGTCCCGCTGCCCAGCTCCAGGGCGGCGGGCAGGGCGATCTCGTCCAGATACTGGACGGAGAGCACCATGGTGCCGTCCCCCGCCGCGTAGCGCGTGAGGCGTCCGGCGCCGTCGTACTGGTAGGAGGCCACCGCCTCCTGGTAGGAGCCGTGGCCCAGCTGGTCCGCCGCCGCCTCCGGGATGTCGTAGTAGGCGGTGATGGTCACGGGCAGGTAGCACACCGCCACCGCCGGCTCCTCCGTCTCCTCCGGGGCGGGCGAGGGCGTGGTGATGTCCGGAGTGGGGGAGGGCGTGGCCGTGGGCGCGGGCGTACGGGAGGCCGAGGGCTTGGGGGAGCAAGCGCTCAGGGTGACGGCCAGCACGGCGCAGAGCAGGAGCGAGCATACTTTTTTCACAGGGATTACCTCCTTTTATTGGCCGGTCAGGCCCCCAGCAGGATGCGGGCGGCTTCCCGGACGGGCACGGTTTTGCTTTGGCTCACGGTCTCGTAGTAGGAGTTGAGAAAGGCGCCGGCCTGGTCGGAGAGGGCCGGGATGGCGCTGCCGCCGGTCCAGCTCTCGTTTCCGTGGAGCAGGCTGCGCCGGGGCACGGGCAGGCGGCACAGGTAGGCGGTGAAGGCCTGCTGCAGCTCCTCCGCCGTCACGCCGGCGGAGGGGGCCAGGGCTTCCAGGAAGCGGCTTTGCATCTCCGGATAGGCCGTGAGAAAGTCCCGGGTGTCCGCAAGGCGGGTCTCGTCGTCGTAGAGCAGGTGGCCGCTCAGGTCAAACTCCCACATGCTCATGAGGTAAAAGACCTGCCGGAGGGTCATCTCCTCCTCCGAGAGCAGGCGGGCCAGGTCCCGGTAGAAGTACTTGCTCATGGTGAGGCACACCGGACCCTTCACCGCCTGGCGCAGGCCGATGAGGACCTCATCGGCCTGGACATTTTCGTCCAGGCCATAGGTCCGGGCGTAGACCGCCCAGAAGTCGTCCGGGGTGACCTGGATGAGCTCCACGGCGTAGAGAAGGCGCAAAAGCTCCTGCTGCTCGGCCTGGCTTTGGCAGTCAAAGCGCTCAAACACGGCCTCCAGCCGGGGCTGCTGGCTCAGCCGGGGCACCTCCAGTGGCTGGGCGCCCCGGAGCAATGTGGGCAGGGTCAGGCTGTCCAGATAGCCGATCATGCTCTTGTAGGTGGTGGGGTCGGTGTTGTAGAGAGCGGCGGAGAGCCGCTCGGCGGAGGCCTCGGCAAACCAGGTGCAGTAGAGGGAATTGACCGCCAGGTCCTCCCACTGGTAGCAGAACCCGTAGTTCTGGGAGAGGCCCAGGGCCTCCTGGGCCGGGGCGGCCATGTTCTGCAGCAGGTGCTCCACCTCGTGGGAGACGGTCATGTGGGCCGCCATCTCCTCCCCGGTGATGCCCACCATCCCGTCCGCCCCGGAGGGGCGCACCTGCATCAGTGCGCCGGTGGTGTAGGAGGCGTTGGCGAAGGTGCGGCCGGAGAGGATCTTCAGGTTGGCCAGGTTCCAGCGGATGGAGGGCAGCTGCTCCTCCAGGTCCTGCCGGGCAAGCTCGGTGTTGAGGGTGTGGGCCACCACCTGGCAGACCCAGGCGAGATAGTCCTCATCCAGAGGGCGGAAGAGGCTGTTTTCAATGGAGGGCGTTGCCAGGAAGGCGTCGTTGTTGGCCTTGACGTGGGCCAGCAGCTCCCCGCCGTCCACGGGCAGGGAGAGGGCCGCGCCGCCCGCCTCCGGCACCTGGGGAGGCGCCAGGGCCAGGTACCTGCCATAGGCCTCCTCCAGCCCCGTGAGCGCCCCGAAGGGATATTCCGGGAAGAGGGCGGAGAGGTGGAGCAGCACCGCCTCCAGCTCCTCCGCCGGCAAGGACACCGGAGTGGCCAGCAGCTGCGCCTCCGCCGCGGTCTCCTCAGTCCCCTCATAGCGCCCCAGGAGCGCCTCCATGGCAAGCTGGGTTTCGCTGGGCGCCTGCTGGGTGGTGGCCGGGGGTGGGGAGGAGAGGGCCTGCCGGGTGGGGCCGCAGGCGCACAGGGAGAGCGCAGCGGCCAGAGAGACCGCCAGCGCCGCGAGCCGCCGCATGTCACCGCCTCCTTTTTCGTGGTATCACCACCACTATGCCACAAAACCGGGCGGAAAGGGGGCGGGCGGCAAAAACGGTAGGGAAATCGTCAAAAACGGCAGCCCCCGGACGGGGGCTGCCGCGCGGGGCACAGCTTTTTGGTGCTGCTTTCCCAACACAACCGAGATAGAGGGCCACGGTCCGGGTGTACATTTTTCCCGGGGGCTTATAGACGACAATGCGCTCCAGAAATCCATAGACCAATTCAGGTATCAGCTTGTGCTGCTTGGATCGGATTATACCGGTGGAGTAGGCGTATGTTTTTGCGCAACTGGGAATAATCTATCTCAATGGTATAACATTATCTTGTTTTTTTCTTGAAACTGTACAAAAAGGGTGATATGATTGAGCCAGAAGGAAACTGGATACAAAAAGAAAGGGGGCGTTCGAATGGCGCTATTGGCGACTCCATCCAAGAGTGCGTTTCGCATTTCTGAAAAAAATGCAGACATTTTGAATAAAAAGAACGGTGCTGTCTTGAATGCACTCCAGAAAATCAGGAGTGTAGAGTCTGCTGGGGGTAATACCGTGAGACTTCATCAGTTGGACGGAAAGATTTGTACACTACAGGCAAAGAGTGGTAGCGAGCACAAATGATTTGTCAAGCGGCATCTTCGGAAGACCTATATAAAGTTTCCTTCAATTGCGGCCAAGATGGGATCGATTCCTATTTTGAAGAAAAATTGCTCACGGATCATGACGCTGTTTCCTACTGTTTTTGGACTGATGCCAGTAAACAGGAATTGGTGGGAATAGCGTCATTATCCTGCAGCGGGATCATTATTCAATCACGAAATCATTTCAACATTACTCCGGCAATTGAAGTGAAAATTTTTGCCATTGACGAGAAATATCAGCACCAGGCCTTCCCCGATGACGATGGCGGAGCGTTGAATTGGAGCGATTATTGTCTATACTATTTGCTTGAGAAAATTACCGACATTGCCGAGAACATTTGCGGGGCAAGTCATGTTGTATTGTATTCTGTCCCGGAAGCGGTTTCGTTTTATCGGAGGAATGGTTTTCAATTTTTTGTCGACGGAATGGAAAAGCCTTCCAATTTGTTCGTTGACGGCTGCATTCCCATGTTCCTCAATTTGTAATTTGCTGAAGAAATGGAGCGCTGCACACTTAATCTGGCAAGGTTGTCGATAAACCTTTCCAGCCAAAGGATTCGGAGGGGAAAATAGTGTGAAAGAAAACCGTCAGGGTTGTCTTTCACGTCTAATCAAACCACTTTTTGAAACTTTTTTAGAGTTTCAAAAAGTGCCACAGCCTGTCGAAAAAGTCTTTTCGACAGGCTGTGGCCTTGTATCAGAACAAGGCCGGCGGCCATTTTCGACAGTTTCAGCCCCCGGACGGGTACTTCCCGTCCGGGGGCGTTTTCGCGCTGCCCCGTCAGGCCAGCAGGCAGACCAGGGCGGTAAAGGTGCCGTCCGCATATTCCCACTGGTAGCCGCCGCCATACTGCCGCCCCAGGTCCTGGAGGATGCGCTGGCCCATGCCCCGCCCCTCGGGGGGCGGGCTGGGGGGCGGCGAGGGGTTGGTTACCTTGAGGAACAGGTAGTCCCCCTCCTGCAGGGAGCGCAGGGTGATGGTAGGTTGGGGGACACCGGACTGCTCCGCGGCGCGGATGGCGTTATCCAGGAGGTTTGCGAAGATGCTGCACAGGTGGATGGGCTCCACGGTGAGTTCGCCGGGGAGAGAGAGGTCCACCGCCAGGGTGATGCCCTTCTCCCGGCACAGCCGCTCCTTGCCGGAGAGGACGGCGTTGACCACGGGGATGGGGCAGTAGGTACTCTCCCGGGTCTCGTCGATGGCCCGGCTCACCGCGCCGATCATCTGCCGGGCCGCCCCCTCCTCGCCGGACTGGAGCAGGGCGGCGATGGAGGCAAGGTGGTTTTTGAAGTCGTGCCGGAGGCGGGAGAGCTTCTCCCGCTGCTCCTCCACGCTGCGGTAGTGGGCCTGCTCCAGCTCCATGGCGTGGCGGGTCTCTTGGAGGCGGCGCTCCAGGGCCTCCTTTTCCTCCAGGGAGCCCAGCAGATACATGAGGGCGGCCAGGGCGCCGCAGCCCAGCAGAAGGCTGAGCACGAACAGCCAGGGACCCACGGGGATGATGCGGGAGTAGGCGGTGCCCAGCAGGCTCACGGGGAAGAGAAAGGCGGGGATGTAGAGCCGGGAGAAGCGCCTGGCGCCCAGGGCCTTGGCGAAAAAGAGCACGGCGCAGCTGCCCACCGCCTGCACCGCCAGGGTGACCAGGGAGTAGGGCAGGAGGATGGGGAGGATGCTGCGGGCGATGTCCACGGCGGGGATCTCCTCCAGGGGCAGGAGGGTGGCGGAGACCGTCATCTCCCCCAGCATCTGGCAGGCGAAGAGGGACAGGTTGACCGCCAGCCGCTTCCACACGCTGCCCCGGAACAGCAGCAGGGGAATGAGCACCAGGCCCACGGGGAGAAAGGCCAGGCGGACCAGGTCGGAGGCCGGGGAGAACATGCCCCACACCAGCTTGGGGAGATTGCCCAGCGGGAAGAGCAGAGCCACCACCGCCACCAGCCACGGCCGGCAGCGCAGGGGGAAGAGCCGGGAGAGGAACAGGAGCAAAATGCCGTAGGCCGCGGCGGGGAGGAGCCAGACCAGGACCAGGAGCAGGAATCGTTCCATCAGGGGGCCCCCTCTCAAAAGCACCGGCCGATGAAGCGCAGGTAGTCCGCCTTGGCCTGGGCGTAGCGGGTCCGGCTCACCGGCACGGTGCAGCCGTTTTTGAGCAGCAGATCAGGCTGCTGGACGCGGCGGATGTGCCGCAGACTCACAAGAAAGCTCTTGTGGCAGCGGCAAAAGCCCTCGGGCAGCAGCAGCGCCACCTCGTCCAGCCTGCGGTAGACGCTTAAGACCTCCGACGTGGTGTGGATGAGCACCGTGTGCCCCCGGCTCTCCAGGTACAGGATCTCCTCCACCGGCAGCGTGATGGGCTTGCCCTGGCTGAGGATGGTGACGGTGGCGGGGGAGCGCTCCCCCGCCCGGGCCGCTTTTTCAAGGTTGGCCAGCAGCAGCGCCGGGTCCACCGGCTTGGTGAGAAAGCCGCTGAGGTTGGCCTCACGCAGAAAGACCTGCTGGGCAAAGCGGTCGCCGTAGCCGGTGATATAGATGATCTTGGTGGCAGGGGAGAGCTGCAGCAGCCGGGCGGCCATGTCCATGCCGTTTTGGGGCTGGTCCCAGTGGATGTCCAGCAGGGCGGCGTCATACCGGGCCCCGGCCTCCACCGAGAGGAGAAAGCGCTCCAGCGTGGAGAAGGCCGACACGCTCTCCACCAGCGACAGGGTGCGCAGATGCTCCTCCATCTGGGCAAGGAAGCTGAGATTGTCGTCACACACGGCGATGTGCACCGGCGTCACCTCATTTCACACACAGATCATCCCGGTCCCGCCCTCACTCCAGCACGTGGATGAAGGCCACCGCCAGGCCGATGACATGGATCTTCCGGGCCTCCTCCCCCACATAGACCATGGGGGGATAGGCCGTGTTCTCCGCCAGGAGGGTCACCTTGTCCTCCTGGTGGTAAAAGCGCTTGAGGGTGGCGTCCTCCGCGCCCACCATGACGGCGGCGATCTGCCCGTTTTCCACCGTCTCCTGCTGGCGGATGTAGACCACGTCCCCGCTGCGGATGCCGGCGTTTATCATGCTGTCCCCCTTGCAGGTGAGGGCGAAGTCCGCCCGGATGTGGCCGGGCAGGTCCACATAGTCGGTGATATTCTCCTCGGCCAGAATGGGCGTGCCGCAGGCGATGGCCCCCAGCAGGGGGACCTTTTTGGCCTGGGCGGGGAGGGGGAGCAGGTTTCTGGCCAGCTGCCGCACGCTGCCCAGGGCCAGGACCTTCTCCTCCGTGGTGAGGGCGTCAAACTCCACGCTGAGCACGTTGTCCTCCGCCGTGCGGCGCAGGGTGTCGTAGGGCTCCCGCTCCATGGGCACGTCATACCCCATGAGCCACCCCTCCGACACGTTGAGGGCCTGGGCCAGCTTGTAGACCGCGTCCTGGTTGCCCTTGTACTCCTTTTTCAGGTAGCGGGAAATGCTGGACTTATCGATCCCGGACCGCTTGGACAGGTCCGTCTGCCTGAGCCCCCGCGCCGCAAGACCTTCCTGCAATCTGTCTGAGAAAGTGGACGTTTTTTCCTTCATGTTGTGCGCACCTCCTGGCCTGTTATGGGTATTCTACCTCAACAGTTGAGAAAAATCAATAGCGTCGGAAAAAATAATTGGGATTTGTCAAGATTCGTAGTTGACATATCACAACTAATGGACTATACTCCAGATGTTGACAATTCTCAACGTGGAGAAGAACAGGGAGGTGCGCGGAAATGTCCGGCATGGATTACAGTGAGTTGCGGGGGAGAATGGAGCAGCTGGGGCTGACACACAAGGAGGTGGCGGCCCGGATCGGCGTGAGCGAGAGCCAGCTTGAGCGCAAGCTGGCGGGGGAGTTCGTCTTCCGCCAGGACGACATTGACAAGCTGGTGGGGCTGCTGGGGATCGACACCCGGGACATCGGGCGGTATTTTTTTCACCCGGAAAGTTGAGAAAATGCAACTTCCCTATGGAGGTCCCTCCCCCCGCGGCGGGGGAGGGGCAGGCCGGGGAAAGGGGGAAGCGGAGATGGAAAGAAGATCTTGGACCAGAGCCCAGCGGCTTCGCCGGGTCCGGCGGAGGCAGCGGCTTTTGTTCCTGCTGGCGCTCTTATTCTGCCTGGTGTTTCCGGGCGTGGTGGAGGCGGTGCTGGGATGAGGGGGCTCATGCCGCTGCGCGACGCGCAGCAGGAGCAGCCGGCGGCCTGGTGCGGGGAGTGCCTGGGGGAGATCTACCCCGGCGAGACGGTCTACCGCTGGGAGGGGAAGGCGGTGTGCCCGGACTGCTTCAAGTGGGCGGTGAGGGCGCTGCTGGAGACTTCGCCGGGGCGGCTGGCCGACGAGCTGGGGGTGGAGCGGCAGGTCCTGGACTGACGCCGCCGCCGGACACACAAAGGAGGAAGGACACATGGAAAAACGGCCCATGGCCCTCCGGAGCGGGAGGGGGGCGGGAGCGTGCCGGACAGGATCATAAAGGAGAGCATCTGCACCAGCGACACCTTAAACTGCCTCTCTGACTTTGAGGAGCGGTTCTGGCACCGTTTGATCGTAAACTGTGACGATTACGGCAGGTTTGACGCCCGGCCAGCCATCCTGAAAGGCCGGCTCTTCCCCCTCTCGGAGGGGAGGACCCTGAAGGATATGCAAAACGCCTTGTCCAAGCTGGCGTCCGTGGGTTTGGTGGAACTCTACCAGGTAGGGGGGAGACCGTTCCTGCGCGTTGTCACATGGGACAAGTACCAGCGTATCCGGGCAAAGCGCAGCAAATACCCGGAGCCGGAGGGCCCTTGCCGTCAAATGACGGCAGGTGACGGCAATGGCGTCCGGAATCCAATCCAATCCCAATCCAATCCCGATCCGAATCCGAAGGAGGGCGATGCCCGCGCCGCCGCCCTGGCCGCCGTCATGTCCGCGTATATGGACCGGATCAATCCCAAGCCCTCCCCCTCCAGCCTGGAGGAGCTCAAGGGCTATGTGGAGGCCATGGGGGGTGAGGTCTGCCTCAAAGCCATCGACACCGCCGTGGACGCGGGAAAGGGCACCTGGAGCTATGTCCGGGCCATCCTGCGCGCCAAGCGGGAGCAGGGGGTGAAGTCCCTGGCGGACTGGAACGCCCTGGAGCAGCGGCGCAGCGGGGGCAAGCAGGTGGGCTGGAAGCCGGGGCAGGACCGAAACGCCCCCGACCCCAGGGCAAAAGAGCACACGGAAGAGATGCGGCGCATGTTAGAGCGCATGAAGGAGGAAGCATGAAGCCATATAAAGACAAAAAAACCCCGCGCCCCCCGGCCCCTCTCACCGCCGGGACCGGGCGCCGGGCCGGGGGTGGGAGCCATGGGATACTCTAACAGGACCTTTTGCTGCCCCTTTTTCCGGTGGGACGAGCGGCTCCGGGTCCACGGGGAGTGCGGCAGGCTCACCATGCCCGACCGGGAGGCCGCCGTGGCCTTTCAGGAGCGCTACTGCGCCAGCCAACAGGGCTGGCAGGACTGCTCGGCGGCCAAGGTGCTGCTGCACTACTACGACAGGACGGAAAGGACGGATGGATAGATGAAGAAAAGATGCGCCGGGGAGGAGAAGCTTGCCCGGGAGCTGGGCCGGTACCGCAAGAAGACGGCGGACCAGGCGCGGGAGCTGGCAGTGCTGCGGGAGCGGCTGGGGGAGGCGGACCAGGCGGCGGCGGAGCTGTGCCGGGCGGTGGACGCCATTTTGATCCAGACGGCCCTCACCTACGGCCAGGAGGCCCTGGACGAGGAGAGCGGGGAGAAGCTGGGCGTGCGCCTTACGCTGCCGGAGTACCGGGTGGAGGAGATGCTGGCGCGCTACGAGGTGCGCGCCCGGCCGGACCGGCAGGCGGGGACCTATGTGGTGGGCGTGGCGGCCCGGGAGACGGGATGAGGGAGACAGGGCATGGCGTGCAGCTGGGGGAGTTGGTGGTGCGCCGCCCGGTGACCTTCTTTGGCCGGGAGGAGATCGGGTGCAGCGCCAAGCGGCGGCTTAAGGGCCGGGTGGTCTACATCCACCCCCAGGGGCGCTACCACACCGTGGAGTTTGACCTGCCGGGGGGCAGGGCCCGGGAGAGCTTCCGGGGCACGGGGGCGTGACGGAAGGAAAGAAAATGGGCCGTTCGTGGCGCGGAGCGGGGGCCGCAGCTGATACAATGGGCCGCAAGAAGCGCAGGGAGGAGGAGCCATGGTAAAAAGCAAATATGAGACCGGGGTGCTCCCCAAGCTGGGCCTGGTGGAGGCCTGGGCCCGGGAGGGCCTGGCCGAGCGGCAGATCGCCCGCAACCTGGGCATCTCCATGTCCACCCTGGGGGCCTACAAGCAGCGCCATGAGGACCTGCGCGAGGCCCTGGAGCGGGGGAAAGAGCTGGTGGACCTGGAGGTGGAGAACGACCTGCTGAAAAAGTGCCGGGGGTATAACGCCCCGGTGAAAAAGACCTACAAGCTCCGGGAGATCGAGTACGACCCGGAGACGGGCAAGCGGGTGCGGGAGTATGAGCGCCTGGAGCCGGCCTACGACGAGGTCCACGTTTCGGCGGACTTAAGCGCCATCCAGTTTTGGCTCTCTAACCGCAGGCCGGACCGGTGGCAGTATAAGCCCGAGGGAAGGCGACAGGAGGAGGACGAGGACGAGGGGGGCGGCGTGGTGGTGCTCACCTCCGTCATGGAGACCCCCGACCCCCCGGAGGAGGAGAGCGGCCATGGGGACGGATAGGGTGATCTGGTCTCCGCAGCCCCGGCAGGCCGCCCTCATGGCCCGATTTGAGGATGAGGCCCTCTATGGCGGGGCGGCGGGGGGCGGCAAGTCGGACTGCGCCCTGGCGGAGGCCCTGCGCCAGGTACATATCCCCTACTACCGGGGTCTGGTCCTGCGCAAGACCTACCCGCAGCTCACCGAGCTCATGGATCGCTCTACCGAGATTTACAGGGCCGCCTATCGGGGGGCGAAGTTCAACGAGAGCAAGCACGTCTGGACCTTCCCCAGCGGGGCCAAGATCTACTTCGGGTCCATGCAGTACACCAAGGACCGCACCAACTACCAGGGCAAGCGCTACGATTTCATCGACTTTGACGAGCTGACGCAATTTCTGTGGGACGAGTACAGCTATATGTTCTCCCGCAACCGGCCCAACGGCCCGGGCACCCGCTGCTACATCCGCGCCCAGGCAAACCCCGGCGGGGTGGGCCACGGCTGGGTGAAGGAGCGGTTCATCACCGCCGGCAAACCCATGGAGACCATCTGGGAGCGCTTGAAGATCCGCCACCCCGACGGGCGCGAGGAGAGCCGCTGGAAGTCCCGCATTTTTGTGCCCTCCTCGGTCTTTGACAACAAGATCCTCCTGCAAAATGACCCCGACTATTTGACCCGCCTGGCCGCCATGCCCGAGCGGGAGCGAAACGCCCTGCTCTACGGCGACTGGGACACCTTCTCGGGGCAGGTCTTTACCGAGTGGCGCAATGACGGCAGCCACTATTCTGACCGCATCAACACCCATGTGATCGCCCCCTTCCTGGTGCCGGACACATGGGCCATCTGGTGCGCCATGGACTGGGGGTACGCCCGGCCCTTCTCCGTGGGCTGGTACGCCGTGGACCACGACCGGCGGCTCTACCGCATCCGGGAGTTCTACGGCTGCACCGGCACCCCCAACGAGGGCCTCCGGCTGGAGCCCAGCGACGTGGCAAGGCGCATCAAGAAGATCGAGGGGGAGGACCCCAACCTCCGGGGGCGGACCATCCGCCGGGTGGGGGACCCGGCCATCTGGGGCAGCCAGGGCTCCGAGAGCGTGGGCGCGCTGATGGAGCGGCAGCGGGTCTACTTTGAGAAGGGGGACAACGCCCGCCTGGACGGCAAGATGCAGGTCCACCACCGGCTCTCCTTTGACGAGCGGGGAGTGCCCATGCTCTACGTCTTTTCCACCTGCCGCCACTTCATCCGCACGGTGCCCAACCTGGTGTACGACGAGCAGGACGTGGAGGACGTGGACACCGGCGGCGAGGACCATATCTACGACGAGCTGCGCTATGTCTGCATGAAAAATCCCATCGCCCCCCGGCCCAAGGCGGCGGCGCCCCTGGTGGTCTACGACCCCCTGAGCGCCGGGGAAGAGGAGCAGGAATACGACCGATATGACTTTTACAGGAGGTACTGAGATGTTTGGACGCAAAGAGAGCGCCGCGCCTCCCCGGCCCGGCCTGGGCGTGCCCGGCGTGCCGGGGCAGGAGGGCGTGGAGCCGGAGCTGGCGGCCATGCTGCTGCGGGGGGAGGTGGGAAAGCCCCCCATCGGCAAGGAGGAGATCGCCAAGGCGGCGGAGCTTCTGAGCAGGTACAAGGACGGCAAGAAGATGCTGGAGAGCCGGGTGGTGGAGGACGAACTGTGGTGGGAGCTGCGCCACTGGGAGGTCATGCGCCGCGCCCGGGAGGGGAAGGCCCAGCTCCCCCAGCCCCAGCCCACCAGCGCCTGGCTCTTCAACGCCATCACAAACAAGCACGCCGACGCCATGGACAACTACCCCGAGCCCGTGGTGCTGCCCCGGGAGCGCAGCGACGAGGAGAGCGCCAGGACCCTCTCCTCGGTTCTGCCGGTGGTGCTGGAGTATAACGACTACGAGCAGACCTACTCCCAGGCCTGGTGGGAAAAGCTCAAGCACGGCACCGCCGCCTACGGCGTCTTTTGGAATTCCCGGAAGGAAAACGGCCTGGGGGACATCGACATCCGGGGCATCGACCTTCTCAAGCTCTTCTGGGAGCCGGGCATCACCGACATCCAGGATAGCCGCAATCTCTTTCTCGTGGAGCTCGTGGACGAGGAGCTGCTGGAGCAGCGCTACCCGCAGCACAAGGGACACCTGGGGGGCAGCGTCATCGACCTCAAGCAGTATGTCTACGACGACACGGTGGACACAAGCGGCAAGAGCCTGGTGGTGGACTGGTACTACAAGGTGCGCGCCGCCTCGGGCAGGACCATTTTGCACTACGCCAAGTTCGTGGGGGATACCCTCCTCTTCGCCAGCGAAAATGAGGAGGCATACCGGGAGCGGGGCTGGTACGACCACGGGGAGTATCCCGTGGTCATGGACGTGCTCTTCCCCGAGAAGGGCACGCCGGCGGGCTTCGGCTATGTGGCCATCTGTAAAGACCCCCAGCTTTACATCGATAAGATGTCCGCCAACGTGCTGGAAAACGCCATGATGAGCACCAAGAAGCGGTTTTTCCTCTCCACCTCCACGGCGGTGAACCGGGAGCAGTTTTTGGACTGGAACGAGCCCATCGTGGACGTGGAGGGGGAGCTGGACGACCGGCGGCTCCAGGAGATCGTCACCCAGCCCCTGAGCAGCATCTACCTGGACATCATGAACCTGAAGATCGAGGAGATGAAGGACACCGCCTCCAACCGGGACGTAAACTCCGGCGGCACGGGCAGCGGGGTCACCGCCGCCGCCGCCATCGCCGCATTGCAGGAGGCGGGCAATAAGGTGAGCCGGGACATGATCGCCACCTCCTACCGCGCCCACGTGAAGGTGAGCGCCATGTGCATCGAGCTCATGCGCCAGTTTTACGACGAGGAGCGGGCCTTCCGCATCACCGGGGAGACCCCCGGCAGCTACCGCTTTGTGGAGGTGAGCAACGCTGGCCTCAAGGACGTGCCCCTGGACGGGGCCTACCCCGGCCAGCAGGTCCTCTACCGCAAGCCGGTCTTTGACATCAAGATCAGCGCCCAGAAGAAAAATCCCTTCTCCCGCATGGAGCAAAACGAGCGGGCCAAGGAGCTCTACGGCCTGGGCTTCTTCAACCCCGAGCGGGCCCAGGAGGCCATGGGGGCCCTGGAGATGATGGACTTTGAGGGCATCGACAAGGTGCGTCAGCGCCTCTCTCAGGGCCAGACCCTGCTCAAGCTCTGCCAGCAGCTCTCCGAGCAGCTGGGGCAGCTTACCGCCCTCATGGGGGAGCAGGGGGCCGCCGCAGCCCGGAGCGGCGGGGAGGGCCGGGAGAGCGCGGAGAGCCCGGCGGGGAACCAGGCGGAGCGCAGCGTGGTACAGGCCCAGACCCCCCGGGAGGATTACACCGCTTCCCTGGCAAAGCGCAGCGCGCCCCAGGGGTAAGGAGGAGAGCGCATGACGGAGATCTACGCGGAGCTGGAGGGCGGGCGGTGCCTTATCAACCTGGAGGGCCACGCCGTCCGTGACCCGGCGGAGCCTGACGGAGGGGAGGAGGGGAGCGCCACGGGGGTGCAGGTGTGCGCCGCCGTGTCTGCCATCGTGTACGCCCTGGCCGGATATATCTTAAACGCCGAGCGGGAGGGCCGGGCCGAGGTCTATGCCATGCGCCTGGGCAGCGCCCGGGCCTGCCTCCATGTCCACGGGGACGACCGGGTGGAGGGGGCCTGCGAGGCGGCCATCCTGGGTCTGCGGCAGCTGGAGGGGCGCTACGGGGCCTATCTCCACATGGAATGCGCCCCGGACTGAGGGGAAAGCAAAAAATTTCCTGTTTCGTGGCGCGTTTTCTTCTCTGCTGCGGTACTATGACCTTGTCCACAAGAAGCGCTGAGCCGTCGTGAGCAGCCCGGATGGACCGAAGCGAGGGCGAGCGAAGGGACGCCCAAGCGGCCCGGAGACCAGCCCGAGTCGGAGGGAAGCCGGGCGTCGCGAGCAGGCGAAGCGTGACAAGAAGAAGCGCTGAGCCGTTGCGAGCAGGCCGGATGGACCGAAGCGAGGGCGAGCAAAGGGACGCGCAAGCGGCCCGGAGACCAGCCCGAGTCGGAGGGAAGCCGGGCGTCGCGAGCAGGCGAAGCGTGACAAGAAGAAGCGCGGAGGGTAGGCACATAGGGACGCCAAGGCAGGGCGGAGACGAAAAAACAGGCGACGGGCACAGCCCAGAGCGGCATTTTTCGCGCAGCCCGGACTTGGCGGAGCGGCCATGTGCCCAACCCGCAGCGTGACAGCCCAAAGGAGGAGATCCCATGATCCACAGCGATACGTTGCTCACCATCGACCTTGCGCTCTTTGACGGCGGGGCGGGCGCTGCCCCTTCCGCCGCCGGAGAGGGCGGGGCCGATGGGGCCACCCAGGGCGAATCCCAGGCGATCCCCGGTACCACCCGCCGGGGGAAATCGGGCGCATATCAAAACGTCGTGTTCGGCAAGCAGGAGAGCGCCGCGGCAGCGGCGGACCAGCCTGCCGGGGACGGCAAAGACAGCCCTGCCGACGCCGGGCAGGAGAAGCAGCCGGAGGTGATCACCACCTCCGACACGCTGGAAGAGAGGCGCAAGGCCTACCGGGAGATGGTGGAGGGGGAGTACAAGGACCTTTACACCGAGGACACCCAGCGCATCATCGACCGCCGGTTCCGCGAGACCAAGCAGCTGGAGCGGCAGGCGGCAAAGCAGCAGGGGGTCATCGACCTTCTCATGCAGCGCTACCAGATCCCCGACGGAGACCTCTCCAAGCTGACTGCCGCCATCGAAAATGACGACGCCTACTGGTCCTCTGCCGCCCAGGAGGCGGGCATGGAGGTGGAGCAGTACAAGAAGTTCCAGAAGCTCCAGCGGGAAAACGCGGAGCTGCTCCGGGAGCGGCGCATGCATCAGGGCCAGCAGGCCGCCCAGCAGCAGCTGCGCAAGTGGTACAGCGAGAGCGAGCAGGTCAAGAGCCTCTACCCCAGCTTCGACCTGAGCGCGGAGGTGAAAAACCCGGAGTTTCTCTCCATGCTCAGGGCCGGTGTGCCGGTGCAGCACGCCTACGAGGTGATCCACATGGCCCAGATCAAGGCCGGCGTGGCCCAAATGACCGCCAAGGCCACCGAAAAGCAGGTGGTGGCCGGCATCCGGGCCAAGGGCGCCCGGCCGGCGGAAAACGGTACGGCCGCCCAGAGCGCGGCCTTCACCGTGAAGGACGACCCCAGCAAATGGACCAGAAAAGACCGGGCAGAGGTTGCCCGGCGCGTTGCGCGGGGAGAGACCATCACGCTGTGATGGCAGTGAAGAGTGAAGAGTGAATAGTGAAGAGGGAGGAGGCTCCCCCCGCAAGGCACAAACCAGGAAAGGAGATCACAACATGAACACCATGCGCAAATTTATGGACTGTATCCTGCTTTCCGTCAAGCTCGATCTGTTTGACGGCAATACCAACATCACCACCGACGGCGGCCTGACCAATGAGATGAAGACCTTCTACTCGGACTATCTCATCGACATGGCCGAGCCCGAGCTGGTCCACGACCAGTTCGGCCAGAAGCACCCCATCCCCAAAAACGGCGGCAAGACCATCGAGTTCCGCAAGTATGACCCCCTGCCCAAGGCCCTCACCCCCCTCACCGAGGGCGTCACCCCCGACGGCCAGAAGATCAGCATGGGCGTGGTCACCGCCACCGTCAAGCAGTACGGCGGCTTTGTGGAGCTGTCCGACATCCTGCTGCTCACCGCCATCGACAACAACCTGGTCCAGGCCACCAAGCTGCTGGGCTCCCAGGCCGGCCGCACCCTGGATACCATCACCCGGGAGGTGCTCAACGGCGGCACCAACGTGCAGTACGCCGAGGGCCAGGTGACCTCCCGGGGCGAGCTGTCCTACACCGACGCGGAGAACAACATGAACCTGACCGTGGACGCCGTGCGCAAGGCCGTGCGCTTCCTCAAGGTCATGAACGCCCCCCGCATCAACGGCTACTACGCCGGCATCATCCACCCCGACTGCTCCTATGACCTGATGAGCGACCCCAAGTGGGTCAACGTCAAGACCTACGCCGACCCCGAGGGCATCTACGAGGGGGAGATCGGCCGCATCGAGGGCGTGCGGTTCGTGGAGACCAGCGAGGCCAAGGTCTTTACCGGCGAGGGCGCCGGCGGCCGGGACGTCTACTCCACCCTCATCCTGGGGGCCGACGCCTACGGCGTCACCGAGATCGCCGGCGGCGGCCTGCAGCACATCGTCAAGCAGCTGGGCTCCGCCGGTACCGCCGACCCCCTGGATCAGCGGGCCACTGCCGGCTGGAAAGCCACCAAGGTGGCCGAGCGGCTGGTGGAGCCCTACATGATCCGCATCGAGACCACCAGCACGTTCACCGCCGCGTAAAGCCGGGACAAAGGAGGAAAAAGGCATATGGCCACCAAGAGTGACGAGACCAAGACCACCAATACCCCTTCCGGGGAGGAGCTGGTGACCGTCCAGCTCTTCAAGGACGGCGAGCGGTACAGCGACGACGTGTTCGTCGCCGTCAACGGCGAGCGCGTGCAGATCAGGCGGGGGGAGAGCGTGCAGATCAAGCGCAAGTTCGCCGAGGTGCTGGACCGCTCCCTGCGCCAGGACACCGCCACGGCCAACATGATGTCCGCCAAGAGCGCGGAGTTTGAGAGCCGGGCGAAGGCGCTGAACATCTAAGAAGCGCGGAGCACCCGGGAGCAGGCGGCTAAGACCCTGAGCGGAGCGAACGGACCGGCGGCCCGGAGGGGCGCAGGCCGGCTTGCGCAGTCGCAGGGGCTTAGACGCCGTCGCGGAGGGTGCGGAGCGTGACATCAAGAAGCGCGGAGCCGCCGAGCAGGGGAGCCTGGACTGGAGCGAGGGCGAGCGCAGGGCCGCAAGGCGGCCCAGAGACCCGCCCAAACGGGGACCCAGGCAAAGCCCAGCGCCAGCGGGTTTGCCTGGGAGAGGACGAGCAAGGGAATGAAGTGACGGATGCCCATACTTGGGCGTCCGGAGCGGAATGGACTTTGCGAGGACGTAAGAAGCGCGGAGCCGCAGAGGCGTGACAAAAGAAGCGCGGAGGGTAGGCACATAGGGACGCCAAGGCAGGGCGGAGACGAAAAAACAGGCGACGGGCACAGCCCGGAGCGGCATTTTTCGCGCAGCCCGGACTTGGCGGAGCGGCCATGTGCCCAACCCGCAGCGTGACAAAAGAATTACCACCGCGCATACCTGGCGGCTGCGACACGGCGCGGCAAGGGCGGGGCTCCCAAGCCCCAGGCCCTTGCCGCGCTTTTTGCAGGAAAAGGAGAGTGAGATATGAGAACCATTGAGGTGAGGATCACCGGCATGTTCGTGCACAAGGACGACAAAAACGCCGGTGTACAGGGGGAGGGGAACGCCACCCAGCTCCACATTACCTTCGACGCAACCTGGGACGGATACGGCAAGCGCCTCATTTGGCGCAACGCCCAGGGGCAGGACCCGGTCTCCCTGGTGCTGGCCCAGCCGGAGGAGGACACCCAGGTGCGCGCCTACACCACCCCCATCCCCGCCGAGGCCCTCAAGCTGCCGGGCTGGTGCTCCTTCACCGTGGAGGGCTACCGCAGCGGAGCGGAGGGGGAGGCGGACTCCGCCGCACTGACCGTGCGGGACTACCTGCAGGTGATGGAGAACGACAGCTACTATTCCCCCGCCCAGCCCACCCCCACCGAGGCCCAGCAGATCCTGGGGGCCCTGGGGCAGGCCGTGGAGCGGGTGGACGCCTCCGCCCAGGAGGCCAAGAGCTGGGCCGTGGGCGGCACCGGGACCAGGGATGGCGAGGACACCGACAACGCAAAGTACTACGCCGGAGAGGCCGCTCAGAGCGCATCGGATGCGCTGGCATCCCAGGAGGCCGCGGGTGATAGTGAAGCCGCGGCTGCGGCGAGCGCCCAGGCCGCCGGGGAGAGCGCGGCGCAGGCCCAGAGCGCCCAGAGCAAGGCCCAAGCGGCCCAGGGGGCCGCCGAGAGCGCCAGGGACGCGGCCATGGAGGCAGAGCAGGGGGCCCAGAGCGCCCTCTCCGCTGCCCAGACGGCCCAGGGGGCCGCGGAGCGCGCCCAGTCCGCCGCCCAGAGCTCGGAGCAGAGGGCGGCAGAGAGCGCCACCAGCGCCCAGGAGAGCGCCCGGAGCGCCCAGGAGAGCGCCGCGGCGGCCCAGACCGCCAGCGCGCAGGCCCAGGCGGCCCAAACCGCCGCCCAGACCGCCAGCGACCAGGCCCAGAGCGCCCAGTCGGTGGTGGAGGAGGCGAAGGAGGACACCCTGGCGGCCCTCTCCGCTGCCCAGGCCGCCCAGGAAGGGGCGGAACAGGCCCGGGACCAGGCCCAGGAGATCGTGGGGGGCGACTTCGCCACCAGAAGCGAGGCCCAGGGCTATGTGAACAGCCACAACGCAAGCGACTTATCCCACGCCGACATCCGCCGGGCCCTCAGCGACCACGCCGATAGCCGCTCAAACCCCCACGGCGTAACGGCGGCGCAGGCGGGGGCCATCAGCGCCTCGGAGAAGGGGGCGGCGGGGGGCGTGGCCTCCCTGGACGCGGACGGCAAGGTTCCGGCGGGGCAGCTGCCCGAGATGGACTACGATCCCTCCGGCAGCGCCGCCGCCGTCCAGACCGCGCTCACCAGTCATACCAGCAACAAGGCAAACCCCCACGGCGTGACCGCGGCGCAGGTGGGGGCCGTGCCCACCAGCCGGACCGTAAACGGGAAAGCCCTCAGCGCCAACATCAGCCTGACGGCGGCAAACGTAGGGGCCGACCCCGCCGGGACGGCCTCCAGCGCCGTCTCCGCCCACAACCAGGACGGCAGCGCCCATCCGGCCCTCCAGGCCAAGCTGGAGGGCATGAAAACAGCGGTTACCGCCACCTATCCCGTGGCCGCCGGGCAGACCATCCAGGCGGGGGACGTGGTGGACGTGGTGGACGGGAAAATCGTTGACAAAATGACGTTCACTGTGGACAGCAGGGTAATGGACCAGTTTTCTACTGTCGGAACGGCAGATCTGAAACGGGTCGGGTCAGTCAACGTGTATGCCACAAATTCCAGCAGCTACAATTACAGTGTGGGGATTCTGACTGACGCGGGAGAAAAGGTCACCTCCGCATCGTTTACAGCCTCCGGCACAGGGCAAGTGGTGGTGGTCCCGCTGTCGGACACCTCTTTTGTCATGGTCGACAATGGCGCCAAGGGGATCAAGGTGGGGCCTATTTACAACATCACGAACCAAGGAAAGGGCCTGTCGGAGGTGTTCAACTCGACGAGGGATATCTATTCCGGCACAGGGGTGGACTATATCGATGCGGTTGCCCTGGATTCCGAACGAATCGCTATTTTCTGCGACTATACCACCGCCCTGAGCTGCCTGGTGTGTACCTTCTCCTCCGATCAAACGTATTTTGAACTGGCCGGGAATTCCAGTGTTTCCGGGAGCAGCGTCGGTTGTATCCGCGCCGTCAAGCTCCCGGACACGGGAAGCACCAAGCGGGTGTTTACCTGCTATATGGATATTGCCAACGACAACGCTGGGACGGCGGTAATAGCCAGTATAGATTCCGCGAACAAGATAACCTGGGGAGCCACGGCAATATATTACGCCGAGCCCGGAGGCGTGGCCGGCGGCAACTCCTGCTGCCTGTCTGGCGATGATGTTCTGGTCTCCTTCAACCACTACTCCGGGGTGAGATACCAGGACGTGTGCCTGGTGAAGGTAAACGGCAGCGTCCTTTCGCCTCAAACGCCCATAAGCCTTGGGCACGGTTCCAACAATACCACACAGACCGTCGCGCTGTCCGATTCCGTGTACGCCGTTTTCCTGTGCAGCCGCGATACGCAGCCCAGCATCTGCGGGCTTGTGATACCGTTCGTGCGGGAGGGAGACGCTCTTTACGCAAAATACCACGAGGTGGTTTTCCCAACAGCAATCGACAGCCCGACTATGGTTGCGGTATCGGACCTGTCC
Organism: Candidatus Galloscillospira stercoripullorum; assembly: GCA_018715695.1. Taxonomy (GTDB): domain Bacteria; phylum Bacillota; class Clostridia; order Oscillospirales; family Oscillospiraceae; genus Galloscillospira_A; species Galloscillospira_A stercoripullorum. The sequence continues at coordinate 20,299 of DVLB01000010.1, forward strand.
GTCCTGACGTTTTACTCTTCTGTCCAGAACAATAATTACGGCGTGTCCACCGCGCTGTCACTGGCGAGCGACGCCAATACCGCCATCGCCCTCCAGTCCGGCACCCCAGGCCAGTCCATCGACATCATCTACTCCGGCATCACGGATGCCACTTTTATCGCCGGAGGGGAAAGGATCGAAAGCGCCGGCGTGTGTGGTGTCGGTGTGCTGGACGGCGTTCTCCAGGTGTGGAGCAAGGACAGGCCAAACGCCATCAAGATTGAAACGATAACGTACAAGGGGACAGGCACTTCGGGATCGAGCAATCCATGCAGCGTTACGTTTTCGCAGACCCCGGATCTCTTTATGTGGGTGAAGTCCGACTACAACGGAAGCCGCGCTGAAACCTACGCGGGAATGTTCCTTTGGGCGGCTGATGATGGGGGACATGTCATCCGCAGCGGCGCGGAAGGCACCACTTCGCTTGCGTTTTCATACAAAGATAGCACGCTGTTTTGGTATCGAAGTGCTAACCCTACTGACGACAGGCAATTAAATAAGAAATCGTATTCCTATACAATACTCGGCATAAAGGTGGGAACCTGAATGTATCTAAACCCTAAGACCCTATCCAACCAGAGCACCCCCGCCCCCGGCCTCCTGAAACTCAACGCCGAGCAGGAAGAGCTCTATCTCGCCCACAACGGCTTTGTCCGCATCCTCTCCACCGACCCGGTGGAAATTGAGGCGGAC
>DVLB01000011.1 GCA_018715695.1 Candidatus Galloscillospira stercoripullorum
TGCAAGCGGTGAGCCGGAACATCAACCAAATTGCAAAACGCGCCAATGCGACGGGGACGGTTTACAGGCAGGATATAGAGGACATTAAAAAGGCGGTGGACGAGATATGGCGGTTACAAAGACGCACCCTAGTGGGCGGGGAGCATCTCCGAGTGGGTGTACACGTCCACGCCGGTGCCCTGGGTCTGCTCCAGCAGCATCTCCAGATCCCGCAGGTCGTGGCCGGAGACCAGAATGCCCGGATTCTTGCCCACGCCGATGTTCACGCGGGTGATCTCGGGGTTGCCGTAGGCGGTGGTGTTGGCCTTGTCCAGCAGGGCCATGCCGGAGACGCCGTACTTGCCGGTCTCCAGGGTCAGGGCCACCAGGTCGTCCACGGTGAGGGTGTCGTCCAGCGTGGCGGCCAGGGCGCGCTGCAGGAAGGCGTCCACCTCCTCGTCGTCCTGGAGCAGGACGTTGGCGTGCTTGGAGTAGGCGGACAGGCCCTTGAGTCCGTAGGTGATGAGCTCCCGGAGAGAGCGGATGTCCTGGTTTTCGGTGGAGAGCACCCCCACTGCCTTGGCCTTCTCCTCCCAGTCGCCCTGGCCGTCCCACAGGGCGGCCAGGGGCAGGGCGGAGGTGTGGCCCAGCTGGGCCAGCAGCGTACGCTTGGCGTCCAGGGTGGCGCGGATACGGGCGGTGATGCTCTCCTTGTCAAAGTTGGCGTTGGTGATGGTGGTGAAGAGGTTGAGGGTGATGAGATGGTTGATCTGGGCGGGAACGGCCTTGCCCTCTGCGCGCAGGGCGGTGGTGACGGCGGAGATCCCCTTACTCACATACACCAGCAGATCCTGCATGGCGGCCACATCGCTCTGCTTGCCGCACACCCCCACCCGGGTGCAGCCGCGGCAACCGGCGGTCTCCTGACACTGATAACAAAACATGCTGTTTTCCACGGTAGTTAATCCTCCCAAGAAATTGCGGATACGGGGCAGCTGTCAATGGCGCTCTGCACCTCGCTCGTGTTGCTTTCCTCTGCGGGGGCGTAGGCCTCGGCCTTCCCGTCGTCGTTTATGCGGAACACCTCGGCGCACATGCCGCAGCAAAGGCCGCAGCCGATGCAGGTATCCTGATCCACTACTACTTTCATATCCGTAACTCCTTTCTTAAAACAATGTTGCAATGTGTGTCCTTACACAAGTGCCATGGCACTTGAACAAAGCGGTACGCATTAAAATACGACCACCAGCAGCATCTTGAAGGCCTCCTCGCCGTAAACGGCGTGGGGGTGCCCGGCGGGCATGACGATGGACTCCCCCTCGTGGAGCAGGAAGTCGGCGCCGTCAATGGTGATCCTGCCCACGCCGTCCAGGCAGGTGACGAAGGCGTCGCCGCCGGACTTGTGGGCGCTGATCTCCTCGCCCTTGGCAAAGGAGAAGAGGGTGATGCTCACCGCCTCGTTCTGGGCCAGGGTCCGGCTGACCACCTGGCCGTCCTGGTAGGCGATCTGGTCCTTCAGCACCAGGACCTCCGCCTCAGTGATGTTTTTCATTTTTCCGCTCATAAAGAAGCCTCCTTTTCCATACGCAGTTTGGGACGGTTTTCTCTGCCCTATTCAGTCCAGAATCCTGCCGTCCACGGAAATGGTCACCACCTGCCAGGGAATAAACTTGCCGCTCTCCTGCAATGCTTTTTTTGCAGCCAACTCCAGTCCGCCGCAGCAGGGGACCTCCATGCGCACCACGGTGACGCTGCGGATGTCGTTCTGGCGGAGAATGGCGGTGAGCTTCTCGCTGTAATCCACGCTGTCCAGCTTGGGACAGCCCACCAGGGTGATCTTGCCGCGCATGAACTCCTGGTGCAGGTTGGCGTAGGCAAAGGCGGTGCAGTCGGCGGCGATGAGCAGCTTGGCACCCTCGAAATAGGGGGCATTGATGGGCACCAGCTTGATCTGGCAGGGCCACTGGCCCAGCTGGGAGGGGGCCGGAGCCGCCGGCGCGCCGGAGACCGGAGCGGCGGGGCCCATCCGCCGCAGCTGGTGGCCGGGGCAGCCCCCGTGGGCCGCCGGCTGCGCCTTTTTCTTCTTGTTTTCCAGAACGGCCTGCTCGTCGTAGGCGGCGGCCTCCCGCTCCACAAAGGTGATGGCGCCGGTGGGGCAGGCGGGCAGACAGTCGCCCAGACCGTCGCAGTAGTCGTCCCGCAGCAGCTTGGCCTTCCCGTTCACCATGCCGATGGCCCCCTCATGGCAGGCCTGGGCGCAGGCGCCGCAGCCGTTGCACTTCTCTTCGTTGATCTCAATAATTTTACGGATCATATTTTGTCCTCCAATCCGGCGTGCTTGACGTTACGCTTGCATTCTACTATAATCCCTCACAAAAGGATGTTGGAATTCCAACAAAGCGAGGAGAAATTTATGGAACATTATTTTTCTGTGCTGGAGCGCTGCCCGCTGTTTCACGGCATTGAGGGGGAGGAGCTCACCGCCATGCTGGGATGCCTGGGCGGCAAATGCGCATCCTACGCCAAGGGAGAAACCATCTTTTGGGAGGGGGAGGCGGCGCGGCTGGTGGGGGTGGTGCTGTCCGGGGGCGTGCAGGTGGTCCGGGACGACTACTATGGAAACCGCAGCGTGCTGTCCATCCTGCAGCCGGGGGAGGCCTTTGGAGAGGCCTTTTCCTGCGCGGGACTGGACCGGCTGCCTGTCAGCGTGACGGCTGTCCGGGACAGCGAGGTGCTGCTGCTGGACTGCCGCCGCATCCTGACGGTGTGCTCCCAGGCCTGCCATTTCCACAGCCTGCTCATTGAGAACCTGCTCCGGGGGCTGGCGGAGAAGAACCTGGCCTTCATGCGCAAGGTGCGCTACATGTCCCAGAAGACCACCCGGGACAAGCTGCTCGCCTACCTCTCCGACCAGGCCAAGGGGCAGGGGAGCGGGGAGTTTCACATCCCCTGCGACCGGCAGACCCTGGCGGACTACCTGGGGGTGGAGCGCAGCGCCATGTCGGCGGAGCTGAGCAAGCTGAAAAAGGCCGGGGTGCTGGACACCAAGGGCTCCTGGTTCCGCCTGAACCCGGCGGGCATGACAGAAAGGCGAAAATAAGAGAAAAAGAGCCACCCGGTATCCGGGCCGAAAGGCCGGATACCGGGTGCCTCTATATGAGAGGGGGGAATGATTACACGTCCAGGGAGCCGATGGCGATGCACATGCCGCTCTTGCGGTCAAAGAGCATGATGTCATTGCCGGAGATGTCCATGTGGACCTTGGAGCCGATGGTGAACAGGGTGGAGCCGAAGACCACGCCGGTGAGCAGGAAGTCGTCGATGCGCACCTTGATGGTGGACTCCATACCGGTGGGCATGGCGCCGTAGATCTCGCCGTCCATGTGGCCGCCCTCCACGATGTCGATGGTCTCGGGCCGGATGCCCAGCACGAAGTCCTCGTTGGTGAGAACGGGCTCTTCCTGGAGGGAGTAGTCGTCCTCCACCACCTTGGCGATGTGGTAGCGGAAGACCTCGTCCTTGTTGCCCTTCTCCACATAGGACTTCTGAGCGGCCTTGGCCTTGAGAGCGGCGGCCTTGTCGGCGGCGGCCTTGTCCCGGGCAGCGAACCAGGCGGAAAGGTCCAGCTTCTCGTTGGGCCGGAAGGTGACCTTGCGGCCGTGGAAGACGGTCAGGTCCAGGCTGCCGTCGGGATTCTGGGCGCCCTTGGCCTCCACGAAGTTGATGGAGGGGTTGCCCACGAAGTCGGCCACGAAGAGGTTATTGGGCTTGTGGTAGACGGTGAGGGGGGCGTCGTACTGCTGGAGGGAGCCGTTTTCAATGAGGCAGATCTGGGTGGCCAGGGTCATGGCCTCCATCTGGTCGTGGGTGACGTAGACGAAGGTGGAGCCGGTCTCCACGTGGAGCCGCTGGAGCTCATAGCGCATCTCCAGGCGCAGCTTGGCGTCCAGGTTGGAGAGGGGCTCATCCATGAACAGCACCGAGGGCTCGGGGGCCAGGGTGCGGGCGATGGCCACCCGCTGCTGCTGGCCGCCGGAGAGCTCGGCGGGGTAGCGGTCCATGAACATGCCGATCTTCACGATCCGGGCCACCCGGCGCACGGTGAGGTCGATCTCCTCCTTGGACATCTTGCGCGTCTCGGTGACCACCGCGCCGTTTTTCACCAGCTGGAACTCCTCGTTGAGCTCCCCGCCGGCGGCGGCAGCCGCCTTTTTGGCCGCGTCCACCTTGGAGAGAAGGGAGGCGATGGTGCCGGAGAGGTCGGGGGACTTCTCCAGATGGTAGGAGAAGAGCTGCTTGGCGGTGTAGATGGAGATGGTGAAGGCGTCGATGAGCTTGAGGTGGGCCTTCTTCTCGTCCAGCTTGCCGTTTTTGTCCCGGCACTCGTCCAGGACCTTGACCACCTCGGAGCTCTCCCGCAGGATCTCGGCAAGCCGCTGGGCGGCCCTGGCCTCAAAGTCGGTCTTGGGCAGGGGCTCCTTGATGTTCTTCAGACCGAAGGAGATGTTGTTATAGACCGTCATGTTGGGCCAGAGGGCGTAGTTCTGGAACAGGAAGCCCACCTTGCGCTTGTTGGCGGGCACGTTGATGCCCAGCTCACTGTCAAAGACCACCTGGTCGCCGATGGTGATGCGGCCGGAGGTGGGGGTCTCCAGACCGGCGATCATGCGCAGGGTGGTGGTCTTGCCGCAGCCGGAGGGGCCCAGCAGCGTGACGAAGGCGTTATTGTCGATGACCAGGTCCAGGTCGTCCACGGCGTAGAACTTGCCCCAGCGCTTGGTCACATGTTCCAATCTGATTTCAGGCATGGTTTAACCTCCTATTCCCTTGTCCAGGCTCGCCCCGGTGACCTTGTTGACGATGGTGTTGCACACCAGGATGGTGACGATCAAGATGAGGTTGATGCCGCTGGAGAAGGCGTACAGGCCCATCTCGTCGAAGTAGTCCAGGGTGGTGGAGAGGATGAAGCCCTGGGTACACAGCAGCATGAACAGCGACAGCTCCCGCAGGCAGGTCATGAAGGGCAGCATGTAGCCGCTGATGATGGAGGACTTCTGGATGGGGATGATGATGCGGGTCATCCGCTTGACCCAGGGGATGTCCTGGATGATGGCGGCCTCCTCGATCTCGCCGGAGAGCTGCAGCATGGAGTTGAGGGAGCTGCGGCTGGCGAAGGGGATGTACTTGATGGTGCCCACGATGATGAGCAGGGTGTAGGTGTTGAAGAGATTGATATACTCGTTGGAGAAGAGGATGAAGAAGGCGGCGCCCACGGCGATGGAGGGCATCAGGTAGGGAAGGAAGGCCATGGAGTTAACATAATTCGCTGCCTTACTTCGTCGGCTCTTGGACACGGCGTAGCCGATGAGGGTGCCGATGGTGCCGGCCAGCAATGCGCAGGACACGCTGACCAAAATGGTGCCCTTGAAGGCCCGCCAGATGGTGTCGTTATACAGGATACCCTTTTGGCCGTACATGCCGTTTTCGGTGATGTTCTCATCGGTGATCCACCACTTGGTGGTCAGGTTGTCGGTGTCGCCGGTGTAGAGGAAGGAGTAGTCACCGGGGTTGGGCAGGAAGGTCTCGAAGGCGAAGGAGACGATGGGGAAGATGCTGGTGAAGAAGGTGACGATGACCAGCACCAGGGCGATGATATACTTGCCCAAGCGGCCCAGGTTGATTTTGGAGATCTGGCCCGACTTGCCGGTGACGGTGGTGTAGTTTTTCCGGCTGTGGAGGGACATTTGGTTGAGCAGCATGATGGCCACGCCGAAGACCATCATGATGATGGCCAGGATGCTGGCCTCGCCGGTGTATTTGGAGTTCATGGACACATACTTGGTGGACAGGGTGGTCAGGCCCAGGTAATGGGGCACCGGGTAGGAGCCCATGGAGCTGCCGAAGACCAGCAGAATGGTGGACAAAATGGCGGGCTTTACCATGGGCAGGGTGATCTTCCACATGGTCTTCCACTTGGGGGTGTCCAGGATGGTGGCGGCCTCCTCCAGGTTGGCGTCCATGTTGCGGAAGATGCCGCCGATGAGGATGTAGGCGAAGGGGGCGTAGTGCAGTCCCAGCACCACCAGGCTGGGGAACAGGCCCTTGCACCACCACAGGGGCATCTCAATGCCCAGGGTGGCGGAGAGCAGGCCGTTGGAGGTACCGGTGACGGCGTTGGAGTCGAACAGGTTCTGCCACACCACGGCCAGGGTCCACTGGGGCATGATGTAGGGGAAGATGAAGATGGAGCTTAGGTACTTCCTCCAGGCCAGGTTGGTGCGGGTGACCAGGAAGGCGAAGATGCCGCCGAAGAGGATGGACACCACGCAGGTGCCCACGGCCAGGAAGACGGTGTTGAGCAGGGGGGTCCACAGGTTGGTCTTGGCCAGGTTGCTGGTAAAGAGGTCGATGTAGTTGACCACGGTGTAGCCGCTGACCTGGCCGGTGAGGTGGGCGTCGATGGTGCCGGGGTGGATCTTGAAGGTGTCCTCCACGATGGCCACGATGGGGGCCACGGTGGTGACGGTGACCACGATGCCCATGAGGAGCAGTATCACGTTGTGGGGCTTGGACAGGAAGGTCTTGATCATGTTCCAGACGATGGTGGATCGGCTGGCGCGCAGGGTGCTTGAATGGTTCATAGCGGTACTCCTCTCCGTGCCGGAATAAGCGGGCGCCCTTGGAGACGGCGGGGAAGCTCCAAGGGCGCCCTGTTGTGCTTTCCATCAAAGGCTGGCTTTGCGCAGCGCCCGAAGGTCAGGTCACGTCAGAAGGCGGAGGCTCAGCCGGCGCTGTACTTGTCGAGCATCTCGATCCAGCTGCCCACGGTGAAGGAGACGGAGGCGCAGTACTCGGGGTCCTCCAGGACCAGCTTGCCGTCGCCCACCCACCAGTCGTAGCCGTGGTCGTTGAGGGCGGCGAACTCCACGGTGGTGCCGTCCTCGGCCATGCCGCCGGTCTGATGCTGATAGATCTCCTCGTTCTCAGCGGCCACCAGGGGGTTGGAGGAGTAGCCGCCGATGTCCTTGCCCCAGGCGGAGAAGCCGTCGGCGGTGCAGGTCATGTAGGCGATGAAGGCGCAGGCGGTCCAGGGCAGGGGGCTGTTGTCGGTGACGAAGAGGTAGTGGCAGTAGCCGAAGCCGCCCATACCGGTGTAACCGTCGTTATACGCGGCCACGGTGATGTTGTTCTTGGAGACGGAGGCGGACTCCTCCACGCTTCTCAGCTTGGAGTAGACCAGCAGACCGAACTGATCGGTGGCGGACTTATCCACCAGGGTGTTGCAGATGGGACCGTCGTCGGTCTGGGCGTTGTAGCTGCCCACCCACAGCTTGATCCAGGCCAGGGCGTACTTGCCGTTCTCGCCCAGGCCCAGGCTCTCGGCCTCGGAGGCCATGGCGTCGATGGTGGGCTGGAAGTAGGCCTGCTCGTCGGCAGAGAGGGCGTCGAAGGCCTCCTTGAGCATGGCGGAGTAGTCGTCACGGGTGAGCATGTAGAGGAAGTTCTTGCCCACGATCTCGGAGTCGATGTCCATGAACAGACCGTGCTCGCCCTCGGCCACGAAGTCCCAGCAGTTGTCGTAGGTCTTGGAGCCGGTGTTGTTGTACATGAAGATCTTGTTGAGGGTCTGCAGGGGCAGGTAGCCCTCATACTCCTCGGCGGTGGTGCCGTTGGCGTCGGCCCAGTCCTTGGGGATGAAGGTGTCCAGGATGCCGGTCTGGACCATCTTGGACTCGATCTGGTTGCCGTCCTGGATGAGGGTCATGGCGAAGGTGCCGGTCTCCTTCAGAGAGTCGGCGGTGAGCTGATCGAAGATCTTGTTGTTCTTGGGCTGCTGCCACTCAAACTCCAGGGTGTAGCTGGGGTCGATGGACTGCAGGTACTCGATGAACAGGGGCAGGGCGGTCTTGCCGCGGCTGGAGTTACCAACGCCGTAGAACATGGCGCCGTTGGACTCCTCGATGGCCTTCTGGGCCAGCTCCTCCAGGGTCATGGTCTGGGCCTGCTGGATGATCTGCTGGGTGGCGGTCAGGTTGACGGGCTCATCGGTATTGTCCGGGGTATCGGTGTTTCAGCCGCTGGGGTTGGGGTTGTTGTTGCAGGCGGCCAGAGACAGGATCATGATGGCGGCCAGGAGCAAAGAGACGAGCTTTTTCATACTTGCATATCCTCATTCGTCAGATTCACCAAAACAGATGCCACAGGGCTGGCATCTCTTGTCAAATTCATTGTATCTGCTTCCGGGGAAATTGAACAGGGGACAAAACTGCGGTTTTTTTAACTTCTCTGCAATTTTAGTATAAAATGGATGAACAGGAAGAGGGCGGTGTGCTATAATTAGAAAAAATCCACAAAAGGAAGCGGGTGGATGGTATGGCAATGGGGAGAGCGGGAAAGCTCCTGGCCCTGCCTTTGGCCCTGGCGGCGCTGCTGGCCGGGTGCACGCCGGGGGCGGAGCGGGGCGGCGAGAGTGCCTGGGCGCCGGAGGAATCGGAGCGGCTGGTGGTCTACACCTCCCACAAGGAGGAGGTCTACTGGCCGGTGATCAAGGAGTTTGAGGAGCGCACCGGCATCTGGGTGGAGATCGTCACCGGCGGGACCAACGAGCTGCTCTCTCGCATTGCCAAGGAGGGGGAGGAGCCCCAGGCGGACGTGATGTTCGGCGGCGGGGTGGACAGCCTGGAGGCGTACGGCGCGTGGCTGGAGCCCTACTTCTGCGCGGACTGGGAAAAGCTCAGCGAGAACATGCGCTCTGACGACGGGCTCTGGACCCCCTTTTCCGCGCTGCCTGTGGTGCTGGTCTACAACACCAAGCTGGTGGACGAGGGGCGGCTCACCTCCTGGAAGGACCTGTTCTCCCCGGCCTGGCAAGGGCGGATCGCCTTCTGTGACCCCAGCATCTCCGGCTCCTCCTTCACGGGCCTTGTGACCATGCTCCACGCCGTGGGGGGCGAGCGGGACCAGGTGCTGCGCCGGTTTGCCGTCAGCCTGGACGGCCGGCAGCTCTCCGACTCGGGGGACGTGCTGGACTCGGTGGCCAGCGGCACCGACCTGGTGGGCATCACCCTGGAGGAGACGGCCCTCAAGCGAGCGGCGGAGGGGGCGGAGATCGCCCTGGTCTACCCGGAGGACGGCACCAGCTGCATCCCCGACGGCGGCGCCCTCATCAAGGGGGCGCCCCACGGGGACAACGCCCGGCTCTTTTTGGATTTCATCGCCGGCGCGGATGTGCAGCGGCGTATGGAGGAGGAGCTCAGCCGCCGCCCTGTGCGCTCTGACGTGGCGCTGACGGGGGAGCTTTTGCCCCTGGAGGAGATCCCTCTTGTGGAGTACGACCTCTCCTGGATCAGCGCCAACCATGACGCCATCCTCATGTCCTGGGCCTTTTACTTTGAGGGGGGAGAGCAGCCGTGAAACTGTCCCAGTCCTTCCGCATGCGGCTGTTCGCGGGGTTTTTGCTGGCCTCCCTTTTGCCGCTGCTGCTGTGCGCGGTGATGCTGCTGCAGGTGTTCCGGCTGCGGCTGGACAGCCAGATGGACAGCGAGACCCAGGGCCAGCTCAGCAGCGTGACCGGCGCGCTGGACAGCCTTTACGAGGGATTTCGCAAGGTGTCCCTGGCCCTTCAGTCCAGCCCCTATGTCTCCCCCGCCCTGGCCACCGGGCAGCGGGAGAGCGACATGGTCTATTCCGAGCTATACGGCGCCACCGAAGGCAGCCGCAGCAGCGCCCGGTTCGACCTCTATGACGCGGAGGGGAACTGGCTCTACTCCACCGGCAGCGCCGCGCCCCAGGGGCGCCTGCCCACCCAGTGGGGGGTCCTCCGCTCGGCCCGGGAGAGCGGGAAGCTGGTCTTTTCCCAGGTGGACGGGGGAGAGGGCAGCGGCGCGGTGCTCCTCCAGGGCTGCGCGTATCTCACCACGCCGGAGGGCGCCGGCGCGGGCTACCTGGTCATCACCCTCACCCGCAGCCACATCGCCCAGGCCCTGGAGGGCAAGTACGGCAACCGGAGCCAGCTGCTGCTGCTCAGCCGGTACTGGCGGCCGGTCTACGCCACCCAGACCGGCCAGGCCGAGACGCTGGCCGCGCAGCTGCGACAGCGGCTGCTCGCCGGGGAGCCCCTCAGCGCCGAGGGGGGCGAATTTGCCTACCGGCTGGCCTTTCAGGAGGGAATGGGGCTCTATGTGGTCCTCCAGCGGCCCCAGGCCCTCAACCAGGACACCCGGAGGCTGCTCACCACGGTCACCGCGGGAAGCGCGCTGGTGTGCCTTGTCCTGTCGGTACTTATGAGCATCAGCCTGAGCCGGCAGATGTTCCGGCCGGTGGCCCGGCTCCAGAAGGCCATCGGGGAGGTGGAGCGCAACAATCTGGACGTATATGTGACGCCCTATCAAAACGACGAGCTGGGCCAGCTGGCCCAGCGGTTCAACGCAATGGTCTCCGCCCTCAAGCGCAACCAGGAGCAGCTCCTGGAAAACCAGCGGGAGCTCAACGAGGCCCAGATCCGCATGCTCCAGGCCCAGCTCAACCCGCACTTCCTCTGTAATACCCTGGACACCATGAAGTGGATCAGCAAGATCAACCAGGTGCCCCAGGTGGCGGTGATGTCCACCGACCTGGCGGACATTCTGCGCTTTTGCATCTCACCGGATGAGTTCGTGCCCCTGAGCCGGGAGGTGGAGCTGCTCCGGCGGTACATGGAGATCCAGTCCATCCGCCTCTCCGAGCAGTGCCGGTTCGAGGTGGAGCTGCCCGAGGAGCTGGAGACGTGCCTGGTGCCCAAAATGATCCTCCAGCCCATCGTGGAAAACGCGGTGCTCCACGGCCTGGCCGGGGTGGACAACGGCGTGGTGCGGGTGAAGGTGTGGACCGAGGGGGAGGAAACGCTGAAGATCTCGGTGACGGACAACGGCCTGGGGCTCCCGCCGGAGCTGGAGGGCAAGTACGTCCGAGGCTTTGAGAGCGACCGGAGCCACCTGGGCCTTTACAACGTGGACACCATTTTGAAAAAGCACTACGGCGGCGAGAGCGGCTTGTACCTGGCCCGCCGGTCCGACGGGCCGGGGACCGTGGTGACGGCGGTGCTGCCGCTGCGAAGGGAGGAGCGGGAATGCTGAAGGTACTGGTGGTAGAGGACGAGGAGATGATCCGCAAGGGCATCGTACTGGCGGTGGACTGGGCCGCGCTGGACTGCGTGGTGGTGGGGGAGTGCGCCGACGGGGCGGCCGCCCTGGAGGCGGTGGAGCGCTATGACCCCTCCCTGATCATCACCGACCTGAAAATGCCCCGGATGGACGGGCTGGAGATGCTCCGCCGCCTGCGGGAGATGGGCAACAACGCCTATGTCATCATCCTCACGGCCTACGACAGCTTTGCCTATGCCCAGCAGGCCCTGCGCCTGGGGGCGGTGGACTTTCTGCTCAAGCCCTTCCACGACGGGGAGCTGGAGGCGGCGGTCACCGCCCTGCGCCGGCGCACCGAGGGAGGCGGCGCGGTGGAGCCGCCCGCCCTGCCGGGGCTTAAGAAGGGGGATAAAAGCAAGTACGTCCTCCAGGCCATGGAGTATATCGGCGCGCACTACGATGACCAGAACATCTCCATGGGCGTCATCGCCCAGCACCTGGGCCTGAGCGAGAGCCACCTGAGCCATCTTTTCCGCAAGGAGACCGACTACACCCTCATGAACTACCTCACCCGCTACCGGGTCCACAAGGCCATGGAGCTGCTGCGGGACTGCCGGCTCAAGGTCTATGAGGTGGCCGAGCGGGTGGGCTACCGGGACATTACCTATTTTTCGGCCACGTTCAAGAAGGTGGCGGGCATGAGCCCGTCGGAATTTCAGGACACCTGCCGCTGAGAGGAGCTGCGCGGGTATGGAAGCCATAGTATTTGACATGGACGGCGTGCTGCTGTCCACCGACCGGATGCACTTTGAGGCGTGGAAGGCCCTGGCCGACCGCCTGGGTCTGCCCTTTGACGAGACCAAGGCCCAGCGGTGCCTGGGACTTTCCCGGATGGAGAGCCTGGAGATCGTGCTGGAGGGCAGCGGCAGGAGCTTTACAGCGGAGGAGAAGGAGGCCCTGGCGGAGGAGAAAAACCGCCATTACCGCGCCCTGCTCCGCGGCTTGACCCCCCGGGACCTGCCGGAGGAGACGGTGGAGGTGCTCTGTGAGCTTAGGCGGCGGGGCTACCGGCTGGCCCTGGCCTCCAGCAGCAAAAACGCCCCCGAGATCCTCGCGCGCACCGGCCTGGGAGAACTGCTCGACTGCGCCGTGGACGGAAACGACGTGAGACGCGCCAAGCCCGACCCGGAGGTGTTCCTCCTGGCCGCCCGGCGGCTGGGCGTGGCGCCGGAGCGGTGTGTGGGAGTGGACGACGCGCTCTCCGGTGTGGCCGCCGCCCGGGCCGCGGGCATGACCGTGGCGGCGGTGGGCTTTGCCTCCGGGGCGGGCGCGGGGGACTGGAATCTAAAGAGCCTTGGGGAGCTGCTGGAGCGCTGCCCGGGGGCGGAGAGGGAGGATAAGGCGTGATACGGTGTGTGGCCTGTGATATAGACGGTACGCTGCTCCACGGAGAGGAGAAGGCCCTCTCGCCGGAGCTGCTGGGGCACATTGAGCGGCTGGGTGCGCTGGGGGTGCACTTTTGCCCCGCCAGCGGCCGGCAGTACAGCAGCCTGCGCAGCCTCTTCGCCCCGGTGGCCGACGAGCTCTACTATGTCTGCGAAAACGGCGCGGTGGTCTACGGGCCAGGCTCGCCGGGGCCGGTGCTGGCCAAGAAGAGCATGGACCGCGCGGCGGCCCTGGAGGTGTGCCGGGAGATCCTGGCCACGGAGGGCTGCGAGGTGATGATCTCAGGGGCCAATACCAGCTACCTGTGCCCCAAGGAGGCCGACGTGGTGGACCATGTGCGGTTTTTCGTGGGTAACCGCTTGACGGTGCTGGAGCGCCCCGAGCAGGTGCCGGAGGACATCGTGAAGGTGTCGGCCTACTGCCGCCAGGGCTCCCGGGCAGTGGAGCCCCTGCTGGCCCCTCCGTGGAGGGGCACCTTCCGCACGGCGGTGGCCGGGGAGAAGTGGCTGGACTTCACCACCGCGGACAAGGGCATCGGGGTGCGGGCCCTGTGTAGCGCCATGGGGGTGGCCCTGGAGGAGGTCATGGCCTTCGGGGACAACTATAACGACGTGCCCATGCTGAAGATCGTGGGGGAGCCCTACCTCATGGAAAACGCCGCGCCCGAGCTGAGAGCGCGGTTTGAACGCCGCTGCGTCCGGGTGGAGGACGTGCTCGCGGCGCTGTGTGAGCGCATCGAGCAGGGCCGATAACGGGCAAGGCAAGAAAAAGCCCCTCCGCAGCGGCGGAGGGGCTTTCAGCTTGTCGAAAAACCTCCCCGCAGGGAAGCCTCGCTAGAGTTCCGCCGCGCGCACGCGGCGGAATAAAATTAGAATCGGTCATTTCCGAGGACATGTGCCTTGGAAATGACACTTCTCATGACGG
>DVLB01000012.1 GCA_018715695.1 Candidatus Galloscillospira stercoripullorum
GACTATGAGTCCCTCTCCGCCATCGGCTCCATGATGGGCTCGGGCGTCCTCATCGTCATGGACGAGGACAACTGCATGGTGGACATCGCCAAGTTCTTCCTGGAGTTCTGCGTGGACGAGAGCTGCGGCAAGTGCTCCCCCTGCCGCATCGGCACCAAGCGGCTCTACGACCTGCTCACCAAGATCACCAACGGCGAGGGCACCATGGAGGACCTGGACACCATCGAGGAGCTGTGTGAGCACCTGAAGAACAGCGCGCTCTGCGCCCTGGGCCAGACCGCTCCCAACCCGGTCATCTCCACCCTGCGCCACTTCCGGGAGGAGTACATCGCCCACATCGTGGACAAGCGCTGTCCCGCCGGGGTGTGCAAGAGCCTGCTGCACTACACCATCGACCCCGTCAAGTGCAAGGGCTGCACCCTGTGTACCCGCAACTGTCCCGCCGGGGCCATCTCCGGCGCGGTGCGCGCCCCCCACGTCATCGACCAGCAAAAGTGCGTTAAATGCGGCGTGTGCATGGACAACTGCCGCTTCGGCGCCATCACCAAGGGTTAAGGAGGGGGAGAACAATGGAAAAAAAGATGGTCAATCTCAAGATCAACGGCATCCCGGTCACCGTGCCCGAGGGTACCACCGTGCTGGAGGCCGCCCGGGACGCCGGCATCAACATCCCCTCCCTGTGCTACCTCAAGGACATCAACGAGATCGGCGCGTGCCGCATCTGCGTGGTGGAGGTGAAGGGCGCGAGAAGCCTCATGGCTTCCTGCGTCTACCCGGTGGCCGAGGGCATGGAGGTCTTTACCAACACCGAGAAGGTCCGCCACTCCCGTCGTCTCACCCTGGAGCTCATCCTCTCCAACCACCGCATGGACTGCCTCACCTGCGCCCGCAGCGGAGCCTGTGAGCTCCAGGACCTGGCAAGGGACCTGGGCATCGACGCGGTGCGCTACGCCAACGACCAGCTGCCCCCCCAGATCGAGGCTTCCGCCCCCCACCTGGTGCGGGATAACTCCAAGTGCGTGCTCTGCCGCCGCTGCACCGCCGTGTGCCGCAAGACCCAGGAGGTGGGGGTCATCGGCCCCAACGACCGGGGCTTCATGACCCACATCGGCTGCGCCTTCGACCGGGATCTCGCCGAGGTGGACTGCGTCTCCTGCGGGCAGTGCATCGTGGCCTGCCCCACCGGCGCGCTCCAGGAGAAGGACGACACCGCCAAGGTGTGGGCCGCCCTGAGCGACCCCACCAAGCACGTGGTGGTGGGCCCCGCTCCCTCGGTGCGGGTCACCCTGGGCGAGTGCTTCGGCCTGAGCGTGGGCACCAACGTGGAGGGCAAGATGATCACCGCCCTGCGCCGTCTGGGCTTTGACAAGGTCTTCGACGTGGACAACGCCGCCGACTTCACCATCATGGAGGAGGGCACGGAGTTTCTCCACCGGCTCCAGGCGGACGACAATATGCCCATGATCACCTCCTGCTCCCCCGGCTGGATCCGCTACTGCGAGCAGCACTACCCCGACATGGTGCCCCACCTGTCCTCCTGCAAGTCCCCCCAGCAGATGTTCGGCTCCCTGGTCAAGACCTATTACGCCGAGAAGGCGGGCATCGATCCCAAGGACATCTTCGTGGTCTCGGTGATGCCCTGCACAGCGAAAAAGTATGAGGTGCAGCGGGAAGAGCAGCGGCTCCCCAATGGCTGTCTGCCGGTGGACGTGTCCATCACCACCCGGGAGCTGGGACGCATGATCTCCTACGCCGGCATCCTCTTTGACCACCTGCCCGAGGGGGAGGCCGACGAGATGCTGGGCCTTGCCAGCGGCGCGGCCACCATCTTCGGGGCCTCTGGCGGCGTGATGGAGGCCGCATTGCGCACCGTGGCGGAGATCGCCACCGGCGGTGAGATGAAGCCCCTGGAATTCCATGAGGTCCGGGGGATGGAGGGCATCAAGGAGGCCCAGTACGACCTTTGCGGCAAAACCGTGCGGGTGTGCGTGGCCTCGGGACTCACCAACGCCAAGAAGGTGCTGGACGGTGTGAAGGACGGCTCTCTCCAGTACGACTTCATCGAGTTCATGGCCTGCCCCGGCGGCTGCATCAACGGCGGCGGCCAGCCCATCCAGCATGCCGACGTGCGCAACTGGGTGGATCTGAAGGGTCTGAGAGCCGCCGCCCTCTACAAGCAGGACCAGGGCCAGACCTACCGCAAGAGCCATGAAAACCCGGTGGTCCAGCAGGTCTACAAGGAGTACCTGGGCGAGCCGGGCAGCCACAAGGCCCACGAGATCCTCCACACCACCTACGTCCCCACCAAGCGTTACCGCACCGACTCCTGAACCGTACAAAAGGGCGGAGGGCCAACGGCCCTCCGCCCTTTGCGCCCAGTGAACCGGGCAAGATGGATCTGTCCGGCGTCACGCGCCCTTCACTCACCATATACGATCAGATGGGTAACACCACGTCCATCCAAGTAAACGGTCTGACCGCCGCCCGCTGTGCCAGAGGTGTAGAATTCCACCCTCCACATATCTTCTGCGCTGTCATATCCGGAAATGACCGCCGTGTCGTACACCACCGTGCATTCCTTTTTCGCTCTTTCCACAATACCGTCAGCATCCAGCCCTTCCGCCTCCACGGTATTCTGAAAACCGTCGTAGCAAACGCCCGGTTCATCCTTCTTCCAAAGCTGGGTCTCTTCCTGATAGGAAAACGGGGGAAACTGCGACGCGGGGTCGTCCTGTGTGAGCTGCGCTTGGCTTTCAGAGCATCCCGGTAACGCCAGGGCCAAAGTCAATACAAGGAGCAGCACATATAACCTTTTCATTTCCAGTCCCTCCGATCCAAATTGTGGTCTCATTGAGATAGACGAAAGTTTTCTTTCCCTGTTCCGTCCCCGGTTATGCAACGTGATGTTTTTGCACCGTATTCCCGGCAAGATTCAAAACCTCTCCTCAGGGGCGCGAAGTCGAATCTATTTTTCACGGCAGCCGCTTTTTTGTGACAAATCTCTCCTCCCGCTCGTATGGATAAATGAAAGCACCTTTCATCCAAAAGGACGGACGCAACATGGACAGAGATGGTTTTACCCGCTCGGTGGAGCGCTATCAGAATACGGTCTACCGTCTGGCCCTTCACATCCTGGGCAGCCCCCAGGACGCCGACGACGCGGTGCAGGAGGTCTTTCTGCGCCTGCTGGGCAGCGCCAGGCAACCGGGAGAGGGAGAGCACCTGCGGCGCTGGCTGCTGCGGGTGACGGTCAACTACTGCCGGGACGTGCTGAAAAGTCCCTGGCGCAGGCGGAGGATCGACCTGGAGGAGCTGCCCGAGCAGCCGGTCTTCCTCCGTCCGGAGCACCAGGCTCTCTATGAGACCGTAATGGCCCTGCCGGAGAAATACCGCACGGTGCTCTATCTTTTTTACTATGAGGAGCTCTCCACCCGGGAGATCGCCCGGCTGCTGGACCTGGGGCAGTCGGCGGTGACCACCCGGCTATCCCGGGCACGGCAGGCCCTCAAGGAACAACTGGGGGAGGTGTGGCAGGATGAGGAATAAAGAGCTCTATCAGGCCACGTTCTCCCAGGTGCGTCCATCCTCGGACATACGATGGGAGGACCTCATGGCGAAAAAGCGCAAGCGGCGCCGCCGGCGTCCCTTGCTGCTGGCGGCGGCGGTGGTGGGCGTGCTGGCCGCCCTGACCTGTGCGGCGGTGGCGGTGAATTTCATGGGCCTGGGGGACCTGCTCCTGCCCGGACGGCAGAGCGGGCAAAGCTCCCCCGGCGGCCAGGAAGAGCGCGTGCTGAGCCTCTCAGGCTATATGGACACCCCGGAGAGCCAGGCGCTGGCGGAGTGGGAGACGTTTCGCTCAGACTATGACCCCACCGGCTCCATTCTGGCCGCCGTGGGCAACACCCTGGACGAGGACCTGCTCCCCTATACCTGCTACACCGTCTACACCGACGAGATGGCCCACGCCCTGGAGGACATCGCCCAGGCCCACGGTCTGACGCTCCATGAGCGGCGGGTGTCCCTGGACGAGTACCCGGAGCTGTGGGACTCCTGCGGCGATTTCTGGGACGGCGGGCAGCGGCTGGGCGGCTATCTGTACGAGGACGGCGGCTTCGCCTTTGACGGCGAAGCCCGCCTGCCCGGGGGCGGCACCCTCAGCTTTCAGTTCCGGCGCAGCGTGAAGGGCACCCTCAACGAGGCGACCCTCTTCCTGCGCGACCTCTCTCAATTCCGGGAGTGGGTCCACCCCACCCCCGAGGGCGCGGCGGTGACCCTGGCCCTGGGTCCCGACCGGGCCCTGGTGCTGGCCGATCTGGAGGACTGCTTCGTCACCCTGACGGTGCTGGAGGGCTCCGCCGGCGGCCTCACTCAGGCAGACCTGGAGGCCTTTGCAGACAACTTCCGCTTCTCCACCCTCTCCCCCGTGACGGCGCCGGAGCTTCCCGCCCCCACGCCGGTCCTCTCTCCCGCCCCTTCCCCCACCGCTAAGACCGCCCGGGAGGCCTACGCCGCCGTCCTGCGGGACCTGCTCTACCGCAACCTTCTGCCCGACGGCGCCGTGGCCGACGGCTTCCTGGAGGACATCTCCCTCAACCAGTTTTCCGTCTTCGACGTGGACGCAGACGGCAGCGAGGAGCTCATCCTCCTCTACACCACCGCTTACTCGGCCAGTATGCAGGGCAGCCTTCTCTCCTTCGACCCCCGCCACACCGGTTCCGGCAACCCCGTATCCATCCGGCTGCTGGAGTTTCCCTCCTTCACCTTCTATGACAACGCCGCCCTGCGGGTCTCCGCCTCCCACAACCAGTCCTGGGGGGAGATGTGGCCCTACACCCTGTACCGCTGGACCGGCCAGGCATACGAGGCCGTGGCCCTGGTCTGGTCGGACGACCGGGCGGTCATGGAGGATGCCGGGCTGGGGGAGAACTACCCCGCCCAGGCCGACACCAGCGGCTCGGGCACGGTCTACTACGTCCGCCCCGCCGGCGAGCAGGAGGAGCCCCGGCCCATGGACGTCACCGAGTACCGCGCCTGGTGGGACGGCGTCATGGGCCCGGCCCAGGCCCTGGACCTCCCCTACCAGTCCCTCACCGAGGAGAACATCGCCGCCATGGAACGCGGCGGCTAAACCCGCTTGCGAAAGCGCCGGGCGGCGGAGGTCCTGCATGGATCTCCGCCGCCCGGCGCTCTACTGTTTTGTTTTTCCCTCAGTTTTCAGAGCAGTACTCCTCTGCGGCCCGGTAGATGGCCCCCAGCTCCTGCCCCGCATGGAGCATCTCCTCCTCGGTAAGTTCGATGGTATGCCCCTCCCAGGGGACGAGCTCATACTCCACCACGGTGTTGCTTTTAAGGTCCACCACAAAGTTGGCCCCAGCTCCCCAGACCGTGCCGCTGTTCGGGTCATCCGCCCGGGTGAAGGCGACTCGGATGGTATCCCCCTCCATGGTGACGTCCCCCTCGATGAACGCGTCCTCGAAAAACCCACCCAAAAACCAGAGGCCGGCAATGTACATGGACGAGGGAGTGGTGCCCTGCGGGGGCATATAGGAGATCTGCGCGGCGTCATACCCGTCGATCCTCACTCTGCCCCCGCCCTCTTCCACGTAGCGCACGCCCCCCTCTTCCTCCGCCGGCCCGCAACCGGCCAGAAGCACCGCCAGAGCCGCCAGCAGGGCCAACAGGGAGACGGCCCTCTTCATCCTTTTCATGCTTTTTCACGCACCTTTCTCGTCGGTCCGTGCTTCTCCTCACTGACGCAGGGTTTCGCCCTCCCACCGCCACATGGGACTCTCCTCCTTTTCTGGCAATTTATATAATTTTTCATCTAAATATTATCATATTTACATGAAATGGTCAATTACACTCCTCCGGGATATTTTCGCCGTCCCCACCCTTTCTATTTGCATTTTCTCCCCTTCTGGTGTAGAATAACAACACCCAAATGCATAGGATGATTCAGAAACGGAGGGGTTTTCATGGATGAGCGCGTAAGAGAGCTGCTGGACCGGGTGCGGGATACCGCCGTCACCGTGGGTCAGGCCGCCGGCGTCACTGCCCGACAGGCCGGCAAGTGCGCCGGACAGATGGTGGACGTGGCTAAGCTGAATATGAAGATCTTTGACCTGAAGGCGGAGATCAACGGCCTTCTGCGGGAGGTGGGCTCCCTGGTCTATGACACCCATATGGGCAAGGAGCCTCAGGAGGACGGCATCACGCCCCTGCTGGAGCAGATCGACGAGAAGAACGAGGCCATCCAGGCCTATAAGGAGCAGATCGCGGTGCTCAAGAAGAGCAAGACCTGCCCCGGCTGCGGCGCCGTCTGCGGACGGGATGACAAGTTCTGCAAGGAGTGCGGCGCGCAGCTGTAAGCGCCGCTTGCGCAGGAGGGGGCTTCGGCCCCCTCTCCACTATACATAAAGGAGGACAAGCTGATGCAGTATACCTTTGCTCAGTATGAGGAGAGCGCCCGGTACATCCGCTCCAAAATCGGAGATCTTCAGCCCAAGGTGGCCATGATCCTGGGCTCCGGCCTGGGCTTCATGGGCGAGCAGGTGGAAAATCCCATCGCCGTGCCCTATGGCGACATTCCCCACTTCAAGGTTTCCACCGCCCCGGGCCACAAGGGCCAGCTGGTCTTCGGCACTCTGGGTGGAAAGACCGTGGCCGTCATGCAGGGCCGGATGCACCACTACGAGGGCTACTCCTATGAGGAGGTTTCCTACGCCGTGCGGGTGCTGCGCTTGCTGGGGTGCGACACGCTGGTGGTCACCAACGCCGCCGGCTGCGTCAACACCGCCTGGGCCGCCGGGGACCTGATGCTCATCACCGACCATATGAAGCTCTTCCTGGAGTCCCCCCTGCGGGGCGAGAACCTTCCCGAGTTCGGCCCCCGCTTCCCCGACTCCTCCCACCTCTACACCCCTGCCCTGGCCTCCGCCGCCCGTTCTGCCGCCCAGGCTCTCTCCATCCCCCTGCGGGAGGGCGTGTACTGCTACTTCCCCGGCCCCCAATTTGAGACGCCCGCCGAGATCCGGGCCTTCCGGGCCCTGGGCGCCGACGCGGTGGGCATGTCCACCGTGCCCGAGGTCATCACCGCCGGCCACTGCGGTATGCAGGTGCTGGGCTTCACCCTGCTGACCAACATGGCCGCCGGCATCCTGGACCAGCCCCTTTCCGGGGAGGAGGTCATGGAGGCCGCCGCGGCAGCCAGCGGGAAGTTCTCCGCCCTCGTGCTGGAGTGCCTCAAGCGGATGTGACGGTGGAAAGGAGGACAAACTATGACCACCCTCATTCATAACTGTACCGCTGTCCTCATGGACGAGGCGCGCACCGTTTTGAAAAACGCCTTCGTAGCGGTGGACGGCGCGGTCATCACCTCCGTGGGCACCGTCCGTCCCCAGGGGTCCTTCGACCGGGAGATGGACGGGGGCGGCAACGTGCTCATGCCCGGCTTTGTCAACGCCCACGCCCACCTGCCCATGACCCTCATGCGGGGCTACGGTGGTGGCTGCGACCTGCACCAGTGGCTCCAGCAGTATATCTTCCCCGCCGAGGCCAAGCTTACGGACCGCGCAGTCCACGCCGCCGCCGCGTTGGGCCTCTCGGAGATGATCGCCTCGGGCATCACCACCGTGGCCGACATGTACGACCACTGCGATGCCATCGCCCAGGAGGCAGCGGCCGCCGGCGTAAACGCCAACATCGCCCGGGGTCTCAACCTCTTTGCCCCTGACTTCGATCCCAAGAAGCACCAGGGCTGTGTGGAAACCGAAGAGCTCGTGGAGAAGTGGCACGGCTATAACGACGGCCAGATCCTCATCGACGCCTGCATCCACGGTGAGTACACCTCCCGGGACGTCCTGTGGGACTGGTGCGCCGCCTTCGCCAAGGAGCACGGCCTCGGTATGCACGTCCATCTCTCCGAGACCCGTTCGGAGCATGAAGAGTGCGTGGCCCGCCACGGCATGACCCCCGCGGCTGTGTTTGAGCGGCACGGCATTTTCGACGTGCGCGCCATTGCCGCCCACTGCGTGTGGACCACGCCGGAGGACTGGGAGATCCTGGCGCGTCATGGTGTGAGCGCCATCCACAACCCCATGAGCAACCTGAAGCTGGGCTCTGGCATCGCCCCGATTCCCGCCATGATCAAGGCGGGGGTCAACGTGTGCCTGGGTACCGACGGGGTCTCCTCCAACAACGCTACCGACTTCTTCGCGGACATGAAGCTCGCCGCCATCCTCCACAACGGCGCCTCCTGCGACCCCATGGCCATGGGGCCCTATGAGGCGCTGCGCCTGGCCACGGTGAACGGTGCCAAGGCTCTGGGCCGCAATACTGGAGAGATCAAGGCCGGCTGCACCGCCGACCTTATCCTGGTGGACTTTACCGCCCCCAACAACATCCCCTGCCACGACGCGGTGGAGAATCTGGTCTACGCCTCCCACGGCGGCAATGTGCTCATGAATATGGCCCGGGGCAAGGTCATATATCAGAATGGTGAGTTCCTCACCATCGATATGGAGAAGGTCCGGCGGGAGATCGACCAGTACGCCATGCCTCTTCTCTTCGGATAAATCTCCCGGCGGCGGCAGGCCCTGTCTCTCCGCCCCCTGAAAGGACTGTATCTGTTGTCCAATTCCCAGAAAAGCAGCACATTCTTCGGCGGAGCCGCCGTGCTGGCGGTAAGTTCCATCATCGTCAAGCTCCTGGGGGCGGTCTACAAGATCCCCCTGGGCAACATTCTCAGCGACGCGGCCTACGCCGACTTCAACAGCGCCTACAATATCTATAACTTCTTCCTCACCATCTCCATCGCCGGTCTGCCGGTGGCCCTGTCCAAAACCATCTCGGAGGCCCACGCCCTGGGGCGGGAGAACCAGGTGCGCAAGATCTTCCGGGTGGCCTTCGGCCTTTTCCTGACCATGGGCCTTGTGAGCTTCTTCTTCATGTCGGTGCTTGCCGGTCCCATGGCTTCCACAGTGGTGAGCAACCCCAAGGCGGTCTACTGCATCCTGGCGCTCTCCCCGTCGGTGCTGGCGGTGTGTATCATGTCCGCCCTGCGGGGCTACTTCCAGGGCCACTTCAACATGATGCCCACCGGCGTGTCCCAGATCATCGAGTCCTTCTTCAAGATGGTGGTGGGCCTGGCCCTGGCCATGCTCATTGCCTCCCTGGCTCTTCAGCCTGAGGACTTCGGGGACCAGATGGTGGCCGTGGGCGCCATCATCGGCGTGTCCATCGGCAGCGTGGTGGCCCTTTTGTACATGCTCGTCACCTTCCTGCGGGAGCGTTCCAAACAGCGGACCGTCCGCTCCTCCGACAAGCCGGAGGGGAGCGGGGCCATCCTGGCCCGGCTGCTCCAGCTGGCCATCCCCATCACCCTGGGCTCGGCCGCCACGTCCATCGTCACCCTCATCGACAACAACCTGGTCATGGGCCAGCTCCAGAGCGTGTTCCAGACGGTCCACGGCATGACGGAAAGCGCCGCCCTGGACACCGCCCGGGACCTCTACGGCATCTACGGCAAGTCTATGGCGGTGTATAACCTGCCCTTCTCTCTGATGGTCCCCCTTACCGCCTGCATCGTGCCGGCGGTGTCCGCCTGCAGGGCCCGGCGGGACCACCTGGGCTGCCAGCGCATCACCGAATCTGCCCTGCGGGTGGGCATCCTGCTCTCCCTGCCTATGGGGGTAGGCCTTATCGTGCTGGGCGGGCCTATCATGGGTCTTCTCTACCCTGAGATCGACACCGCCATTGCCGGTCCCCTCATGTCGGTGCTGGGTATGGCCGCTGTGTTCGTGTCGGTGCAGGTGCTGTGCAACAGCGTCCTTCAGGCCAACAACATGGTAAACCTGCCTGTGCTGGTGGTGGTGATCGGCGGCGCGGTGAAGATCGTGGTCAACTATGTGCTGGTGGGCAATCCTGATATTCTCATCAACGGCGCCCCGGTGGGCACCCTGTGCTGCTTCTTCATCGTCTCCCTCATTGAGCTCATCATCATCCGCCGTGCCGTCCCCTCGCCCCCCCGGTTTACCCGGGTGTTCGTCAAGCCGGTGCTCGCCTCCGTGGTGATGGGCGCTGCGGTGTGGGCGGTGTACGGCCTGATGGTGAACGTGCTGACCATCAGCAGCAAGCTGGCCACTCTCCTGACCATCGGCGTGGGCGTGGTGGTCTACCTTGTACTGGTGCTGTCCCTCCGGGCTCTCTCCAAGGAGGACCTGGAACTCATGCCGAAAGGGGACAAAATCGCGAAGATTTTGCGCATCCGCTGATGTTTTCCAAAAAACCGCTTGCAGAAGGATAAGAAATATGATAGATTTTCAGTATCAAAATTCCTACGGCCTCAAGGATTTGGAGAAGATCGTCTCCATCTTGCGCGCTCCCGGGGGCTGCCCCTGGGACGGTGAGCAGACCCATGAGAGTCTCCGGCGGGACCTGCTGGAGGAAGCCTATGAGGTAGTGGAGGCCATCGACGAGGGCTCCCAGGAGCACCTGAAAGAGGAGCTGGGAGACCTGCTTTTGCAGGTGGTCTTCCACGCCGACATTGAGCGGGAGAAGGGCTCCTTCGATCTGGACGCCGTGGCTGACGGTATCTGCCGCAAGCTCATCTACCGCCACCCCCATGTGTTCGGCGACGTTTCGGTCTCCGGCTCCGGCGAGGTGCTGGAAAACTGGGATGTGCTCAAGCGCAAGGAGAAGGGTCAGGCCACCCATTCAGACGCGCTCTCCTCCGTGGCCCGCTCCCTGCCGGGACTGTGGCGGGCGGAGAAGGTGCAGAAAAAGGCGAAAAAGGCCGGTTTTGACTGGCCGGACATCTCCGGGGCGGTGGACAAGCTGTCCGAGGAGCTCGGCGAGCTGAAGGAGGCCATTGGGGAGGGCACCAACCCGGAGGAAGAGCTGGGGGACCTGCTCTTCGCGGCGGTGAATGTCTCCCGCTTCCTGAAGGCCGACCCCGAGGCCGCCCTCACCCGGGCCACCGATAAATTCATCGCCCGGTTCCGCCTGGTGGAGCGCGCCGCCGCCGAGCGCGGCGCATCCATGGAGGAGATGAGCCTGGAGGAGCTGGACAAGCTGTGGGAAGAGGCCAAGCACACCCTGAGCAAGGAATAAAAGCGGGCGACCGTTTTTAGATACGCGAGGCAGCGTGTCTCGCTAAAAACACATAGGAGGAACCACATCATGAATAAAGCCGAACTCATCAATGCCGCCGCCGAGAAGGCCAATCTGTCCAAGAAGGACACCGAGAACGCCATCAACGCTGCGCTGGAGGTCATTTCCGCCGCCCTGGCCGACGGGGACAAGATCCAGCTGGTTGGCTTTGGCGCTTTCGAGGTGAAGAGCCGTGCCGAGCGCACCGGCCGCAACCCCAAGACCAAGGAGACCATCAAGATCCCCGCCTCCAAGGTGCCTGTCTTCAAGGCCGGCAAGGCGCTCAAGGACCTGGTGGCTCAGTAATCCTTTTTTCTGTATGAAAAAGCCGGCTCCGCTCGTCCGGGGCCGGCTTTTTGTCCCCCGCGCCCATGAAAACGAGAGGAGTTTTCCTTTATGCGGCTGGATAAGTGGCTCAAGGTCTCCCGACTCATCAAGCGCCGCACGGTGGCCAACGAGGCCTGCGACAACCAGCGCATCTCCGCCAACGGCAGGAGCGTAAAGGCCTCCTATGAGGTCAAGCCCGGCGATGTGCTGGAGCTGCGCTTCGGTGAACGGACGGTGAAGGTGGAGGTGCTCTCGGTCTCCGAGGTGGTAAAGAAGGACGAGGCGCCCGCCATGTACCGGGAGATGCTGTGATGGCCGCCGGTGCGTGGTTTTTCGCAGTTCTTTACAAGCCAAAATAAAGAGGGTCCCGTGGGAACATTCCCGCGGGACCCTCTTTATTTATTTTTCTCAGTGGACGATTCCAAAGTTCTGGAAGGGGAAGAGCACCAGCAGCACCTCGCCCAGGATGTACCGCTCATCCACGGTGCCCAGCTCGGGCACCCGGCTGTCCGAGGAGTTATTGCGGTTATCTCCCATGACAAAGACGCTGCCCTCCGGCACCGTCACATCGGTGATGGTCTCCCCCATGGGCATGCGCATCAGCTCATTGATGTAAGGCTCGTCCAGAGCCACGCCGTCCACATAGACGGTGCTGGTGGAGTAGTCAATGTGGACCGTCTGCCCGCCGGTGGCGATGATCCGCTTGACGATGGGCGTGTCCACATTTTGAAACTCCTTAGTCAGCACCACAATATCCCCCTGCTCCGGCGTGTAGCCGATGCCCTGGAGCAGCAGTAGGTCCCCGTGGTGCAGGGTGGGCACCATGGAGCTGCCGTCCACCACGATGACCCGGCCCAGGAAGGAAAAGACCAGCACCAGGGCGCACAGCACCGCCACAAAGGCCTGGAGCCAGAAGAACAGGTCCAGCTTGAAGGACTCTCTCCCCGTCAGCTCCTCCTCGTCCTCTTTGCGCGTCTCTTTTGCCATTGGCACTCTTCCTCTCCGTTTGAAATCATGCTTTCGTATTATACCCGTTTTTCACTGTGTTTGCAAGGCCGTCACCCTCACGCCGCTGCGCTCTCTTCCCCACTGAGCCTCCCGGCGGTGGCAGGTGAAGAGAAGCACCTGGCCTTCCCAGCCCTCTAGGTACCCGAGGGCCTTCTCCATGCGCTCCTGGTCGAAGGGGTCCAGGGCGTCGTCCAGCACCAGAGGGGCCCCCTGGGGCAGAGTGAGGCGGCAGATGGCCAGCCGCACCGCCAGATAGAGCTGCTCCGCCGTGCCCTGGGAGAGCTCCAGTGCCCGCCGGGGCAGCACGCTCCCCTTCTCCTGGGCGGAGGCCTCCATCTCCCGGGTAAGGGCCACCGAGCCGTAGCGGCCGGCGGTGAGGGCCTCAAGGATCTTCCCCGCCTCGGCATTGATGGCGGGAGAGAACCTCTCCTGAAGCCGGGCGTTGGCCGCAGTCAGGACCTCCAGGGCGAGAGAGATGGCCTCATACTCCTCCCGGCGGCGGCGGAGCTCCTCCTCCGCCTCCCCCATGCGCTCCTCGGTGAGGTCCGGGTCTCCCAGGGTGCGCAGCTCCCCCCGGGCCATGGCCAGGGCACCGCCCACCTCTGACAGCCGCCCGTCCAGCTCCCGGAGCTCCCGGGCCAGGGCGCTTCCCTCCTCCCGGTCCAACTCCCCGGTCAGGGGCGGGAGGCTCTCCGCGTCAGGGTCGGAGGGCCGCTCCAGGCTTTCCGCCAGGCGGCGGGCCCCCTCCAGCCGCGCCCGGGCCTCGGCCAGCTTCTCCTCCAGGCCCAGGGCCCGGGAGATGGCCGCCGACACGCCGAAGAGGTCCGTGACCTCCGGGGCGAAGGTGTGGACCAGCTCCAGCAGCGAGGCTGTCAGCGTCTCCTTTTGCGCTCCCAAGTCCCTGGCGGCGTTCTCCGCCGCCTCGGTCCGGCGCAGGGCCTCCTGGGCTGCGGTATACCGCTCCCGGTACGCCCCGGCCCGGCCGGGAATATCCTCCGGAGCCGCCGCGCCGTACCGGGAGAGCAGCGCGGCCACGGTCTCCTCGTGGCGTCGCCGGGCCCGGGACAGCCCCAGCGCCCCTACAAGCGCCGCCAAACAGCCGGCCAGGATCGGTATTCCTCCCGCGGCGGCGCACAGGACCGCCGAGCGCTCCAAAACACCCCACGTCAGCCCCGCCGCGCCCAGAAGGAGCAGTGCGGGCACGGCGATCTTCATCCACAGCGGCGCGCCGGGGGCCTTTTCTGCGGAGCGTTCCCGGTCGCTCACCGCCTGCTCCCAGGCCTGCTCAGGGGTCAGGCCGGAGAAAAGGGGGTCCTCCGCCGCCGCCAGGGCCTTTTCCGCCCCGGCTCTCAGCTGCTCCGACTCCCGCTCGGCCATGCGGCGGTTTGCCTCCAAAGTGTTGAGGTAAGCCAGGTCCCCCTGGGCGCGGCGCAGGGTGTCCGGGTCGGGGGTGGCCCCCAAGGCCCGCTCCAGCTCCGAGACCTGGGCCCCGGCCTTCTCCAGCTCCGCCTGGGCCTCCTGCCAGCGGCGGCGCTTTTCTCCCTCGGAGCGCTGCCTCCAGAGCCGAAGCTTCTCCTCCACCGCCTCTCTTCTGGCGGTGAGGGCCAGCTTCTCCCCCTGGGCCTCCCGCTCCTGCTGCCGGGCACTTTCCTGACGCCGCAGCGCCTCCCGCAGGTGTTCCAGCTCCTCCTCCAGCCGTGGAATGAGGCCGCTCTTATTGTGCTTGCGCCGTCGCTGCCACTCTTTGAGCCGCCCCTCCGCCTGGGAGTAGGACACCTTCTCCTCACCGGAGGAGACCAGGGCGGCGATGCGCCGCTCCAGCTCGCTGTCGGCTGAAAGGACGGCGCCACCCTGGCCTACGAAGGCGGTGCGCTCAAATACGCTCCGGCTCACCCCCAGCAGCATCTCCCCGCAGTTTTCTCCGGTGAGACCGGGAACGCTCTCCTCCGTACCCGTATAGACGGCAGAGAAGGACCCAAAGGGGACGCTCCCCCGGGAGGAGCGGCGCAGGGTGATGCTCCGGCCCTGCCACTCCAGCTCCACGGTGCCCTCCATCTTCCCGCCGCCCCAGGGCTGATAACGGTTCTTCTCGGCGATGGTGGTTTTGGTGTCCCGCTCCCGGGTGGGGATGCCGTAGAACATGGCGCGCAGGAAGGCGCACCAGGTGGACTTGCCCCCCTCATTGGGGGCGGTGATGATGTTAAGGCCGTCTCCCAGCTCCAGGGTAGCCTTCTGCAGCTTGCCAAAGGTGGCGGTCATGGATCTGATCTTCATTTGTCCGCCTCCTCCCGGTTCTCCAGAGCGGCCAGGCCGAAGCGCACCGCCCGCTCGGCAAGCCGCCGCTGCGTGTCATCTCCGGCCCCCTCCAGCCGTGCGCGCATCTCCCGCAGGAAAAGGCCGGTGAGGGTATCCTCCTGAAGCCGCGCCCATACATCCGCTCCAGGGCGGGTCTCGTCCCGGAGGGTGACGGCGGAAAAATAGGGGGCCGCCAGAGCGGTAAGGGCCTCCAGGTCCAGTGTCTCCTCCCCCCGCTCTCCGGTCAGAATGATCCGGGCCAGGTCCGCCGAAGCGTCCCCGGGCAGAGCCGCCGAGAGGGCCACCGCCGCTTTCTCCGCGCCGGTGAGGTCCACCGTCAGGATGCGGTAGCGGTGGGCGGCCAGGGGGACGAAGCGGACCTCCACGCTCCCGTCGTCCCGGAGCACACCGGAGAGCACCCCCTTGTCCCCCAACTCGTCAAAGCCCCGTCCCTCGGCGCAGCCGGGGTAGGCCCAGAAGGTCTCTCCCTCCCGCTGGAGACCGGAGCAGGCATGGACATGGCCCAGGGCCAGGTAGGCAAGGCCGCTCATGGCGATGTCCTCCCGGGTGATGCTGCCGTAGCGTCCCTTCCCCTCCACGTCGGCGTGGAGGACCATGAGCCGTTTCTTCCCGTCCCGGGGGGCCGTGTAGCCCTTGAGGGGGGAGGTATCGCACCAGGGGGCGGTGAAGGCCGCGCCGCACACGGTGCAGCCCAGCTCGCTCAGCTCCACCTCCTCCACCGTATCCGAGGTGAACAGGTGCACATTCTCCGGCCACTCCACGGAGGCGTAGGGAGAGCGTGGGGAGTAGAAGTCGTGGTTACCCGGGGCCAGAAACACCCTGGCCTTCACGCTGCCCAAAGCCTTGGCCAGGGCCTGGGTGGTCTCATAGTACACCCGCTCCCCGTCCAGCAGGTCCCCCGAGAGCAGAAGCAGGTCGGCCTTCTCCTCCTCACACAGCGCCGCGAGCCGGGAGAGAAGCTGCCGCTGCTCGGCCCGGCGGCCGCGGGCCTGCTCCGGGCTGAGGGCTGCAAAGGGGGCGTCCAGATGGAGGTCGGCGGCGTGGATAAATCTCAGCATGGTATCCCTCTTATTCTCGGATGTCCAGCCGCGCTGCCGAGAGGCAGCGGCGCAAATCCGTATCAATGGTGAAGATGACGCTCTCCAGCTTGCATGGGCCCTCCGCCTCCTGGTAGCGGGCGGGCAGCCCGCCCAGAAAGCGGTTGACGGCCTGCTCCGGCCGAATGCCCAGCACACTTGCCGCCGGACCGGTCATGCCCAGGTCGGTGACAAAGCCGGTGCCCCGGGGCAGCACCCCGGCGTCGGCAGTGGGGACGTGGGTGTGGGTGCCCCAGAGGGCCTGGACCCGGCCGTCCAGGTAGTATCCCATGGCCCCCTTCTCGCTGGTGGCCTCGGCGTGAAAGTCCACAAGCACCACGTCGGCCTTCGCCGGGGTCAGCAGGTGGTCGGCGGTGGTGAAGGGATTATCGGTGTTGGCGTCCATCTCGGTGCGGCCGATGAGGTTCATCACGCCGATGCGCAGGCCCCTGGGCCCCTCGTACACCCCCCAGCCCCGGCCGGGCACCCGGGCGGTGAAGTTGGCCGGGCGGAGGATATAGGGGTTCTCCTCCAGAAAGTCGGCGATCTGCAGCCGGTTCCAGGTGTGGTTGCCCAGGGTGATCACGTCGGCCCCGGCGTCAAAGATGGCCTCTGCCTGCCGGGGCAGGATGCCCACCCCCGAGGCGTTCTCCCCGTTGACCACCGTGAAGTGGACGTCGTGGAGCTTTTTAAGGCTGCGCAGGTGCCGCGCCAGGAAGGAGAGCCCGCTCTCCCCCACCACGTCCCCCACGGCCAGTATGTTCAGCTGCATGGCAGTCCCTCCCTCATGTCTTGCCACCTATTATACCGCCTGCCGGCCCCCGCCGCAAGCCTTGTCCGCCCCGGGCAAAAAGCAATGGGGCCGCCCTTTCGGGCGGCCCCTCGGCCTGTCTGTCAGGACGCGGCGCTCTCCTTTTTCGCAATCAGATCGTAGGCCTCCTGGGGAGTGACGCCGTCCAGACTGTAGCGCACCAGCACATTCTCCCCGGCATAGTAGACCGCGAAATTCCCCCGATAACCGCTCACATCGCCGCTGTCCCCGTCCACATAGCGCATCCGGGCGGCAATGACCTCAGGGGTAACGTCTTCAATGGCGAATACCGGGTTGTCAAACTCCTGCCGGTATGCCTCAGGTACCGAGTCGGCGTAGGGGATGGAGTACAGGCTCACATCGTATCTCTCCCGGTCTGCCGGATCGGTAAGCGTGAGGTTCTCCCAGGTGTCGGCGTCCCGGATGTCGATGGAGATGCCGGTGTAGTATCCGTGCCAGTAGAGCCTCAGGTAGTCCCGGCCCTGGCCCCACTCCCGCCAGGCATTTTCAAAAGCGAAGCCGCCGGGCACATGGGCGGGCACATAGTCCCCGAATTTCTCGTCGGCCAGAGCCTCCTGCCAGGTGAGGCTCCCGCTCCACCAGTCGGGCACCGCCCCGTCGTAGTCTGCCAGCTCCTCCAGATAGAGCTCTGAGAAGGCGAAGGTGTTGGCCGCCATGGTGCACAGCAGCGCCGCGTCCTCCTCCTCCAGCTGCCGGGCCTGGAAGTTGAGCCCCGCGTCTCCCGACATCATGGTGATCTCATAGACGTAGCCCATCTCGCCGCTGTCGTCCCAGCCGTACCGGCCGCCCTTGGAGCCGTAGACTGCCACGCCGCCGATCTCGGTGGCGGTCTGATCGGGGGCGATCATATCGGTCAGGGGATAGTCCCCCGGCCGTACCGTCAGGGTGAAGCCGTTGCGGCTGTCGCTCCGGCTCACGCCGGTGAGCCACAGCTGCCAGAGCGCTCCCTCCCCGTCGTAGACCGCCCGGCCCGTCAAGTCATATCCCCCCCAGAAGAGGGACCAGGGCACCTCCTCCGCCCCGGGGCCGGCGAGCAGCTGCGCCATCTCCTCCCCTCTGAGCTCCACCTCAAACCAGCCCTGGGGATAGAGGATCTGGGCGTCGGGGCGGATGGTCTCCACATACTCCACGCCGAAGATGCAGAACATCTGCTGCTCCTGGTCGTCGCCGCTCAGGGGGACGGAGAGGACATACTCCTCCCCCGCCGTACCGGGAGCGGTGACCACCGGGCCGTCGGTGACCTGGACCTGCTCTTCCTCCGGCGGCACATCGGGCACGGGAAGCTTCCACATCCGCCATACCCCCAGGGCAGCCAGGCAGCAAAGTGCCATGCAGGCCGCCGGGAGCAGCCGCCGGGCAGTCCTTCGCCGCTCCGGGGCAGTATTCTCCTTCAGGCGGTCCATCAAAGCCCGGTGCTCTTCCGGCCTGAGCCCGATCCGGTCCATATACGAACGGTAGTGATCCATGTTGGCGCTCCTTTCTCTAATCGTCCTTCAAAAAGGCTCTGAGCTTCTCTCTGGCTCGGGTAAGCCGGGAGCGGACGGTGCCCTCCCGCTGCCCGGTCATGGCGGCGATCTCCGGGGTGCTGTAACCCTCGTAGTAATAGAGATGGACCGCCGCCCGGTCCAGAGGCGGCAGAGCCAGAACCGCCTCCAGCACCCCTCTCTCCTCTGGCTCCGGAGCGATCAGGCCCTCGCTCAGCTCCACCTTCCGTCTGCGCCAGGGTGAGCGCAGGCGGCTTTTGCAGCCGTTGACCGTCACCCGCAGAAGCCACGCCTTCTCATGCTCCGCGCTCTCAAAGTCCGGGCTTTTCTCCAGGTACCGCACGAACGCGTCCTGCACCGCGTCCTGGGCCTCATGGGGATCTCCCAGAATGGCCAGGGCGGAGCGATACAGGGTGTTTTCATATTTGCTTACCGTCTCTTCCAAGCGCTTGGATTCCACGCTCCTCCCCCCTTTCATCCTGTATACGCTTTGGCGGGGCCAAACGCTGCGCACCGGCCCACTTTTTCCGGCGAAATTCTCTTTTGCCTCCGGCGGCTTTATGTTATACTGTGGTCATAATCCCCCGCTCCCTTTTGGGGCGGACCCATCCGTGAAAGGAGGAAATCGCCGCTCATGGACAATCAGGATCTGCGGCTGGCCGTGCTCATCGACGCGGACAACGCCCCCCGCACCGCCCTGCGCTTCATTATGGCCGAGGCTGCGGTCTACGGCAATCCCACCATCAAACGTATCTACGGCGACTGGACCAGTCCCAATATGAGCACCTGGAAGCCCCTGCTGCTGGAGCACGCCATCACGCCCATCCAGCAGTACAGCTACACCACCGGTAAGAACGCCACCGACTCGGCCATGATCATTGACGCCATGGACCTGCTCTACTCCGGCCGGTGCGATGCCTTTGTGCTGGTCTCCAGCGACAGTGACTTTACCCGTCTGGCCACCCGGCTGCGGGAAGCGGGGATGAAGGTCTACGGCATGGGGGAGAAAAAGACCCCTCAGCCTTTCATCGCCGCCTGCGACAGATTCATCTACATCGAGGTCATCCGCTCGGCCTGGGAGAAGTCCCAAAGGGTCAGCGCAGACGCGGAAGAGAGCGACGCCCAAGAAGCGGAGAGCGCCGCCGCCAAAAAGCCGGAGAAAAAGTCCGCCCTGGGTAATGCTTCGGCCGCCCCGGCCCAACCGGAGAGCGAGGAGATCGCCGGGGTTCCCCGGGCTGTGGTGGATCTCATCGCCGACTCTCTGGAGAGCATCGCCGATGAGGACGGCTACGCCTTTATGGGCAAGCTGGGCAACCTCCTGCTCAAGAAGCAGCCCGACTTTGACTCCCGCAACTACGGCTACCCCAAACTCACCCAGCTGGTGCGGGCTCTGGGCCGGTTCGATATCATCACCCGTCAGGCTAGCGCCAACGATCCCACCAAACACGTATACCTTCGGGATAAAGAGCGAAAATAATCACGTTTTGTATTCTCTTGTCAGAAAAAGAGGAGCGCGGCCTGTGCCGCGCTCCTCTTTCCTTTTGGTTTGACGGGATTTACTTGGCGTACTCGATGACCTTGGTCTCCCGGATCATGTTGACCTTGATCTGACCGGGGTACTCCAGCTCCTCCTCGATCTTCTTGGCGATGTCCCGGGCCAGGAGCACCATCTGGTCCTCGCTGACCTTGTCGGGGGCCACCATGATGCGGACCTCCCGGCCGGCCTGGATGGCGTAGGACTTCTCCACACCGGGGAAGGAGGAGGTGACCTCCTCCAGCTTCTCCAAGCGCTTGATATAGTTCTCCAAGTTCTCACGCCGGGCGCCGGGCCGGGCGGCGGAGATGGCGTCGGCCGCC
>DVLB01000013.1 GCA_018715695.1 Candidatus Galloscillospira stercoripullorum
CCTTATAGCGGTTGATGACCACCTTGGCCCCGGGGTTGTCCCACCGCAGCTCGGCGGACACCCGGTCCCGCTCCTCGTCGGAGAAGGCCACCCGGGTGGTCTTGCCCCGAACCAGCTTGTAGAGGGGGGGCACGGCGGCGTAGACGTAGCCGTGCTCGATGAGGGGCCGCATGAAGCGGAAGAAGAAGGTAAGCAGCAGCGTGCGGATGTGGGAGCCGTCCACATCGGCATCGGCCATGATGATGACCTTGTGATAGCGGAGCTTAGAGAGATCGAACTCATCCCCGATGCCCGCGCCCAGGGCGGTGATGACAGGCTGGAGCTTGTCGTTGCCGTAGACCTTGTCGGCCCGGGCTTTCTCCACGTTGAGCATCTTGCCCCACAGGGGGAGGATGGCCTGGAAGCGGGAGTCCCGCCCCTGGGTGGCCGAGCCTCCGGCCGAGTCGCCCTCTACGATGTAAAGCTCGGTGAGCTCGGGGTTTGCCTCGTTGCAGTCACGCAGCTTGTCCGGCATGGCGGCGCCGCCCAGGGCGGTCTTGCGCCGCACCGACTCCCGGGCTTTCCGGGCGGCCTCCCGGGCCCGGTTGGCGGTGAGGGCCTTGTCCAGGATGGCCCTGCCCACTGCCGGGTTCTCCTCCAGGAATTCCTCTAACTTCTCGCTGACCAGGGTGTTGACCAGGGTACGGATGTGGGCATTTCCCAGCTTGGCCTTGGTCTGGCCCTCAAACTGAGCCTCAGTGAGCTTCACCGAAATAACGGCGGTGAGGCCCTCCCTGCAGTCCTCACCGGAGACTTTGTCGTCGTCCTTGAGGATCTTCATCTTTTTGCCGTAGGCGTTGAGAACGTTGGTAATGGCCCGCTTGAAGCCCTCCTCGTGCATACCGCCCTCAGGGGTGTGGACGTTGTTGGCAAAGGAGACCAGAATCTCGTTGTAGGTGTCGGTATACTGCATGGCGATCTCAGCCATGGAGTCGTCCTTCTCCCCGGCCATGTAGATGACGGCATCGTGAATGGGGGTCTTGTTGCGGTTGATGTAGGTGACGAATTCCCGGATGCCGCCCTCATAGTGCATGGTGTCCGACTGCTCCATGCCGGGACGCTTGTCCTCGATGACAATCTTGAGCCCGGCGTTGAGGAAGGCTTCCTCCCGCATGCGGGTATGGAGGATCTCATAGTCGTAGACCGTGTCCTCGAACATCTCCGGGTCGGGCTTGAAGATGACCTCGGTACCGTGGCGGTCGGTGTCCCCCACGATGGTCATGCTCTGGGTGACCTTGCCCCGGGCGAACTTCATCTCGTGGATTTTGCCGTCCTTGTGGACCCGCACAGTAAGCCACTCGGAGAGGGCGTTGACTACGCTGGCGCCCACGCCGTGGAGGCCGCCGGAGACCTTATAGCCCCCGCCGCCGAATTTGCCGCCGGCATGGAGAATGGTGAACACCACTTCCAAAGCGGGTAGGCCGGTCTGGGGCTGAATGTCCACGGGGATGCCGCGGCCGTTGTCGGTGACCGAGATGATATTTCCCTCCAGAATGGCCACGTCGATTTCATCGCAGTAGCCGGCCAGAGCCTCGTCGATGGAGTTGTCCACGATCTCATAGACCAGGTGGTGAAGGCCGGAGGAGGAGGTGGAGCCGATGTACATACCCGGACGCTTGCGTACCGCTTCCAGGCCTTCCAGCACCTGGATCTCGCTCCCGCCGTACTCATGCTCCACCTGCTGGTTTTCCTTCACTTCGCTCAGTTCCATTTCTTCAGACATTTGAAAACCTCCGTTATCTTGGACCTTGAAGAGCGCCCTATAAAAGGGGGATGGCTCTCCTCCCTTGTCCGCTCTCTTTACGTATCTTGATGTTATTCCAGGCTCCGCAGGGCCGCTCTCCCCCGCAGGGTGGCGGGAGAGAACTGGGAGAGATAGATTTTCTTTCTCCCTCTCTGTTCGCACAGCAGGAAGGACTTGGGCAGGTCGCCGGTGACGCTTTCCAGCTCTCCCGCCCGCTCTGCCCGCTCCAGAAAGTCCCGGGTCAGACGGGAATAGGTGGCGTTGTCCATATCGAATACGCCGATAATATCCCTCTGCCGCACTACGGCGGAGGGTCCGATATGCAAATACAATACGCTTCCTCCTATACAAGAGCGCCCGAACGGACGCAAAAAGCCTTTCCCCCCTGGAGCCGCCGGGTTTTATCTGCCTCACAGCAGGTAATAAAGACTTGACCGCCGCTGATGCGGGAGAGGACAAAGTCCTGCCGTCGCTCGTCCAGCTCGCTGAGCACGTCGTCCAGCAGCAGCACTGGCCATTCCCCGGTCTCCTGCCGGAAGATTTCCCGGGAACCCAGCTTCAACGAGAGGGCCGCCGTTCTGGTCTGCCCCTGGGAAGCAAAGCTCTTGGCGCTGCGCCCGTCCAGCTCCACCACAAGGTCGTCCTTGTGGGGCCCTGAGAGACACTGTCTGGCATCCAGTTCGGCCTGCCGGTGCCGCTCCTGATGGGAGAGAAGCTCCGGAAGAATTTCCCGAGGCGGCCGCAGGGGGTCCGTGACGGTACTCACCGTCTCATAGCGTAAGGTAAGCTCTTCCCGTGCTCCGGAGAATTCCCGGTGGATGGCAGGGGTCACCTCCAGCAGCCGCCGGACGAAGTGTGCCCTGTAATGGATGAGAATGGCCCCGGTCTGGGCCATGCGCAGGTTGAAATCGTCCAACGTTTCCAGCAGGGAGGGATGTTCCGGCCAGTCCCGGAGGATGCGGGTCTTCTGCTCGTGAAGGCGGCGATACTCGCCCAGGGCGGCGGCGTACCGGGGCCGCAGCTGGCAGATGCACTCGTCGAGAAACCGCCGCCGCTCCGCAGCTCCCTCCCGGATCAGGTAGAGGTCCTCCGGGCAGAAGAGCACCGTGGTGAGGATACCCGAGAGCTCAGCGGAATTTTTAAGCCTTACCCCGTTGGAGAAAAGCTGCCGGCCCCGGCCCCGGGAGAGCCGGGCTTCCAGGGTGAATTCCCGTTCCCGGGTAAAGACCTCCGCCTTGACAAAGGCGTGGTCCACCCCAAACGCGATGAGCTCCCGGTCGTACCGGGAGCGGTGGGAGCGAGCAGTGGACAGGTAGGCGATGGCCTCCAGCAGGTTGGTCTTCCCCTGGGCGTTGTCCCCGCAGATCACGTTGACGGTGGGGGAGAAGGAGGCCTCCAGATGGGGGTAGTTGCGCCAGAAATCCAGCTCGATGGACCTCAGGATCATAGGACCTTGAGCTCCTGCTCCCCTAAAGTCACCCTATCGCCGGAGCGGATCTTTTTGCCGCGCATGGTGCACACCTCACCGTTAACCTTGACCTCACCCTCCTGGATGCGGATCTTGGCCTCTCCACCGGTACCTACCAAGGCGGCGTATTTCAAAAGGGCCTCCAGCTTGATGAACTCCGTATTAATGCGGATGTCCTGCTCCATATCCTCGCCCCTCTTCTCATTCCCCGGCCTTCAGACGCACCGGGAGGACCATGTAAAGGAAGTTCTCCTCCCCCTCGGCGGGAAGGATCACGCAGGGGGACACCCCTGTGGACAGCTCCAGCCGCACCCGGTCGGCAGGGGCGGCCTTCAGCGCGTCCATGAGAAAGCGGTTGTTAAAACCGATCTCCAGCCCGCCGCCGTC
Organism: Candidatus Galloscillospira stercoripullorum; assembly: GCA_018715695.1. Classification (GTDB taxonomy): domain Bacteria; phylum Bacillota; class Clostridia; order Oscillospirales; family Oscillospiraceae; genus Galloscillospira_A; species Galloscillospira_A stercoripullorum. The sequence continues at coordinate 3,639 of DVLB01000013.1, forward strand.
TCCGTCCACAGCGCACTGGTCGGCGGCATCGCTTACCGCGGTTTTGGTGGTGATACGCAGCTCGTCCTTGCCAAACACGCAGCGCAGGGGGCTTTTGAGCTTGTCACTGATGATGAGGGAGACCCGGTCGATGACCGCCAGGAGGGTCTTGGTGTCCCCCTCGATCTTGATGGGGTTGCTGCGGGGGATAGCCTGCCGGTAAGAGAGGAATTCTCCCTCCAGCCGTCGGGCCACCAGCACGGTGCTGTCCACCTTGAACATAATGTGCCGGGCGCCCAGGATGATTTCGGCAGCCTCGTCGGTGTCGGAGCAGATCTTTTCCACTTCACTCAGAGCCGCGCCGGGTACCACGAAGGAAAAGGATGCCGCCCCTTCCTTCTTCTCCACCGCCTCATGGCGCAGAGCCAGGCGGTAGCCGTCCACCGAGACGATGGTAAGGCCCGTATCTTCCACCTCAAAGAGGGAGCCGGTGTGGATGGGCCGGCTCTCGTTGGTGCTCACGGCAAAGAGGGTCTGGCTGATCATGGAACGCAAGGTGCTTTGGGGCAGACTGACCGAATTCTGATATTCCACGCTGGGCAGCTCGGGGAATTCCTCGGGGTCGATGCCCTGGATGTTGAAGGAGCTCATACCGCACTCGATGTGGACGGTGAGGCCGTCGGTGGATACGCTCACCATGTCGTCAGGTAGTTTGCGGATGATGTCGCCGAAGAGCCGGGCTTCCAAAACCAGGGAGCCGGGAGAAGTTACCTCGGCAGGCACAGTGGTGCGGATGCCGGTCTCCAGATTGTAGCCGGTCAGACGGAGATCATTTCCCGCCTCCAGCAAAATGCCCATCAGGGCCGGGATGGAGCTCTTGGGAGATACCGCTCTGCTGGTGGTGGAGATGGCGCTTTGGAGCAGAGCCTTTTCACAGGAGAATTTCATGGGTCATGACCCACCTTTCGTTGCGTTCTTCCTCTCGGAGGAGAGGAGAGGTCTTTTTTTAGTAACAGTAGTCCGTAGGGCCTCAAATATGTGGAAAACCCCGAAGAAGCCTGTAACGAGAGGAATTTTGACGTTCACAGACCATGTGGAGAAAAAAGATGGCTATCCACACGAAAAAAGAAAGACGTCTATTTTCCACGGTTTCACTTTCCACAGTGGAAAACCAAGGGTGGAAATGTGGATAATTCTGCCGCCGGAAGAGTGTGGCTGAATCACTCGTAGCGGGCGTTGATATTGGCGTTGATATCCTTGATGATCTCGGCCAGCTCCGGGTCCTGCCGGATGAGCTTCTCCACCCGGTTGATGGAGTGGAGCACGGTGGAGTGGTCCCGGTTTTCAAACTCCCGGCCGATGTCCTCCAGAGAGAGGTTGGTCATGCGGCGGATCTCATACATGGCGATCTGCCGGGCCAGAGCGGTGTTGCGGGTACGGCCTTGCCCCCGGAGGGCGGCGGAATCGATGCCGTAGAACTTGCCTACCTCTTCAATGATCACGTCGGGGGAGGGGAGAAACTCCGCCTTATCCCGGAACATGTCCCGCACCGCCCGGGTGACGGTGTCCACGTTGACCTTTTCGCCCATGATGTTCTGGAAGGCCAGCAGGCGGTTGACCGTACCCTCAATCTGGCGGACATTGGAGGTGATATTCTCGGCGATGTACTGGAGCACTGGCTCGGGCAGTTCCATGCCCCGGCGGATGGCCTTGTTCTTGATGATGGCCATGCGGGTCTCGTAGTCGGGGGGCTGGATGTCCACCGGCAGGCCCCATTCGAAGCGGGTGCGCAGCCGGTCGTCCAGCCGGAGCATCTCCTTGGGGGGGCGGTCGGCGGTAAAGACGATCTGACGGCCTGCCTCGTAGAGGGTATTGAAGGTGTGGAACATCTCCTCCTGGCTGCTCTCCCGGCCGGCGATGAACTGCACGTCATCCATGAGAAACACGTCGGCGGAGCGGAATTTCTCCCGGAACTCCTGGTTGCGGTGCTCCCGGATGGCCTGGACCATCTCGTTGGTAAAGGCGTCCCCACGGATGTAGACGATGCGGTAGTCGGGATGGGCGGCGTGGATGGTGTGGGCGATGGCGTAGAGCAGGTGGGTTTTGCCCAGGCCGGACTCCCCGTAGATGAACAGGGGGTTGTAGCTCTTGCCCGGCGCGTCGGCCACCGCCAGGGCGGCGGCGTGGGCGAACTTGTTGGACGAGCCCACCACGAACCGCTCAAAGGTGTACTCCTCGCTGCCGGGGAGAAAATCGTCCGCGGCGGTCTTTTTTTGGTAGCGCCCGGCCTCCTCCTGGCTGACCACCACCACCTCGAAGGGAGCCGAGAAGAGCTCCTTGAGGGCATTTGCGATGGCGGGCAGGTAGCGGCCCTTGATGATCTCCCGCTTGAACTCCGAGGGGGAGCATAAAATGAAGCGGTCCTCATCCATGGCCACGGCGAAGGCGTCGTCAAACCAGGTGTTGATGGTGGTCGCGGCCATATCGGCCTCCATCAGGGAGAGAACTTTGGCCCATACGTCGGCGGTGGAATTCACGGCATAGCCTCCCTTTTTGTGTAGAAAAAAGTCCACGTGTATCAGACATACATATCTAATTAATTATACCAAAAAATCAGCCCTTCATCAACCGTTTTTCCCAAATACACCTTATAAAAAGAATGGGTTTTGGTATGTGGGAAAAAAGTCACCACAAGATGTTGTGGCACAGGTATTTTTTCAAAAAAATATGGTTGACAGGCTCTTTTCTTATCCTGTATAATACCGAGTGCGCCTTTCCGCCCATGGCGGAAACGGCCCGGACAAGACGACCTCGGCCGGTCCTCCGGCCGTTGTGGGGGGCGGGTCTCCCGCCTGAGTAGCGAACAGGAGGTGTATCGAAATGGTTCGTACCTATCAGCCCAAGAAGCGTCAGCGTTCCAAGGAGCATGGCTTCCGCAAGCGTATGCGTACCGCCAATGGCCGCAAGGTGCTTGCTCGCCGCCGCGCCAAGGGCCGCGCCCGTCTGACCCACTAATCCCGGTGGCGTCTGCGCCGCAGCCAGCGCTGCAAAATGGAATAGGGTTTATCTGAGGGGCGGAGAGATGAAAATCTACCGCCCCTGCGATGCATACGGATTTTTTCGGGGAGAGAGGGCATGGAACATACCGTCTCCATCAAACAAAATCATGTGTTCCGCCGGCTCTACAACAAGGGGATGAGTGCCGCCGCGCCCTGCGTGGCGGTCTACTGCCGCAGAAACGGCCGTCCGGGCAACCGGCTGGGCATCACCGTTGGCACCAAGCTGGGCCACGCGGTGCTGCGCAACCGTACCCGCCGCCGCATCCGGGAGGCCTACCGCCTGAATGAAGGGCGGCTGGTTCTGGGATACGACATTGTGGTGGTGGCCCGGCAGCGCTGTGCCGCTGCCCGCTATCGTGAGATCCGCCGAGACTTGCTCCGGTGCCTGGACAAGCTGGGCCTCATGGGAAAGGCAGAGGGCTGATATGCGCGCCGTGCTGCTTTTTCTCATCCGCTTTTACCGCCGGAATATCTCTCCTGCCAAGCCGCCCTGCTGCCGCTTTATCCCCACCTGCTCACAGTACGCGCTGGAGGCGGTGGAGAAGTACGGGGCATTCAAGGGCGGGCTGCTGGCCGCGAGAAGGCTCCTGAAATGCCATCCCTTCCACCGGCAGAAGTCGGTGGAATACGACCCTGTTCCTTGACAAGAGGCAAAATCTTACATGGAGTGAAAACGGTATGGATATTATCCTCATGCCCTTTGCCTGGGTCATCCAGCAGTTTTACAACCTCTTCCAGAACTATGCCCTGGCCATTTTCCTCTTCGCCCTGGTGATCAAGGTAGTGCTCTTCCCCTTCTCTCTGAAGGGAAAGAAGGGCATGATCCAGACCACCATGCTCCAGGGCCAGCTCCAGCGCCTGCAGAAGATGTACGGCAACAACAAGGAGCGCTATAACCTGGAGGTACAGAAGCTCTATGAGAAGGAGAAGGTCAACCCCATGGGGGGCTGCCTGTGGACCTTCATTCCTCTTATTTTCCTCATGATCCTCTACCCCATCATCCGGGAGCCCATTCACTACATGATGGGCATCAGCGACCCCGACACCCTTAACGCCATTGCCCAGGCGGTGAACTGGGACACGGTGGCCGTGGCCAACGGCTGGATCAAGGAGGCTGCCGCCACCTTCACCGAGACCAGCGGCTATTATAACCAGCTCTACCTGGCCTCCCTGATTACCCCGGATAACCTGGCTGCCGTTCAGGCTGCTGTGGGCGAGGCCGGCAGCAGCATCTTCGCCATCAACTTTGACCTGTTTGGTCTCATCGACCTGTCTCAGATCCCCACTCTGAAGTTCTGGACGGTGCCCGGCGGCTTTGGGTTGTTCCTGCTGCCCGTGATCTCCGCGGCTCTGAGCCTGGTGATGAGCCTGGTTTCCCAGAAAACCAACTCTTTCAGCCGCCAGAACGACCAGACCAACAACAGCACTATGAAGACCATGCTTGTCATCGGGCCGCTCATGTCCCTGTGGATCGGCTTTGCCCTGCCCGCCGCCCTTTGTATTTACTGGATTGCCAACAGCCTGTTCTCCATGGTCCAGGAGTATCTGTGCGCCATCCTGCTGCGCAAGGACTACGCTGAGGCCCAGGCCAAGCGTGAGGAGCGGGAGCGCCAGGAGAAGGAGGACGAGAAGCGCCGCAAGGAGGAGGCTCGCCAGGAGCGGATCCGCCGCATCGAGGAGAGCAAGCAGGCCGCCAAGGGCAAGAAGAAGACCCAGCCCAAGAAGAAGGAGAGCGGCGAGAGCGGCGTGAACAAGGAGGCCAGCCGTGTGGGTATCCGGGCCTATGCCCGGGGCCGCGCCTACGCCCCCTACCGCTTCAGTCCCGACGGACCCACCCCCTACCTCTCTGAAACTGCCGTGGATGACGCAGCGGTAGAGAAGGCTCTGGAGGAGCAGGCTGAGAAGCGGGAGAAGGCGGAGTTTGCCGAGAAGTACGGCCTGACCGAGGAGGAGGCCCTGGAGGTGGAAAAGGCCGCTCAGGAGGAGGCCGCCGCTGCCGTGGAGGAGACCGCCGCCGACGGTGAGAGCGAGACCACCGAAGAGGAGACGGAGGAGCTGTGAGCTCCCACCGGAAACAGATCGGATAAAGGAGATCGTTCCTATGCAGAAATATATCGAAGTCACGGGAAAATCGGAAGAGGCCGCCGTAGAGAGTGCCCTCAAGCAGCTGGGCCTGGACCGGGACGAGGTCTCCGTGGAGATCCTGGAGCGGGCCAAGTCGGGCTTTCTGGGTATTGGCAGCACTCCGGCCAAAGTCCGGGTGACCTATGAGGCGGAGGAGGAGACTGTGGAAGCCGTTGCCCCCGTCCAGGTGGAGGAGAAGACTCCCGCCGCGGAGGAGAGCGCCCCTGTACGGGAAAACGCCCCTCACAGTGAGGAGAAGGCCTCCATGCCTCGAACCGAGGACACTCCCGCCCCCCAGGGGGACGAGAAGGCCCAGCGGATTGAGACCTTCCTCAAGGGGCTTCTGGAGCACATGGGTGCTGAGGCCCGGCCGGTGGTGCGCCTGGGAGAGGAGAACACCTACGAGGTGGAGCTGGTGGGGGACCACCTGGGCAGCCTCATTGGCCGCCGGGGTGAGACCCTGGATGCCATCCAGCAGCTGACCAACTACGCCGTCAACTGGGGCCAGAGCCACCGCGCCCGCATTCATGTGGACGCTGAGGGCTACCGTGCCAAGCGGGAAGAGTCCCTGGTGCGGCTCGCCAACAAGGTGGCGGCCAAGGCGGTGAAGTATCGCCGTAGCGTGACCCTGGAGCCCATGAACGCCTATGAGCGCCATGTGATCCATGCCGCTCTCCAGGATCACCCCGAGGTGACCACTTACTCCATCGGCACCGAGCCCAACCGCCGCACCGTGGTGGCTTACGGCCACGGGGAGAATCAGTAAAGAAGAAAAAACGCGCGCCCGAAGAGGGCGCGCGTTTTTTTCATAAGGCGCAGGGGATTACGTCAGTTCCTTTACCACTCGGCAGGGGTTGCCCACCGCCAGCACATGGGCGGGGATGTCCCGGGTGACCACGCTGCCCGCGCCGATCACCGCACCGTTGCCGATGGTGACCCCGGGCAGCACCGTCACGTTTCCGCCCAGCCACACGTCGTCCCCCACGGTGATGGGGGAGGCGCTCTCCTGGCCAGAGGAGCGCTGGGCCGCGTCCAGGGGATGGATGGCAGTATAAAAGCCGCAATTGGGCCCCACCAGTACCCGCTCCCCGAAGGTGACCGGGGCGCAATCCAAAATCACCAGGTTATAGTTGGCGAAAAAGCCCTCTCCCACGAAGATATTTTTTCCATAGTCACATTTGAAGCCCGGCTGGATGGAAAACTGCCCGGGCACGCTGCCCAGCAGCTCGGTCAGCAGGGCCCGGCGCTCCTCGATCTGGTCAGGGGAGAGGAGGCCCAGCTTATGGCACAAGACCCTGGAGCGCTGCCGCAGGGCGGTGAGCTCCGGGTCGATGGGGTCGTAAGGCTCGCCGCGGACCATCTTTTCCCATTGAGTCATTTCAGATATGCCCTCCTTTTGTGTATGCGCGTGGAAAAAACGGGCGGCCATTTGGTGCCCCCTGACAGGGGTAACTTTGCAGGTGTCTGAAACCCCGGCAGATATTGCTTCAGCAGTATCTGCCGGGGACTTCTTTTTGTCTCACGCACCCTTGGCGGTGGACTGACCTTTCGGCTGTGGCAGTTCCACACAGCCAATGTCATTGTAGTGAATTTCCACCGTCTGCTGAGCGTGCTTGCTCCACTTCACATCCTTTTCGTGTACCACGATCTTTCGGATGAACAGCCGCAGCAACTCCGGTGTCAGTTCCTGGATGTCCGTGTACCGCTTTGCCAGGGAGATAAAGTGGTCGGTGCCGGACACCTGCTCCCGCAGCCTCTGGATGGCAGTTTCCTTTTCCGGGATGGCCTTGTTCAGCATTTCCATCTCCTGAGTGTAGCTGCCGGAGAGTGTCTGGAACTGCTCCGCTGTGATCCGCCCCAGGACGCTGTCCTCATAGAGCCGCTTGAAAATGCTGTCCAGCTCCTTGCTCCGCTTCTTCATGGCGGTCAGTTCCCGTTCCAGCCCACGCGCCTCTTTGCGGAGCTCCGCAGACTGTCTGCTGCCGATGTATGCGGCAAACTCCTGGGTGTGCTCCCTGGCCATTGCCGTCACCCGCCGCAGATCCTCCAGGACCACGTCATCCAGCACACACTCCCGAATATAGTGGGCGGTGCAGAGGGTGCCGTCCTTCTTGTAAGTCCGGCAGGTGAAGTGGTTGTAGGACCGGCTCATGGTATGGGCGCGGTGGAGCACCATAGTGCT
>DVLB01000014.1 GCA_018715695.1 Candidatus Galloscillospira stercoripullorum
CCGGCGCTGGCCGAGATGTGCCGCACCCCGGCCCGGCCCCGGGAGGGGCCGTTTCGCAGAGTCCGCACCCGCACGCCGTCGGGCGTGGCCAGGGCCACATACACAAGCCCCACCTCGTTGCCCCGCTCGTCGCTGTCCGGTCCCGCCACGCCGGTGAAGGCAAGGGCCAGGTCACACCCCAGGGCCCGCCGGGCTCCCTGGGCCATGGAAGCCGCCACCGGCGCGTTCACCGCGCCGTGCTCACGGAGCAGCTCTCCCGGCACCCCCAGCACCGTCTCTTTCACCCCGTTGGTGTAGCTGACCACGCCGCCCCGGAAGACCTGTGATGCCCCGGGCAGGTCGGTCATGCGCTTGGCGGCCAGGCCGCCGGTGCAGCTCTCGGCGGTGCCCAGGGTAAGGCGGCGCTCCCTGAGCAGAGAGAGGACCACGCTCTCCAAGCTGTCGCCGTCCACGCCGTAGATCTTATCCCCCAGGAGCCGCCGCAGCTCCTCCTCCACCGGTTCCACCAGAGCGGCGGCCTCCTCCCGGCTCTTTGCCGAGGCGGTGATGCGCAGCTCCACCTCCCCGCTCTTGGCGTAGGGGGCCAGAGTGGGATTGCGCATGGCGTTCATCTTCTCCCGCAGCAGCGCTTCCACCGCCGACTCTCCCATGCCGAACAGCCGAAGGGAACGGGAGAAGATGACCCCCTCCGAGAGTTTTTGAAGGTATGGCACCGCCCGGTACTCAAACATGGGGGTACACTCACCGGGCGGGCCGGGGAGCATGAGGACGTGGACGCCCCCCTCCTCAAAGGCGCAGCCCGGGGCGGTGCCCCAGTCGTTAGTAAACACAGTGCAGCCCTCAGGCAGCCAGGCCTGCTGGTAGTTATTCTCCGTCATGGTCTTGCCCAGGCGCTGAAAATACGCCTCAATGCGCGCTGCCGCCTCGGGGTGGTAGACCAGGGAGCGGCCGAAGCACCCGGAGAGGACGTTCTTGGTGAGGTCGTCGCAGGTGGGGCCCAGGCCCCCGGTGGTGATGATGATGTCCGCGCGCTTCCGGGCGATCTCCACGGCGTCGCGCAGCCGTCCGGGATTGTCCCCCACCACCGTGTGCCAGTAGACGTTGATACCCAGGGCGGAGAGCCCCTGGGAGAGCATCTGGGCGTCGGTATTTGCGATGGAACCCAGCAGCAGCTCGGTACCCACCGCGATCAGTTCCGCTGTATGTGACAAGAAGCCCACCTCCTGTGGATGGGCGGGGGACTTATCCACCCACCTGCACCCGTTCGATATTTGCTACCGCCTCGTCCACCAGCGCCTCGATGTCCAGGCTGGCCTCGGCCGCCTCGATCTCCCCGGGCAGAGGCCGCAGCCGGGGATGCCGGGGGGTAAAGACGGTGCAGCAGTCCTCATAGGGCAGGATGGAGGTCTCGAAGGTGCCGATCTTCCGGGCGATGCGCACGATCTCCTCCTTGTCCATGCCCACCACCGGCCGCAGCACCGGCAGGGGGCACACCGCCTGGGTGCAGGCCATGGCCTCCATGGTCTGGCTGGCCACCTGGCCCAGACACTCGCCGGTGACCACGGCCCCGGCCCCGATGCGCATTGCCACCCGGGCGGCAATGCGCATCATGAAGCGGCGCATGAGCAGGGTGAAGAGCTCCTCCGGGCAGGAGCGGCGCAGCTGCTCCTGGATAGCGGTGAAGGGCACCACATGGACGGTGAGCCGGCCGCACCAGGGGGTGAGGAGCCTGGCCAGCTCGACGACCTTATCCTTGGCCTCAGGGGAGGTGTAGGGATAGGAGAAGAAGTGGACCATATCCAGGGCCAGCCCCCGCTTGGCCATCATCCAGGAGGCCACCGGGGAGTCGATGCCGCCGGAGAGCAGGCTCACCGCTCTCCCGCCCACCCCCACGGGCAGGCCGCCGGCGCCGCTCTCCGGGTCGGCGTGAACAAAGGCCGCGTCGTCCCGGACCTCCAGGTGGACGGTGAGCTCCGGATGGTGGACGTCCACTGTCAGGTTGGGGAAGGCGTCGTGGAGCTCACCCCCCACATACTGGGCAAGCTGGATGGAGGTCATGGGGAAGGTCTTGTCCGAGCGCTTGGCCTCCACCTTAAAGGAGCGGGCGGCGGAGAGCTTGTCATGGAGGTAGGTCTTGGCGGTCTCCAGCATGGCGTCGGCATCCTTGTCGCAGGCCCGGGCCCGGGAGAGGCCCACAACGCCGAAGACCTTCTTCATGGCCTCCCACGCCCCGTCCATGTCGCACTCGTCGTTCTTGGGCTCCACATACATGGCCGACTGCTTGGTGTAGACCTTGAACTCGCCGTGGGGGCGCAGCTTGCGCCGGGCGTTGGCGATGAGCTTATCCTCAAAGGTCCTGCGGTTGAGGCCCTTGAGGACCAGCTCTCCCAGCTTGAGCAAAATCATCTCGTTCAATGGTAAAACTCCTGTTCTATTATATGATATGGTGGGCAGAGCGAAGCTTATCTCCCTCTGCTGAGCTCCTTGTGCACCGCCTTGGCGATGAGGGCCTGGCCCTCAGGGGAGCGGAGGACCTCCAGCACGGCGGTACGCAGGGCCTCCTGGGCCTGCTTGCCGGAAAGGAGAGAATCCAGCAGGGAAGCGCCGCCCTCGGCGGTCCTTTCCTCCGCCCGGGCCGGCTTTGCCCGGGAAATGGGGGCCATGGGCACATGGCCGTCCCCCTCCTCCGCTGCCGCCAGGTCCATCCAGTCCTCCTGCCGAGTGGGATCGTTGCTCTCCCCCCGCAGGTAGAAGAGGGAGACGCTGAAAAAGTCGGCGATCTTAGCCTGCTGCTCCTTGGTGGGCGTGGCCCGGCCGGTCTCAAATTTGTCAAAGGTGCCCTTGGGAAAGCCCAGGGCGGAGGCCAGGCCGGCGCGGCTGTACCCCGCGGCGGTACGGAGCTGCTCAATACGCTGTGCCAGGGTAATCATGGGAAATTCCTCCTTGGATAGGGTCCGCCGGATGCATCCCTCCGGCGCGGCTCCTATTTCATCAAATATGCGGGTGTGCGGTACTGGAGCGCCTCGGCCAGGTGCATGGGGTCGATGTCCGCCATGCCGTCCAGGTCGGCGATGGTACGGGCCAGGCGCAGGACGCGGTCGTGGCTGCGGGCGGTGAGGCCCAGGCGCTCAAAGGCCCCACGCATGATGTCCTGGCCGGCGGAGTCCAAGCCACAGTAGTGCTCGATCTCCCTGCGGCCCATGCGGGCATTGCAGGTGGGGCCGTTGGGGCCGAAGCGTTGGGTCTGGATGGCCCGGGCGGCGGTGACCCGCGCGCGGATGTCCGCCGAGGACTCGGCAGCGGCGGGCCGGGAGAGGGCGCTGTACTCCACCGCCGCCACCGCCACATGCAGGTCGATGCGGTCCATCAGCGGGCCGGACATCCTCCCCTGGTACTTTTCCACCGCCCCCTCGCTGCACCGGCACCGGCCCGAGGGGTCGCCATACCAGCCGCACTTGCAGGGGTTCATAGCGCACACCAGCTGGAAACGGGCGGGATAGCTCACGGTTCCCGAAGCCCTGGAGATGGTCACCGTGCCGTCCTCCATGGGCTGGCGCAGCACCTCCAGCACCTCTTTGTGAAACTCCGGCAGCTCGTCGAGAAAAAGCACCCCGTTGTGGGCCAGGGAGATCTCCCCCGGCCGGGGGTTGGAGCCGCCCCCCGCCATGCCCATGGGGGAAATGGTGTGGTGGGGGGAGCGGAAGGGCCGGCTGGTGAGCAGAGGCCTCTCCCGGGTAGTGAGTCCAGCCACCGAGTGGAGGGCGGTGGACTCCAGGGCCTCCCGCTCGGTGAGGGGCGGCAGGATGGAGGGCAGCCGCCGGGCCAGCATACTCTTGCCCGACCCCGGAGGGCCCACCATGAGGACATTATGCCCCCCGGCGGCAGCGATCTCCAGGGCCCGCTTCGCGTTCTGCTGGCCCCGGACCTCTGCGAAGTCCGGCCCGGCGGAGGCGGCAGTCTCCGGCGTCCAGGGGGGTGCGGGGGCGATGGGAGCCTGGCCGGTCAGGTGGCCGATGAGGGCGGTGACGCTCTCCACGGGATAGACCGTCATGCCCCCCACCAACGTAGCCTCGGCGGCGGAGTCGGCGGGGACGTAGAGCTCCCGGATACCCAGTTCCTTGGCACAGGCCGCCATGGGCAGCATGCCCGCTACGCTCCGCAGTTGCCCGGACAGGGACAGTTCTCCCACAAAGGCCGCCTGGCCGATCTCACAGCGCAGCTGTCCCCCGGCCAGGAGGATACCCACCAGGATGGGCAGGTCGTAGACGGTGCCCGCCTTCTTCAGGGCGGCGGGAGCCAGATTCACGGTGATGCGGCTCACCGGAAATGTGAAGCCGCAGTTCTTCACCGCTGCGCGCACCCGCTCCCGGGCCTCCTTCACCGCCGCGTCGGGCAGGCCCACAATGTCAAAGGCGGGCAGTCCGCTGGACAGGTCACACTCCACCCGCACCTCGTAGCCATCCACTCCGCTCAGCCCCAGGGACCGGATCTGACAGACCATGCCTTCCACCTCTTCCGTCCGGCAGCGCCGGCTCGCGTATTCTTTTACACTATACCCCATTTTCCCTTTTTGCGCAATTCCTCCCTCCCCTGGCGGCTGTTTTTTCCAAAAAGGTCCGCCGGTGCTTCAGGTGTGAAATTTTTAACAAAATTCTCTGGAAAAAGGCCATGAAGCGATTTACAAACCGGAAGTCAAGTGATACAATGGTTGCGCTTATCCGACAGAGAAAAAGAAAAACGGGAATCCCATTCAATTAAGGAGGAAGTTTCATATGGCGAGAGCACTCAAAACCATGGATGGCAATACCGCTGCCGCCCACGTTTCCTATGCGTTTACTGAGGTGGCCGGTATCTATCCCATCACGCCGTCCAGCCCCATGGCCGACAATGTGGACCAGTGGGCCGCTGCCGGCAGGAAAAACATCTTCGGCACCACGGTCAAGGTGGTGGAGATGCAGTCGGAGGCCGGCGCCGCCGGTACCGTCCACGGCTCGCTCAACGCCGGCGCCCTGACCACCACCTATACCGCTTCCCAGGGTCTGCTGCTCATGATCCCCAACATGTATAAGATCGCCGGCGAGCTGCTGCCCTGCGTGTTCCACGTCTCCGCCCGTACCGTGGCCACCCAGTCTCTGAACATCTTCGGTGACCACTCCGACGTCATGGCCTGCCGCCAGACCGGCTTTGCCATGCTGGCCGAGACCAATCCCCAGGAGGTCATGGACCTGGCCGCGGTGGCCCACCTGGCCGCCATCAAGGGCCGCGTCCCCTTCCTGAACTTCTTTGACGGCTTCCGCACCAGCCATGAGATCCAGAAGATCCAGATCTGGGACTACGACGATCTCAAGGACATGGTGGACATGGACGCCGTGGACGCCTTCCGCAAGCGCGCCCTCAACCCCGAGCGTCCCGTCATGCGCGGCTCCCACGAGAACGGCGACATCTTCTTCCAGCACCGTGAGGCCTGCAACGCCTACTACGACGCCATCCCCGGCATCGTGGAGGAGTACATGGGCAAGGTCAATGCCAAGCTGGGCACCAACTATCAGCTCTTCAACTACTACGGCGCCCCCGACGCCGACCGGGTCATCGTGGCCATGGGCTCCATCTGCGACGTGACCGAGGAGGTCATTGACTACCTCAACGCCCACGGCGAGAAGGTGGGCCTGCTCAAGGTCCGGCTCTATCGTCCCTTCCGGGCCGACAAGTTCCTCGCCGCCATCCCCGAGACCGCCAAGAAGATCGCCGTGCTCGACCGTACCAAGGAGCCCGGCGCCCAGGGCGATCCTCTCTACCTGGACGTGGTCACCGCCTTCGCCAACGCCGGCCGTCAGGCCACCATCATCGGCGGCCGCTACGGTCTGGGCTCCAAGGACACCCCGCCCAAGAGCGTGTTCGCCGTGTATGAGGAGCTGAGCAAGGATGCTCCCAAGCATCAGTTCACCATCGGCATCGTGGACGACGTGACCGGCACCTCCCTGGCCGAGCACGACTGCCCCAACACCGCCGCTGAGGGCACCATCGAGTGCAAGTTCTGGGGTCTGGGCGGCGACGGCACCGTGGGCGCCAACAAGAACTCCATCAAGATCATCGGCGACCACACCGACAAGTACGTGCAGGCCTACTTCCAGTACGACTCCAAGAAGACCGGCGGAGTGACCATCAGACACCTGCGCTTCGGCGACAAGCCCATCAAGAGCCCCTACTACATCAACAAGGCCGACTTCGTGGCCTGCCATGTGCCCGCCTACATCACCAAGGGCTTCCCCATGGTCCGCGACGTAAAGGACGGCGGCGTGTTCCTCATCAACTGCCAGTGGAGCGACGAGGAGCTGGACCGCCACATGAACGCCGAGGCCAAGCGCTACATTGCCGAGCACAACATCCAGGTCTACACCATCAACGCCATCGACCTGGCCGCCCAGATCGGCATGGGCAAGCGCACCAACACCATCCTCCAGTCCGCCTTCTTCGCCCTGGCCAAGGTCATGCCCGAGGCTGAGGCCATCGGCTACATGAAGGACGCCGCCACCCACTCCTACCTGAAGAAGGGCCAGGACGTGGTGGATATGAACCACAAGGCCATCGACACCGGCGCCACCGCCTTCAAGAAGTTCAACGTGCCCGAGAGCTGGAAGACCGCCCAGGACGCTCCCAAGGCCTCCGTCCACACCGGCCGTCCCGCCACCGTGAAGATGGTGGAGACCATTCTGGACCCCGTGGGCCGCATGGACGGCGACTCCCTGCCCGTCTCCGCCTTCGTGCCTCACGTGGACGGCACCTTCCAGCAGGGTGCCAGCGCCTATGAGAAGCGCGGCGTGGCTGTCAGCGTGCCCGCCTGGGATCAGACCAAGTGCATCCAGTGCAACCAGTGCGCCTATGTCTGCCCCCACGCCACCATCCGTGCCTACGCCCTCACCGAGGAGGAGGCCAAGAACGCTCCTGCCGCCGCCAAGATCGTGCCCGTCAAGGCCGGCGCCGGCAAGGACAAGTATCAGTTCTCCCTGGCCGTGAGCCCCCTGGACTGCATGGGCTGCGCCGTGTGCGTGGGCGTGTGCCCGGTGAAGGCTCTGGAGATGGTGCCCCAGGAGAGCCAGGCCGAGCAGCAGGACGTGTTCAACTACATGGTGGAGAAGGTCTCCGTCAAGGAGGACATGGCCGACATCAAGACCGTCAAGGGCAGCCAGTTCAAGCAGCCCCTGCTGGAGTTCTCCGGCTCCTGCGCCGGCTGCGCCGAGACCGCCTATGCCCGTCTGGTCACCCAGGTGTGCGGCGACCGGATGTATATCTCCAACGCCACCGGCTGCTCCTCCATCTGGGGCGGTCCCGCCGCTACCTCTCCCTACACCGTGGACAAGTGCGGCCACGGTCCCGCCTGGGCCAACTCCCTCTTTGAGGACAACGCCGAGCACGGCCTGGGCCTGCTGCTGGGCCAGAAGACCATCCGCGAGCGTCTGATGGGCAAGCTCCAGGAGATGGCCGAGAGCGACAAGACCCCCGCCGAGACCAAGGCCCTCATCGCCACCTATCTGGAGACCGCGCAGGACGGCGCTGCCAACGCCGCCGCCACCGCCGCTCTCATCCCCGCTCTGGAGAGCGCCGCCAAGGCCGGCTGCCCCGTGGCTCCCGAGATCCTCTCCGAGAAGGAGTATCTGTCCAAGAAGTCCGTGTGGATCTTCGGCGGCGACGGCTGGGCCTACGACATCGGCTACGGCGGCCTGGACCACGTGCTGGCCAGCGGCGAGGACGTGAACGTCTTCGTCTTCGACACCGAGGTCTACTCCAACACCGGCGGCCAGGCCTCCAAGGCCTCCAACATCGGCCAGGTGGCTCAGTTCGCCGCCGCCGGTAAGGCCATGGCCAAGAAGAGCCTCAGCGAGATCGCCATGCAGTACGGCTACGTCTATGTGGCCCAGGTGGCCATGGGCGCCAACCCCAACCAGACCCTGGCCGCCATCCGCGAGGCCGAGGCCTATCATGGTCCCTCCCTCATCATCGGCTACGCCCCCTGCGAGATGCACTCCATCAAGGGCGGCATGGCCAACTGCCAGAGCGAGATGAAGAAGGCTGTGGACTGCGGCTACTGGAACCTGTTCCGCTTCAACCCCGCCCTGAAGGCCGAGGGCAAGAGCCCCTTCATCCTGGATTCCAAGGCCCCCGCCGGCGGCTATCAGGAGTTCCTGATGAACGAGGCCCGCTACTCCGCCCTCACCCGTTCCTTCCCCGAGCGGGCCAAGGAGCTCTTCGAGCGTAACGAAGAGGCCGCCAAGGAGCGTTATGAGCACCTCACCAAGCTGGTGGACCTCTACAAGTAATCATCTCTCACAAAGCCAAAAGGTCCCCGCCGCATACGCGGCGGGGACCTTTTTACAGGCGGCCTCTTCGGGGCCCCATGGCACATGGGGCGGCGCGTATGCGCCGTCCAAGCGTTTTGGGCCACAGGCCCAAAACCTTGATGCCGGCGGAATTCATTTCCGCCGAGCAGATCAGATCCCGGGGTCCCCGTCAGGGAATTTCCCTGACGGGGCATGCCGCCAAGGAGCGCTATGAGCACCTCACCAAGCTGGTGGACCTCTACAAGTAAGCCCCTCCCACAAGCACAAAAAGTCCCCCGGGCCGACTGGCCCGGGGGACTTTCTTTTTTTCTTAGTTTTCGCCTGGGGGAGGTCAGCCCTCGGTGAGGGTCTCCATCTCGTCCAGGAGCGTGTCGAAGAGATCCAGGGCGTCCTGAACGGGCTTGGGGCTGGCCATATCCACACCGGCCATGCGCAGAAGGTCGATGGGGTCCTGGGAGCAACCGCCGGACAGGAAGGCCAGGTAGTCCTTCACGGCGCTCTCCCCCTCCTTGAGGATGCGGCGGGACAGGGCAATGGCGGCGGAGTAGCCGGTGGCGTACTGGTAGACATAGTAGTTGTAGTAGAAATGGGGGATGCGGGCCCACTCCAGGGCGATGCGCTCGTCGCTGATCATGTCGGGGCCGTAGTACTTCTCGTTGAGGGCCCGGTACTCCTGGCACAGCAGCTCGGCGGTGAGGGGAGTGCCCTGAGCGGTGTACTCGCCCATCTTGAGCTCAAACTCGGCAAACATGGTCTGGCGGTACAGCGTGCCCTTGAACTGCTCCAGGAAGTGGTTGATGAGGTGGGCCCGCTCCTTCTTGTCGGTGGTACGGCCCAGCAGATGCTCCATGAGCAGGGCCTCATTGCAGGTGGAGGCCACCTCGGCCACGAAGATCACATAGTCCCGGTAGACCGGCGGCTGGACCTTGTTGGAGAGGTAGGAGTGGACGGCGTGGCCCAGCTCATGGACCAGGGTGAACATGCTCTCCAGGTCGTCCTTGTGGTTGAGGAGGATATAGGGGTGGACCACGGCGCCCGACATATAGCCGCCGGAGCGCTTGCCCACGTTCTCCCACACGTCGATCCAGCGGTTTGCGAAGGCCTGGCGCAGGATGTCCTGGTAGTCCTTGCCCAGCGGGGCCACCGCCTCCAGGACGATGTCCTTGGCCTTCTCATAGGGGATGGTGTTGTCCACCCCGGAGACCATGGGGGCGTAGATGTCGTACATGTGCATCTCGTCAAGGCCCAGCAGCTTCTTGCGCAGGCGGACATAGCGGTGGAGCTTGTCCAGGTTGGCCCCCACGGTGTCGATGAGGTTGTGGTACACCGCCGGCGGCACCCGGGTCTCGGCCACGGCGGCGGCCAGAGGGCTCTCATACTTGCGGGCGGAGGAGAAGAACTGGCGCTGCTTGGCCTCGGCGGAGAGGAGAGCCGCAACGGTATTCTTCACCGAGCCGAACACGTCATAGTACTTCTCATAGGCCGAGCGGCGCAGGGCGCGGTCCTCGCTCATCTGGGTGGGAACGAAGGAGCCGTTGGACAGGGGCACCGCGTTGCCCTGGCCGTCGGTAGCGTCGGGGAAGGTGAGGTCGGCATTTTCCAGCTTGGAGGAGATGTCCTCGGGGGCCTGGGCCATCTCGCCGGCAGCGGAGAGCAGCTTCTCCTCGGCGTCGGTCAGGGTGTGCTCCCGCTTATCCTGGATGATTCGGAAATAGCGGCGGTAGAGCTCCAGGCCCGGCTCCTCCCGGTAGAACTGCTCCAGCTTCTCATCGGGAATCTTGAGGATCTCCGGAGTGGCAAAGGCCAGGCTGCCCGCAAGCTCCACATACAGGCTCATAGCCTTGCCGTACATGGCCTGGTATTTGGCCACCCGGGTGTCCTCGTCCTGCCGAAGGCTGGAGTAGCGCATCAGGGCGCCCAGGCGAGTGCCCGTCTCCTGCTCCAGCTCCACGAATTCATAGAGCGTTTTCGCGCTCTCGCCCAGGTGCCCGGCGTACCCGGAAATGCGCTCACCCAGGGTCTTTACCGCGTCATACTCGGCCTGCCAGGCCTCATCGGTGGGGAACATGTCCGCCGGGTTCCAAGTGTATTCCTGCGGGATCTCCCCGCGCTCCGGGATGGGTTTCATTTCTGCCATGGTGGTCTCCTCCTGTTTGCTTCAAATCCCCTTTATCTTACCACTGCCGCCGCCCTTTTACAAGTACCGCCGCTCTCCTCAGAACTGCTCCTCCAGAAGCCGCCGCAGCCGCTGCACCCGCTCCCCTGCCGCATCGCCCAGCGCCCGGTAGAGCTCTGCCAGACTCTCTTCCCCGGTGGCTCCTGCAGCGGCCCGGCACGCCTGCTCCTCCCGGCGCTCCTCCAAGAAACGCGAGCGCAGCGCCCCTGCCAGGTCCCCTCCCCCAGGGAGCTCCAGCGGGACCTGGGGCGTGAAACGCACCCCGGAGAGAATGAAATAGGCCGCCGAGAGCCGCCTGGCGTGGCACTGTTCCTCGGCCGCCATGGCCCCCAGGGTCTGGGCCGCTCCGCCCCTGGTCCTCCGGGCCAGGGCGCGGTAGGTCCGCTGGGCGAAGAGGGCCCTGGCGATCATGGCCTGGAGCCGCTCCCCCTCCCCCACTGGTGCGTCGGTCTCTTCCTGCGCAAGGTCCTCCTCACGCTCCGCCGCCGGAGCGCTCTCCTGCGCCGGGGGCGGGCCTTCCCGGTCGATGTCGCTGTAAAGCCGGAAGGGGCAGTCCGGCCGGTCCTCCGGCATCACCCGCCGCCACACCCGCTCAAAGCACTCCCGTTCCTCCGCCGGGGACGCTGACATTTTCTCCTGCTCCATGGATCTTTCCCTCCTAAACTGCGAGATTTCAGTCCATACTATGCGGGGAGACCTGCCCTTGTTTCGATTCCTACCATTTAAGTGGGAATTTCCTCTTGTGTTTCCGCAAAGACCGTGCTATAATGCACTGGAACCATTATACAAAAGGAGCAGCCAGTATGCTTGAGATCAAAAACCTGTCTTATCAGGTCACCGGCGAGGAGGGCGAGCTGGGTATTCTCAGGAATATCAGCCTGACCGTCGAGGATAACAAATTCGTGGTCATCACCGGCCCCAACGGGGGCGGCAAGACCACTCTGGCCAAGGCCATCATGGGCCTTGTGACACCCACCTCGGGCCAGATCCTCTGGAACGGGGTGGACGTGACGCACATGAGCGTCACCGAGCGGGCGTGGGCCGGCATCAGCTACGGCTTTCAGCAGCCGCCCCGGTTCAAGGGCCTGCGGGTGGGCGACCTGCTGAGCCTGGCGGCCGGACGCGAGGGGCTGAGCAAGGCCGAGGGCTGCCAGTACCTGACCCGGGTGGGCCTGTGCGCCAACGACTACATCGACCGGGAGGTGGACTCCTCCCTGTCCGGGGGAGAGGTCAAGCGCATCGAGATCGCCACCATCCTGGCCCGCAACTCGGGCCTGATGATCTTTGACGAGCCCGAGGCCGGCATCGACCTGTGGTCCTTCGCCAAGCTTACCGAGACCTTCAAGGCCATCCACGACAAGCGCAAGGCCACACTGCTCATCATCTCCCACCAGGAGCGGATCATCAATCTGGCCGACGAGATCATCATGGTCTCCGACGGGCAGGTCTCTGAGCAGGGCCCCAAGGAGGAGATCTTCCCCAAGATCCTGGCCAACACCGCCGCCGGGTGCAGCTATTTGAGCGAGGAGGTGGGCAAGAGATGAACACGCTGGACCAAAAGCTCCTCAAGGAGATCGCCGACCTGGAGCGGGTGCCCCAGGGGGCGTACAATATCCGCAAGAACGGCGCCCTGGAGGGGCGCTCCAATTCCGCCAACATCGTCATCGACACCAAGACCGACAAGCCCGGCATCGACATCCACATCGCCCCGGGCACCAAGCATGAGTCTGTGCACATCCCGGTGATCCTCACCGAGAGCGGCCTGCGGGACATGGTCTACAACGACTTCTTCATCGGCGAGGGGTGCGATGTGGACATCATCGCCGGCTGCGGCATCCACAACTCCGGCTGCGAGACCAGTGAGCACGACGGCATCCACACCTTCTATGTGGGCAAAAACGCCAAGGTGCGCTATGTGGAAAAGCACTACGGCGAGGGGGATGGCACCGGCAAGCGCATCCTCAATCCCCAGACCGTGGTCTACCTGGAGGAGGGCGCCACCATCCAGCTGGAGACCACTCAGATCCGAGGGGTGGACTCCACCAAGCGGGAGACCAAGATCGTGGTGGGCAAGGACGCCGAGGCGGTGATTACTGAGAAACTCCTCACCCACGGCTCCCAGACCGCCGAGAGCGACATGGAGGTCATTCTGGACGGAGAAGGGGCCAGCGGCCGGGTCATCTCCCGCAGCGTGGCCCAGGACCAGTCGGTGCAGGTGTTCTACCCCAAGATGACGGGCAACACCCGGTGCTTCGGCCACGTCCAGTGCGACTCCATCATCATGGGCGACGCCCGCATCAGCTCCATCCCTGCCATCGTGGCCAACCATGTGGACGCTCAGCTGGTCCACGAGGCTGCCATCGGGCGCATCGCGGGAGATCAGCTTTTGAAGCTGATGACTCTCGGCCTCACCGAGACCGAAGCAGAGGAGAGGATTTTGGATGGTTTCTTACAGTGAACTGCCTGAGGCGGTCAAGGCCGCCTTTGCGCGCTATGTGATCGAGCAGGGCAGCAAGGCCGACACTTTTTCTGTAATCAACGGCGTGTCCATGGTCTCGGGCAGCGAGAAGGAGATGGTGGGCGAGCTTACGGTGAGCGAGGGGAGCCTCAACACCTGGGGCATCGTCCACGGTGGCTGCCTTGTGACCTTGGCCGACGCCACCGCTGGCACTCTGGTGGTCCTCAACGGCTACAACTGCGTGACCCTCTCGTGCAACGTGAACTTCCTGCGGCCCGCCCGGGGCAGCGTGATCCGCTGCACCGCCCGGCCCGAGAAGGTGGGCCGTTCCACCTCGGTGATAAACGTCTCCCTCACCGATGAGCAGGGCAAGGAGGTGGCCTCGGGCACCTACACCTTCTTCCACACCGGAGCGGTGAACGAGGAGTCCCTGCGCAAGGCCGGCGTGCAGTAAGCCCTTTGGCTGAAACAAAAAAATCCCCGGTGTGCTGTGCACACCGGGGATTTCCTGTTTTCGGTTTCCCGCTCAGTCGGCAAAGTCGTCAAACTCAGAGGAGCAGAAGACGCAGCCCTTCTTGCCGGTCACCTTTTCCTTGACCCAGCAGAAGAACTCGGTGATCTTGTCCCAGTAAGCCACCACGGCGAAGGCTGCGGCGGCCAGCACCGCCAAGAGCGCGGCGAGCTTGAGCAGGAATACGATGAGCTTTTTCATGACGGATCCCCTCCTGGCTGTATCAATGTATCCCTATTTTACACGGTTTGCGCCGAAATTACAATGACCCGGGAAAACTTTTTCCCTTGTAATTTGCTCCGAAATAGAATAGAATATAGAAACGAATGGAAAGAAACCTTGCGCGCCGCACATCCCCGGCGCGTCCCCCGGCCTCATCTCCCACAGAAAGGAAGGTCCTTTATATGAAGCTGCACACCGATAAGGGCGCCATCTCCATCAGCAGCGAGGTGTTCACCAACATCACCGGCGCGGCGGCCACCAACTGCTACGGCGTCAAAGGCATGGCGTTCCGCTCCAAGACCGACGGTCTGGTCCACCTGCTGCGGCGGGAGTCCATGTCCAAGGGCGTGAAGGTCACCTACAACGACGACGATACTGTCTCCATCGAGCTGCACATCATCGTGGACAACGGCGTCAACCTGGCGGTCATCTCCCGCTCCATCATGAGCGAGGTCCGCTATGTGGTCAGCCGCACCACCGGCGTGGAAGTACGCAGTGTGGACGTGTGCATCGACTCCATGGTCATCGGCTGAGCCCACGGCCCATCTGGTATAGAAAGGAACAACCGACATGATCGAATTCATTGACGGCGCATCGTTTTCGCGGATGATGATCCACGCCGCGGCGTCCATCAACCTGCACAAGCAGCCCATCAACGAACTGAACGTATTCCCTGTGCCTGACGGGGACACCGGCACCAATATGAGCCTGACCATCAGCGCCGCCGCCACCGAGCTGCGCAAAAAGCCCGCCACCACCGTGGGCCAGGCCGCCGCTACCACCGCCTCCGCCCTGCTGCGGGGCGCCCGGGGCAACTCCGGCGTCATCCTCTCCCTGCTCTTCCGTGGCTTTTCCAAGGCCGTGAAGGACAAGGACACCATTGACGGCCGGGATCTGGCCATCGCACTGGATTACGGCGTAGCCGCCGCCTACAAGGCGGTCATGAAGCCCACCGAGGGCACCATCCTCACCGTCTCCCGCCTGGCCGCCCGCCGGGCCGCTGAGGTGGCCCGGGAGAATTCCGCCATCGAGCACGTGCTGGAGGAGACCATCAAGGAAGGCCACGTGGCCCTGGCCGACACCGTCAACCAGAACCCGGTGCTCAAGAAGGCCGGCGTGGTGGATGCCGGGGGAAAGGGCTTCCTGGTCATCCTCCAGGGCATGCTGGACGAGCTGCGGGGCGAGCCCATGCCCGAAGGGGCTCCTGTGGAAGAGGTCAAGGAGAAGGCCGATTTCGCCGCCATGAGCGCCGAGGAGATCACCTTCGCCTTCGACACCGTCTTCATCGTCCGCAAGCTCAAGGAAGATGTGGCTCTGGAGCCCTTCCGTGCCTACCTCAACTCCATCGGTGACAGTCTGGTCATCGGCGAGGATGACGAGGCCTTCAAGGTCCACGTCCACACCAACACCCCCGGCGACGCCCTCAACGAGGCTCAGAAGTACGGCGTGCTGGAGCTGGCCAAGATCGAGAATATGCGCACCCAGGCCGAGGACCTGGCCGCCGGCAAGCATGTCCAGAGTACCGACGACCTGGAGGCGGTGGAGGCCGAGCTGGAAAACGGCTGCGCGCCCAAGGTGGCCGCGCCGGAGAAGAAGTACGGCGTGGTAGCCGTGGCCGCAGGCGAGGGCCTGGCCTCTGTGTTCCGCGACCTGGGGGCCGACGGAGTCATCAGCGGCGGACAGACCATGAACCCCTCCACCGACGACATCATGAAGGTCATCGACGCCACCCCGGCGGAGATCGTCTTTGTCCTGCCCAACAACTCCAACATCATCATGGCTGCCCAGCAGTGTATCCCCCTGTGCGAGGGGAAGAAGGTAGTGGTCCTGCCCACCAAGACGGTGCCTCAGGGCATCTCCGCCCTGCTGGTCCTGGACCCGGAGGCCGACGAGGAGGCCAACATCGCCGCCATGACCGAGGCTTTGGGCAGCGTGCGCACCTCCGAGATCACCTACGCCGCCCGGGACAGTGACTTTGACGGCTTCGCCATCAAACGGGGGGACTATCTGGCCCTCACCGAGCACCAGCTCTTCGGCACCGACCAGGACATCGACGCTCTGCTGCGCCGCCTGGCGGAGTCCGACGGGGTGCATGACGCCAGTTTCATCACCATCTTCTACGGCGAGGATGTGCAGGAAGCCGACGCCCAGAAGGTGCTGGAGGTCTTCCAGTCCAGCTGCCCCGGTGCGGAGATCACCCTCCTCTCCGGCGGCCAGCCTGTGTACTACTACCTCATCTCGGCGGAATAACATACAAATTCAAAAAGCGGACGGACCATTCTGGTCCGTCCGCTTTTTATTTCTCTTTTCTCAGTCGGGGATATAGGCCCGCACCCGCAGCTTGGCTCCCAGGCTCTCGGCCAGGGCCCGGCAGCGGTCAATGTCCTCGGGCGTCTTGTCCTTGTCCACAATGGTCATGACCACCTGGGGCACCACCTTAGCCGCTTTCCGGGTGAAGTCCAGCATGGCCTCCCACCCCTTCAAGCCATCCCGGGGCTTGGTGACGGCGCAGTACTCCTCCGCCGTGGCGCCGTTGAGGGAGATGGAGAGGACGTCGATGCGGCCCCGGAGCTCCTCCGTCACGTCTCGACCGTTAATCAGGCTGGCATGGCCGTTGGTGTTGATGCGCACCGGCGGCAGGTCTTTCACCTGCTCCCGGAGCCGGTCCACCAGCCACAGCAGGTCGGCGAGGCGGTAGGTGGGCTCCCCGAAGCCGCAGAACACCAGCTCCCGGTAGTGCTCCGGGTGGTGGGCAATGATGTCGGCGAGGGCCTCCTCCCGGGTAGGCTCGTGCTCCAGCCACAGGTCGTCGGCGTAGATGCTGCCCTTGTGTCCGTTGTGCCGCAGGCAGAAGACGCAGGCGCAGTCACACCGGTTGGTCAGGTTGACATAGAGGGCGCCCTCATACTCATAGGAAATGGTCTCCATGAAAATTCCTCCTTTATTCCACGGCGAAAAGCCGCTTGCCGTTCTCGGTGGTGGCGGCGGCCACCTCCTCAGTGGTGAGCCCCTTGATCTGGGCGATGGTCTCGGCCACCCGGAAGACGTAGCCCGAGTCGTTGCGCCTGCCCCGGAAGGGCTCGGGGGCCATATAGGGGGCGTCGGTCTCGATGAGGATGCGCTCCAGCGGGGCGGCGGCAATGACCTCCAGGGCCCTCCTGGCCTTGGGGAAGGTGACGTTCCCAGTGAAAGACAGGTGCCATCCCAGGTCCAGCACGGTCCTGGCGTCCTCCACGCTCAGGGCGCAGCAGTGAAACACCCCCTGCACGCCCCGGTGAGCGCGGACCACGTCCAGGCAGTCCCGGTGGGCGTCCCGGTCGTGGACGATGGCGGGCAGGGAGAGTTCCTGGGCCAGGGAGAGCTGGGCGTCGAAGAAATCCCGGGAGCGGGCGCGCTCCTCGCTGGTCTTGAGCCAGTAGTAGTCAAGGCCGATCTCCCCGATGGCCTTCACCCTGGGATGGGCCGCCAGGGCGCGGACGGTGTCCAGGTCACGCAGCTGCGCCCCCTCCAGGTTCTCCGGGTGGAGGCCCACGGCGGCATACACGAAGGGATAGCGCTCCGCCAGGGCGATGGACTGCTCCGAGCTCTCCAGATCGCAGCCGGGGCAGAGCACCAGCTCCACCCCCTTTTCCGGCAGAGCGGAGAGAAGGGCATGGCGATCCGGGTCAAAAGCGTCGTCATAATAGTGGGCATGGGTATCGAAATACATGGGACAAAACTCCTTTTTGGAGGCCATACGGCCTTACAGGCTGCAAAACAGGGAGATGAGCACCGGGACCAGCGCTGAGCAGATCATGCCGTTGAGCACCGAGAGGACCACCGTCTCCTCGTTGGTATACCGGATCATCATGGGCAGGGTGGTGTCCTCGCTGGTGGCCCCCGCCGGTGCAATGCAGGTGTAGGAATTGAACCGGGCGGCCAGAGGCGGGATGAGGAAGAAGGAGATGATCTCCCGCATCAGGTTGCTGAGAAAGGCGATGCTGCCCGCCTGGGCCCCGGCCAGGTTGCCGATGGTAACCCCCGCCAGACTGTACCAACCCATGCCGCTGGTGATGGCGGCGCCCAAGCCCAGAGGCATCCGGGTAATCAGGGAACACACCACCCCACCCAGCGCCGACGCCGCCGTGATCCCCAGGGGGATGATGAGGATCTTCACATGGTGGCGGCGCAGCTCCTGCAAAAGCCCCCGGTGGAGCCCCACGCTGATGCCCACGGAGAACATCAGCACATACAAAACGGCGCCCGTGTGTTTTCTGAGAAAATCCAGCGCCCCCGGCAGCACATCCAAAGTGCCCGCCAGCACACCGCACACCAGCGCCGCCACGCTCAATATTACCATCATTTCCGCGCTTCCTCCGCTTTTTCCTTCTCCCCGGCCCCTTCCTCCCGCCGCTCCAGGAAGCGGCGGCTGAGCCGGTAGACCGCCAAGACAGACAGCGCCGTGGGAACCAGGCAGAGTAGCAGGCTGGTAAGTCCCAGGGAGGACAGTTCCCGGAAAAAGTCCTCTCTGCGTCCCAGCATAACCCCCATGGAAAAGATGAGAAGGAGGGTGCACAGCAGCTGGAGACGCTCATTTGCCTTGGCTGCCCGCCGGGGGAAGAGGTATTTCCCAGCCGCAATCCCCAGGCACATGACGATCAGAATTTCCACGCGCTTTCCTCCTTTTTCTCGCATGAAATTGATTCTACCACATCCCCGCAGCGGTGTAAATCTCCCGGGCAGGAAAATCCCCCCGTGCTGTTGACATGGCCCGGGAAATGTGGTACCATTTCCCCGCAAGTGAATCAGGGGAATGAAGTGCTCCCCGGGGCTGCTGCCCCAAACCGCGGTTACGCTGATGACTTCTGCATTTTGTATGTGCAGGGGCCATCTTTTTTTTGCCCCTGCGGAAGGGATGGTCTCTTATGCTCACAAGTCTCGCCTACATCCTGCTGCTGGGATTGCTGCTGGGCTCCTTGGCCCGGCGGCTCCATCTGCCCCCTCTGGTGGGCATGATCGCCGCCGGCATCCTGCTGGGGCCGGCCTGCCTGAATCTGCTCTCCCCCTCGCTGCTCTCCATCTCCGCCGACCTCAGGCAGCTGGCTCTCATCATCATCCTCACCCGGGCGGGGCTGTCCCTGGATCTGGCCGCCCTCAAGCGGGTGGGCCGTCCGGCCATTCTCATGTGCTTTGTGCCCGCCTGCTTTGAGATAGCGGGCATGGTGCTGCTGGCTCCCCCCCTACTGGGGGTAAGTCTGTTGGATGCCGCCATCATGGGTGCGGTGGTGGGGGCGGTGTCCCCCGCCGTTATCGTGCCCCGGATGCTCAAGATCACCGAGGAGGGCTACGGCACCGCCAAAGGCCTTCCCCAGCTGGTGCTGGCTGGAGCCAGCGTGGACGACGTGTTCGTCATCGTCATGTTCACCCTGTTCACCGGTCTGGCCTCCGGCGAGGCCGTCTCCCCTCTCTCCCTGGCAGGGGTGCCGGTGTCCATCCTGCTGGGAGCCGCTGTGGGGCTGGGGCTGGGGGTGGCCCTGGCCGCCTTCTTCAGGGCGTTTCATATGCGCGACTCGGTAAAGGTGGTCATTCTTCTCTCCCTGGCCTTCCTGCTGGTGGCCGCCCAGGACGCCCTGGGGGGGCTCATTCCCTTCTCCGGACTGCTGGCTGTCATGGGCATGGGCCTGGGGCTCCAGCGCCGGAGAGGCGAGGCGGCCCTCCGCCTTTCCTCCAAGTTTTCCAAGCTGTGGGTGGCCGCCGAGGTGGCCCTCTTCGTGCTGGTAGGCGCGGCGGTGGACCTCAAGTACGCTGCGGCAGCCGGTGTGGGGGCCGTGCTGGCAGTACTGGGTGCCCTGTGCTTCCGCTCCCTGGGGGTGGCAGTATGCGTGGCGGGGTCGGGCTTTTCCGGGAAGGAGAAGCTCTTCTGCATTCTCAGCTACCTGCCCAAGGCCACCGTCCAGGCCGCCATCGGCGGCGTGCCGCTGGCCATGGGCCTTGCCTGCGGGCAGGTGGTCCTCACCGTGGCGGTCATTGCCATTCTGGTCACTGCTCCTCTGGGAGCGGCGGCCATCGACCTCTCTTACCGCCGCCTGCTCAGCAAGGACAGCTAACCAAAGTAAAAACCGGGCCCCGGCCAAATGGCCGGGGCCCGGTTCAGTTTACCCACATTTTTCAGCAGAGCTTTGCTCCGGCGGGGATGGCGTCGGAGACCATGATGAGGTTGAGCTTCTCCTCCCCCTTCTCGGTGTGGACGGCGGAGAGGAGCATACCCTGGCTCTCCTGGCCCATCATCTTCCGGGGCGGCAGATTGACGATGGCCACCAGGGTCTTGCCCAGAAGATCCTCGGGGGCGTACCACTTAGCGATGCCCGAGAGGATCTGCCTGTCGGTGCCGGTACCGTCGTCCAGAGTGAACTTCAGGAGC
This sequence comes from Candidatus Galloscillospira stercoripullorum, assembly GCA_018715695.1. GTDB lineage: Bacteria > Bacillota > Clostridia > Oscillospirales > Oscillospiraceae > Galloscillospira_A > Galloscillospira_A stercoripullorum. Next base: position 20,104 of record DVLB01000014.1, read on the forward strand.
TTGTCGCTCTTCTTCACCCGCTCGCAGTTCTTCACCTTCACCGCCCGGAAATCGCTCTTGCAGAAGGTGTCAAAGTCCACCTGCTCGCTCTCCAGCGGCTCCAGCTCGATGTCGGGCAGGGCAGCCTTGCGCTGCGCCTCGGCGGCCTCCTCCAGCTCCTTGAGGGCCTTGTCCAGGTCCACCCGGGGGAAGAGATTGTCCCCCTTCTGCACGGCGGCGGTGTCGGGCAGGGTGCCCCAGGCCCCCGCGCTCTCCCAGGTGCGGCAGGGAGCCGGCGCGCCAATCTGCTGGAAGAGTTTATCCATACTCTCGGGCATGAAGGGGGTAAGCAGCACGGCGCAGATACGGGCGGTCTCCAGCAGGTTGTACATCACGTGGGCAAGGCGCGCGCCGTTAGCCTCCATGTCCTTGGCCAGAGCCCAGGGGGCGTTCTCGTCGATATACTTGTTGGAGCGCTGAATGACCTTGAAGATCTCCTCCAGGGCCTTGTGGGGCGCGAAGGCCTCCATGGCCTCCTCATATTTGCTGCGCAGGCCGGCGGCCTGGACGATGAGCTCGCAGTCATAGCGGACGGGGTCCCCCTCGGGGAAGTTCCACTGGAGGTCCAGCTGTCCGCCCAAGGCCGCGGCCTGGGCCACCATCTCCGCAAGGCCCGCCTCGTCGCCGGTGACGCCGCAGCCCTGGGGCAGTGTGCCGCCGAAGTACTTGCCCACCATGGCGGCGGTGCGGGAGAGGAGGTTTCCCAGGTCGTTTGCAAGGTCGGTATTGATGGTCTGGATGAGCAGCTCGTTGGAGAAGTTCCCGTCGGTGCCGAAGGGGAAGGTGCGCATGAGGAAGAAGCGCAGGGCATCCACCCCGAACTTCTCGGCCAGAATGTAGGGGTCCACCACGTTGCCCTTGGACTTACTCATCTTGCCGCCGTCCAGCAGCAGCCAGCCGTGGCCAAAGACCTTCTTGGGCAGGGGCAGGCCCAGACTCATGAGCATGGCGGGCCAGATGATGGAGTGGAAGCGGACGATCTCCTTGCCCACGATATGGGCGTCGGCGGGCCAGAACTTCTCAAAGTCGTGGTAGTGGTCGTTGTCATAGCCCAGGGCAGTGATGTAGTTGGAGAGGGCGTCCACCCACACATAGACCACATGGCCCGGGTCAAAGTCCACCGGCACGCCCCAGGTAAAGCTGGTGCGGGAGACGCACAGGTCCTCCAGGCCGGGCTTGATGAAGTTGTTGACCATCTCATTGACCCGGCTGCGGGGCTCCAGGAAGTCGGTGTTCTCCAGCAGGTCCAGAAGGCGCCCGGCATACTTGGAGAGGCGGAAGAAGTAGGCCTCCTCCTCGGCGTCCTCCACCTCCCGGCCGCAGTCGGGACATTTGCCGTCCACGAGCTGGCTCTCGGTCCAGAAGGACTCGCAGGGCTTGCAGTACTTGCCCTTGTAGGTACCCTTATAGATGTCGCCGTTTTCATACATGCGCTTGAAGATCTTCTGGATGGCGGAGACATGGTAGTCGTCGGTGGTGCGGATGAAGCGGTCGTTGGAG
>DVLB01000015.1 GCA_018715695.1 Candidatus Galloscillospira stercoripullorum
CTTCTACTCCCTGCATGATTTTGCAAGGCAGCTTGCCATCCACAACCGTCGCTCCAACAACTTCCCCATGAGGCCTCTCGGCTGGCGCTCTCCCGCTGAGTTCACTGTCCAATATGTTTGACAAACCTACACCAATCTCAGGCAAGTTCTCCGTCCGTTTCCGGTGTTGCTCTCCCTCCTCCAGGCTGCAAAAGCGCCCGGGCAATTTGCCCGGGCGTTTCATGCTTTCAGGAGCTCTTCCGGCAGGCGCGCAGGAAGGACAGGGGCGGGGCCTGGACCGGGAGGTCCACATAAAACCGCATCTGGGGTGTGCGGGGCTCGGTGAGAGAAAAGCCGTCGGTATCCGTCATGGCAGGAACCTTGAAGGCTGTAGCCGGCACGTCCGGCCCCACCAGCTCCAGCTCGTCCCCGGCGGCGAACTTGTTGCGCAGGGAGCAAAGCGCGTGGCCGCTGGCGTCGCAGGACTCCACCACCGCCACCACCTGATAGTCCCTTATGTACCGGGCGTCGCCGGTGTACTGGCCTGGCTCACCAAAATAAAAGCCCGTGGAGTAGGGCCGGTGGCTCACCTTCTCCACCTCGTCGCGCCACACCTTCTCCAGCGGTCTCCCTGCCGCGGCGGCGTCGATGGCGTGGCGGTAGGCGGCGGTGGCGATGGCGGCGTAGTATGCGCTCTTGGCCCTACCCTCGATCTTTAGTGAGCTCAGCCCCGCCGCCGCCAGGGCCGGGATATGGTCGATCATGCACATATCCCGGGAGTTGAGGATGAAGGCGCCCCCCTCGTCCTCCCCGATGGGGAAGTACTCCCCGGGGCGCTTCTCCTCCATGAGGGCATACTTATACCGGCAGGGCTGGGCGCAGGCGCCCCGGCTGGCGTCCCGGCCGGTCATGTAGTTGGAGAGCAGGCACCGGCCCGAGTAGCTCACGCACATGGCCCCGTGGACAAAGGCCTCGATCTCCAGCTCCCGGGGCGTCTTGGCGCGGATCTCGGCGATCTCGTCCAGGGAGAGCTCCCGGGCCAGGATCACCCGGCTGGCCCCCAGATCGTACCACGCCCGGGCGGCCTGATAATTGGTGATGCTGGCCTGGGTGGAGATGTGAACCTTGAGGGCGGGGGCGTGGCGCTTGAGCAGAGCGAGCACCCCCACGTCGGCCACGATGGCCGCGTCCGCCCCCACCTCCTGGAGATACTCCAGCCACTCCGGCAGGCGCTCCACCTCGCCGTTGCGGGGCATGGTATTACAGGTCACATGGACCGCCACGCCCCGGCTGTTGCACAGCGCCACCGCCCGGCGCAGCTCCTGGGGGGTGAAATTGCCCGCGAAGGCCCGCATTCCGAAGTCGCTGCCCGCCAGGTACACCGCGTCCGCGCCATAGGCCACCGCCATCTCCAGCCGCTCCATATCCCCCGCGGGGCAGAGCAGCTCCGGGCCCTTATTCACTGTCATTTCCATTTCGATTCTTATAATACTCCTGGCTGTTCACGAAATTCTGATGCTCCTGGGCGGTGCGGAAGAAGTGGTGCTCCCCGTCGTCCCCCAGAGCGTAGAAGTAGTAGTTGGTATTGGCCGGGTTCATGGCCGCCCGGATGGAGGACTCGCCGGGGTTGGCGATGGGTCCGGCGGGCAGGCCGGGATAGACGTAAGTGTTATAGGGATCGTCGATGGCCAGGTCCTCCGCCGTCAGGAACTCCTTGTGCTCGGGCAGGATATACTGCACGGTGGCATCGATCTGGAGATAGGGGTAGCTGCTGCTCCCCAGACGGTTCCAGATCACCGAGGAGATATTGGTCTGGTCATTGCCGGCGGTCTCCCGCTCGATAAGGGAGGCCACGATCACCACCTCATGGATGGTGTGGCCCGCCTCGGTCACCTTCTCCCGCATGGAGTCGGTAAACTTCTCGTCAAAGCGCAGGATCATCTTGTTGAGCACGTTCACCGGGTCGTCGCCCACATAGAAGGTGTAGGTATCCGGGAAGAGATAGCCCTCCAGACGGCGGTAGTCACCCAGGGGGATCACGCCCTGGAGGAAGGAGAACTTATAGTCATAATTGGCGGCGGTATCCTGGAGCTCCTCCACCGTGCATACACCCTTCTCCTCCAGCCGCTCGAAGATCTGCATGGCGGTATAGCCCTCGGGGATGGTCACGTCCACCGTGGCCCGCATGGCCGACCGGGCTCCCATGCTGCTGATGATGGCCCGGTAGTCCATATCGGTATCCAGGGTGTAGGTGCCCGGGGCAATCTTCTCACTGCCGCCGGTAAAGGCGGAGAAGATCTGAAACACCAGCGGGTAGTCGATAATCCCCGCTTCCTTGAGGGCGCCGGCCACCTGGCCCACCTTGGCGGTGGTGACAGTCTCGGTATCCCCGTCCTCACCGGTGACCTCCCGCACGTTGAACATATCCTCGGTGAGGACCACGGTGGCCTCCCGGTACTCCTTGTTCAGGGCCAGCACATCCCCGGCCATCAGCCAGCCGATCCCTGCCAGCAGGGCCGACACGCCGATAACCAGCACCACATACAAAAGCGCACCCATGGCGCCCATCCGGCGGCGGGGACGACGGCTGCTGCTGCGGCTGCGCCGCTCCCGCTCCCCGCTGCGCTCCGGCCGGGAGGGGGCATCCTTGCGTTCTTCCTGAGACATGTCTTCAACTCCTATTCCGCTGCGCGTGTTCCAAATCGCGTTTTCCGGGAACCACTTTCTGCCCGGATACATAGTATGAGGCGTGAAGGGAGCGGCGGGGCCTCCCCTCCGCTTCCTCAAATCTTTGGTGAGGTGAATCTTTATGTGCTGTGGTAACAATTCCGGCTGGGGCGGCAACAGCTGCCTGTGGATCGTGCTGATCATCATCCTTCTGTGCTGCTGCTGCGGCGGCGGAAGCTGGGGCGGCAACGGCTGCGGCAACAACTGCGGCTGCAACGACAACTGCGGCTGCTGCTGAGGCGCTCCGCGCTACTTACCCCGCTCCGGGCGGGCCCTTCGGGGCCCGCCTTTCGGCGTTCTCCCTCCAGTATGCCCGTCCCACTCCCGCTCCATAACGGCGGGTCGGTCTTTAATAGTGGACGCTCCGCTGGACCTGCCGGGCCGTCTCCGCGCCCTTGAGGGTCTCCACCAGCTTAAGACCAAAGTCAAAGGCGGAGCCCGCCGCCCGGGCGGTGATGATATGGCCGTCCACCACCACGCTCTGCCCCTTCTGCACCACGGCGGAACCCATCTCGTCCTCCATGCCGGGGTAACACACCGCCCTGCGCCGGTCCAGGAAGCCTTGGTTTGCCAGGATGGTGGGCCCGGCGCAGATGGCCGCCAGGTACACGCCCCGGTCATAGGCCCGCTGGATCAGAGCCAGGGCAAAGAGGTTCATCTGGATGGACTCCACGCCCCCCAGTCCCCCAGGCAGCACCAGCATCTCCATCCGGTCTGGGTCGGCCTCCTCCAGCAGCAGGTCAGCCTGTACCGTGATTCCGTGGCCGCCGGTGACCTGATGGCCCTCCAAACCCACCAGCGCCACCTCCACGCCGCTCCGGCGCAGCAGGTCGGCCGGCACCAGGGCCTCCGCCTCTTCAAATCCTTCTCCCAGCAAAATATATACCATACCGGGACCCTCCCTCATTTTATGGTGTTCCCTTTTTTATATCAGTCCCAGCACGCCCAACCGCGCCCAGATCTCGCTGTGGATCTCCTCCACGCTGCGCACCGCGCCGGTGGCGTCCACGCAGGAAATACGTTCCCAGCCCCAGTGCTCCAAGGCTGAAAGCGCCGTCTGACGGCACTTTGCCAGATAAGCTGTGTCCACCTCGTGGATGTCCCCCTGGGTGTGGGTGGACGCCTCCCGAGCGCGCAGCATCTCCACCGCCTTGTCCGTGGGCATGTCCAGATAGAACACCACATCGGGCTCCGGCAGGCCCAGCTTGTCATACTCCAGGTCGGAGAGCCAGCGGAAGAACGCCTCCCACTCCTCCCGGGGCAGCTTGCAGGCCTGATGGACCGCGTTGGAGGTGGTGTACCGGTCGGCCAGGATCAGGCCGCCCTCCTCATAATACGCCCCCCACACCTTTTTCCAGGAGGCGTACCGGTCCACCGCGTAGAAGGTGGACGCGGCATAGGCGTTCACATCGTCGGGGTGGGAGCCGAACTCTCCCTTCAGGTACATCCGCAGCAGGGCGGACGACGGCTCACTGTACTGGGGGAAGATGAGCCGCTGGAATTTTTCTCCCTGCCCGGTGAGGCGCTCGCACAGGCGGGCAAACTGAGTGGACTTGCCAGAGCCGTCCGTCCCCTCAAACACGATGAGCTTTCCCTTCATCTTCTTCCTCCCATCCGGGCTTTCCCGGTCATTTCCCCCGCAGCCGCGTGCCCACGGCTGCCACCAGGAACAGCGGCAGCCTGGCCATGCGCGTGATGCGCCGGGGCTCCTTTTTGAGCCGGTAGAGCCACTCAAGGCCCATGCGCTGCCACTTCTCCGGGGCCCGCTCCACCACTCCGGCGAACACGTCCAGCGCGCCGCCCAGGCCCACCATCAGCTTGGCGCCGGTGGACGCGCCGTGCTCTGCCATCCAAAGCTCCTGCTTGGGCGCGCCCAGGCAGACAAAGACCACATCGGCCCTCGCCTCCAGAATGGCCCGGATTACCGGGGCGTCCTCCTTGAAATACCCGTCGTGGGTGCCGCAGATCTCAAGGCCGGGGAACTGCTTCTCCAGCCGCAGCGCCGCCTGCTCGGCCACGCCCGGCTTGGCTCCCAGCAGGAAAAGCCGCTTGCCTTCCGCGGCCAGGCGCTCCATGAGCCCGGCGGCAAAATCGATGCCGGGCACCCGCTCTTTGGGGCCCCGGCCCAAAATGGCCGCCGCCTTGATGATCCCGATGCCGTCGGGCAGGACCAGGTCCGCCTGCCGCAGGACCGAGGCAAACCGCTCGTCCTTCCGGGCCAGCATGACGATCTCCGGGTTGGGCGTGACCACATAGTGAAAGCCCGTCTCTCCCGCCAGAACTGCGCCCCGGTCCACCGCCTGCTCAAGCGTCAGCTCGTCAAAGCCGACCCCCATCACATCTGTTCTCAAATCCTGTGCCTCCGTCCGCCGTGGGGCCTGATTTTTTCTTAGTCACCCTGCCAAAAAGGTCTTTTCACCGGGCTGAGGTGCCCTTTGACCCCTCGGAATCGGCAGGTGAGTCAACCGACAGTTTCTTTTTTATCTTACCATAGCCTCCCTGAAAAGTCCATGGAAAAACCCCCGGTTCCGCAAAGCTAAAAATGAACTTTCTCTGAAATTGCCCGTTGACAATTCCACCTGAGGTGGGTATAATGTCCCATATAGTTTAGCACCGCAAAGCGCTAAAGCAACAGGAGGAAACCGAAATGAAGAAGCGTTCCAAGTTCCTTGCCCTGGCTATGGCCACCGCCATGGCGCTCTCCCTGGCGGCCTGCTCCCCCGCTGCCAGTGACCCCACCGACCAACCCGATCCCACCACTACCCCGGAGCAGACCGGCGGCGAGAGCTATGTGGTGGGCATCTGCCAACTGGCCCCCCATGTGGCTCTGGACGCCGCCACGCAGGGCTTCAAGGACGCCCTGAGCGAGGCTCTGCCCGGTCAGGTGACCTTCAAGGAGGGCAACGCCGCCGGCGACTCACCCACCTGCTCCACCATCGTCAACGGTTTTGTCTCTGATGGCGTGGACCTGATCCTGGGCAACGCCACCGCCGCCCTTCTGGCCGCCGCCACCGCCACCGGCGACATTCCGGTGCTGGGCACCTCCATCACCGAGTACGGCGTGGCTCTGGGCATTGAAAACTTCTCTGGCACCGTGGGCACCAATGTCTCCGGCACCTCCGACCTGGCCCCCCTGGACCAGCAGGCGGCTATGATCCAGGAGTGGTTCCCTGACGCCAAGACCGTGGGCCTGCTCTACTGCTCCGCCGAACCCAACAGCCAGTACCAGGTGGATAAGGTCCAGGACTATCTGGAGGATATGGGCTATACCTGCACCCAGTACCCCTTCTCCGACACCAACGACATGGCCTCCGTGACTCAGAGCGCCGCTGACAACTCCGATGTGATCTACGTTCCCACCGACAACACCGTGGCCAACAACACCGGCGTGGTGGACAACATCTGCCGAGGCGCCGGGGTGCCTGTCTTCGCCGGCGAGGAGGGCATCTGTTCCGGCTGCGGCGTGGCCACCCTGTCCATCAGCTACTATGACCTGGGCGTGCTCACCGGGCAGATGGCCGCCCAGATCCTCACCGGTGAGGCCGACGTGTCGGAAATGCCCATCCAGTACGTCTCCGACTTCACTCCCAAGTATAACGCCGAGATCTGCGCCGCCCTGGGCCTCACCGCCCCAGAGGGCTACGAGGCCATCGCCACGGAGGCTGCCGAGTAAGGCGCATCCTTCCAGCATACGCGAAAACAGAGGAAACGGGCTTCCCTTTTCCTCTGTTTTTTGCTACACTGTGAAAGTGTACCGGGATTTCAGACATCGTCTCTATCTTGACTGCGAGGGGGAATCACTGTGCTGGGCTTCTTCAACGCCCTGCCGGGGGCCGTGTCCCAGGGACTGATCTGGGGTATTATGGCCATCGGCGTGTATATCACCTATAAGATCCTGGATCTGGCCGACCTGACGGTGGACGGGTCCATGTGTACCGGCGCCGCGGCGTTCGTGGTGCTCTTCAACGCTGGGGTGAACATCGTTCTGGCCCTGCTGTGCGCCTTCCTCATCGGGATGCTCTCCGGCTTCGTCACCGGTGCGCTGCACACCTTCTGTGGTATCCCCGCCATTCTCTCCGGTATCCTCACCCAGCTGGGGCTGTGGTCGGTGAATCTGGCCATCATGGACATGAAGTCCACCGTGGCCATCAACATCACCAACCCCGAGACCCTGGACAAGCTGCTGGTCTCCCTGCGGTTCGTACAGGATGTGGCCAAGGGGGACCGGCCCTTCTACCGCCACCCCATCTTTGTGGTGGGGGTATTCACCCTGGTGGTCATCGCCCTTTTGTACTGGTTTTTCGGCACCGAGCTGGGCTCCTCTCTCCGGGCCACGGGCGCCAACCAGGCCATGGCCCGGGCCCAGGGCATCAACACCAGCTTCAACAAGGTGCTGGGCCTGATGATCTCCAACGGCCTGGTGGCCCTCTCTGGCGCCCTGCTGGCCCAGTACAACAGCTCCTGTGAGATCAACATGGGCCGGGGCGCCATCGTCATCGGCCTGGCCGCCGTCATCATCGGCGAGGTCCTCTTCTCCAAGCTCTTCCGCAACTTCGCCCTGAAGCTGCTGGCCGTTGCCATCGGCGCCATCCTCTACTACATCGTCATCCAGGCCGTCCTGGCCTTTGGCCTCAACGCCAACTACCTCAAGCTCCTCTCCGCCGTCATCGTGGCCATCTTCCTGTCGGTGCCCTACTGGAAGGGTAAGTATTTCTCCAAACCTGTGAGGAAGGGGGAGAGCCAGCGTGCTTGAGATCAAGAACATTAGCAAGACCTTCAATGCCGGCACCGTCAACGAAAAGGTGGCCCTGAACGGCGTGTCCCTAACGCTGAAGGAGGGGGACTTCGTCACCGTCATCGGCGGCAACGGCGCGGGCAAGTCCACCCTCTTAAACGCCGTGGCCGGTGTATGGCCGGTGGACAGCGGCACCATCTCCATTGGCGGCGTGGACGTGACCCGGCTGCCCGAGCACAAGCGGGCCAAGTATATCGGCCGGGTCTTCCAGGACCCCATGACCGGCACCGCCGCCACCATGCAGATCGAGGAGAACCTGGCCCTGGCCCGCCGCCGTGGATGCCGGCGCACCCTGCGCCCCGGCATCACCAAGGCCGAGCGGGAGGAATACCGGGAGCTGCTCAAGATTCTGGACCTGGGGCTGGAGGACCGGCTTACCTCCAAGGTGGGCCTCCTCTCCGGCGGACAGCGCCAGGCTCTCACCCTGCTCATGGCCAGCCTGGTCAAGCCCAAGCTCCTCCTCCTGGACGAACACACCGCCGCCCTGGACCCCAAGACCGCCGCCAAGGTCCTCGCCGCCACCGAGACCATCGTGCAGCGTGACAACCTCACCACCCTCATGATCACCCACAACATGCGCGACGCCATCGCCCATGGCAACCGGCTCATTATGATGTATGAGGGCCGCGTGGCTCTGGACATCTCCGGCGAGGAGAAGAAAAAGCTCACTGTGGAGGACCTGCTCTCCAAGTTTGGCCAGGCCACCGGCTCCGACGAGGCCGACGACAAACTTCTCCTCTCCTGATCCCCCATCGGCATAAAAAGCGGGGCCCCGGCCAAATGGCCGGGGCCCCGCTTTTTTACTCTTTACACCGTCAGGATACCGGTGGCGCGCAGGAGCGTATACATAAGGGCCGCAGCCTGCTCCCGGGTGGCGTCGGCGGTGGGTACGATACCCTCCATATCCGTCCACAAAAGGCTCACCGTGTTGCCGAAGATATCCCGCTGGCTCTCCCCCAGCAGCCAGGCCCAGGGCTTGGCCCAGGCGGAAAAGTCGGAGAGGCTCTCACCGTAGCCTTCCTCGCCTACGCCCTGCCGGGAGGCGCCGTAGAAACTCACCGTCAGGTTCTCTGCGGCGCGGCCCAGAGCGGTGATAAGGGCCTGCTGGCTCACCGGCTCATCGGGCCGGAAGGTGCCGTCGCCATAGCCCTCCACTACGCCGGCGGCCCAGCACGCCGCGATGGCATCGGCATACTCTGCGTCCGCCTCCACGTCGGAAAAGGGCATGGCCTGGTCTGGGACATGATAGTTCAGGGCGCTGAGGAGCAGGGCGCACAGCTCTCCCCGGGTAAGGACCGTCTGGGGAAGAAAGTCACTTCCCTCCCCGCCGCTGAGAATACCGTAGGTTGCCAGAGTATCGATGGCCTGACCGTAGGAGCTCTCCGAAGCGTCATCAAAGCCCCGGTATGTATAGCCGTCCTGCTCCAGTTCATAGGCCTCCGCAATACCTCTGGCCCCGAACAGAGCCCAGCCGTCCACCCCGCCGGTGCCCAGCCAGAGCTTCGCGCTCTCGGGCAGGGCGGAGAGCAGTTGGGCAAAGGCCGGGCGGTACTCCTCGCTGAGAGCCTGCTCCAGGTCGATGTACCACCGCCAGCCCATATCCAGGCGCAGCGTGCCCTCGGTATCCCCCTTGGGAGCGGAGGCGCAGAGCAGATCGGCCACCGCCTGGGTATACACGCCGGGAACCAGGATGTGGGGGATCACCCCCACGCTCTGGGTGGTGACGCCGCCGGAGGAGAACATCCGGTAGGCTGTCAGCTTGAGGGCGTCCCCCTCAGAGAAGTAGTCGGGCTCGCTGGTCTCATCCAGCAATATCTGAGCCACGCCCTTGCCATAGGTGCGCTCCCCCACCACGATGCCCTGCTGCTGATCCCGAATGGCAGCGGCAAAGATCTCCGAGGCGCTGGCAGTATACGGGTCAGTGAGGACCACCACCGGGTCCAGGGTGAGGGCTCCCTCCTCCCGGGCATAGACCCCGTACTCCCCGGCGGCGTTGCGCAGGTAGGCCAGGTATCCCGCCCCGGCAAATACCCCTGCCGACTGCACGCTGGCGTTCACATCCCCGCCGCCGTTAGAGCGCAGGTCCACCTGCCAACGGTCGACCTGGAGATCGTAGGCCGTCACACCCTCCGCAAAATGCCCCAGGGTCTCCTCTCCAAAGGTGGTGCAGGAGATATAGCCGATATGGCCGTCCACCAGCTCTGCCGTAGTGGCTGCCACCGTGAAGGCCCGGCGGATGAGGGTCTGCACATGGCGGGCATTCTGACGCTGGGTAGTGATGGTCACCGCCGCGCCCTCTTCGCCCTGGAGCAGCTGACCGATGGCGTTCAGATCCATCCCGGCCAGCTCCTGACCCTCCACCGCCACCAGCAGGTCGCCGACGCGGATACCGGCCTCCTCCGCAGCAGAGCCAGGCAGCACCTCCGTGATCCTGGCCCCAAGTTCATGGGCCTCCATCACCACGCCGATGCCCACGGTCTGGGTGTCCCGCATACTATCCAGGAACTCCTGATAGCCCTGGGCGTCGTAGTACTGGGAGTAGAGGTCCCCCAGGGCCTCTACCACCCCCTCCACCGTATCCTGCTGGTACACCTCCGGGGGGATGGTGTCCACATAATACTTTTCGATAAGCTCCACCGCCTCCGGCACGGTCAATGCCTGAGCGGAAGCGCCCAGAAGGGTGAGGCAGAGCAGCAAGGCAGCGGCGCGGATGCAGCGTTTTTTTCTTATCATGGCAAAAGGCTCCTTTTCCACAGGTCGTTGGCTTCATTTTACAGCAAAGCAGGCGGGGGAACAAGTCCCCCGCCTGCTTTGTCACAATTTGTTAAGTCTTTGCTCACAGCCGCTCAAAGAGCTTCACGCCCACGCTTCTGAGCAGGCCCAGCGCCAGCGCGCTCAGCACCAGCAGCGCCCCGATGGGGACCAGCACCGCCAGCTCACCCAGCGCGCCCTGGCACAGCACATACAAAAGCGCTGCCAGGCCCACCAGAGCCATGCCCCCCAGGGTGCACACCAGCACCGAGGCCGACTGCTTGACCACCACCGTGTCGTTGGGGGCGTCCAGCTTGGGAAGGGCCAGGTTCACCATGAGACCCAGTAGAGCGGTACACGTCCCCACCGACGCCCCGGCCAGGAAAAAGAGCAGGGCCTGGACGGGGGTGAGGGAAAAGGCGATGGCCAGGCACAGCGTGCTCACCGCCAGGCAGGGCAGCTCCAGCAGCAGCTGGAAGCCCACTTTCACTGCGAAGATGCCTCCCGCCGGGATGGGAGCCTCCTTGAGAATCCAAAGCTGCCGTCCCTCCAGGCTGATGGAGCAGGCGGTCAGCTCCGTCATGGACAGCAGGAAGCAGGCCGCCACCGTGAGCAGCGGGAAAATAGGCACTTCCGCCCCGGCATCTGCGATCTCGATAAGCACCTCCTCCACATTGTCCCGGAAAAAGATGGCTGCCACACTGCCCAACAGCAGCATCAGCAGGCCGATCCCGGCGTTGAGAAAGTAGATGGGGGTGCCAAAGAACTTCTTGGCCTCTTTGCGCAGCAGGGCCCGACGGCTGCCCGAAGCCGACAGCCGTCCCAGCCGGTAATCACTGCGGGCGGCGCGGGAGGAAAGACCGGTGACGATCTTCTTATACGCCCTCCCGAAGAGCCACACCAGGATCAGGAAGGGCGCAAGGCACAGCAGCGCCAGGAGCAGCAGGGCGAGAAGATCTCCCCGGCAGGCGGCGTCCACTGTGAGCAGGAAGGGCACTCCCCAGCCGGTGAAGGCGGCCTCCAGCCCCGCAGCCTGGGCCGCCAGGTCCTCCATGGAGAAGCTCACATACATCATGAAGGCCATAAGCAGCAGGAAAAAGACGGTGTAGAGCACGGTACCTAGGATGCCCTGACGCTTGAACTTGCTGCTCACCCAAGCCACCACCGCACCCACCGCCAGTGAGAGGGCGGTGGGCAGCAGGGCAAGCAGCACAGCGCACACCAAGAGACGCACCAAAAACAGCGCCCCGCCCGTTCCGCCGCCGGCGACCAGGTAGGCCACCCCGGCGGGGATCATCACGAACACCGAGAACACCAGGTTCTCCACATAGAGGGCCAGGGTACGGCAGAGCATGAGCATAAAAGGCGGTATGGGCAGCGAGAGCATCAGGTCGTTGTCCTTGCCGCCGAAGATGACCCCCTGGGCGGCAAAAATGGTAAAGGTGAAGCACAGCACCACCGCCAGCACCGACATGAGCAGGATCACCAGGTGGGCAAGGCCCACAGGGGCCAGGGCCGCGGCGATCATGGAGCTGTACACCCCCGAGATATACACCGCGATAAAGGCAAGCAGCGCCAGGGCCGCAATACCGGAGACCGGCTTTTTCTTCCCCCGCCCACGCAGGTTAAGGGTGGAGAGCATACTCTTGAGGCTCAGAGCAATCAGGGCCTTCCACTTACGCATCCTTCTCCCCCTCCAGCTCCAGGAACACGTCCTCCAGGGTGGAGTCGCCCACGATGTCCTCGGTGGGTCCGCTCTTGACGAGGCGTCCGCCCTTGATGATGGCGAGGCGGTGGCAGAGCTTTTCGGCCACCTCCAGCACATGGGTGGAGAAGAACACCGCTCCGCCCGCCGCGCACAGCTCATGGAGATAACCCTTGAGCAGGTGGGCGGCCACCGGGTCCAGGCCCACGAAGGGCTCGTCCAGGATGAGGAGCCTGGGGGCGCGGATGAGGGCGGAGATAAGCGCCAGCTTCTGCTTCATGCCGTGGGAGTAGCTGCCGATGGGGCTTCCCAGGCTGCCGGTAAGCTCAAAGGCATCGGCATACTTGGCAATGCGCGCCTGCCGCTCGCTGCGGGGAATGTCGTAGAGGTCGGCGATGAAGGTGAGATACTGGATGCCCGAGAGAAAGTCGTAAAGATCGGGGTTGTCGGGCAGGAAGGCGGTAATGCGCTTGGCGGCGGTGGAATCCCGGCGGACGTCGTGACCGTCGATGGTGATGGTGCCCTCGGTGAAGTCCATCACCCCCGCCACCGCTCGCAGGGTGGTGGTCTTGCCCGCGCCGTTATGGCCGATGAAGCCGCAGATCTCCCCCGGCGCCACCGTGAGGCTCAGGTCATCCACCGCCCGCTTTCCTCCGGGATAGGTCTTGGAAAAGTGCGAAATGGTCAGCATATCCACAGTCGTTTCCTCCTCGTTCCCCGCCCGGCCATGGGGCGGGCTCTCTTTATTTTCCCTGCTGCTCCAGCCACTTTTTCAGCTGCTCTGCCATGGCCGAAGAGCCCTTTTCCTCCTTTTGGTTCTGCAGGTAGCGCTGCACGTCCCGCTTGCCGGCTCCCGCACCCTCTCGGCGCTTCTTGAAGTCGGAGAGCTTCTCCCGGTAGCCGCACACGCAGGCGAACATCTGGCTCTCGCCCTCGCCCCGCAGCTCCATCTTCTTGTGGCAGTTGGGACAGCGGGCGTTGGTGGTCTGGGTCACCGAGCGGCGGTAGCCGCACTCCCGGTCGGGGCAGACCAGCATCTTCCCCCGCTTGCCCTGGACGGTGAGCAGGAACTTGCCGCAGTCCGGGCATTTTTCCCGGCTCACGTTATCGTGGCGGTAGGTGCCCTGGCTCTCCTTCACCTCGCCCACCAGACCTGCGGCGTAGCGGCGCATCTCGGCGACGAAGTCCCCTTCCTTCTCCTTTCCGCGGGCGATGTCCCCCAGCCGCTTTTCCCAGCGGGCGGTGAGCTGGGCGCTGCGCAGGTCGGCGGGGGCCAAGGACACCACCTGGACCCCCTTGGAGGTGGGCACCAGCTCCTTTCCCCGCCGCTCCACATAGAACGCCGAGAAGAGCTTTTCGATGATGTCCGCCCGGGTGGCCGGGGTGCCCAGCCCCCCAGTCTCCTCCAGGATTCTGGACTGCTCGGCGTCCTTCACCTGGGCCTGGGGGTGCTCCATGGCGGTGAGGAGGGTGGCCTCGGTATACCGCTTGGGCGGAGAAGTCTTGCCCGAGTGGACCCGGGCGGCGGAGAGGGTGGCCCGGTCTCCCTGGCGCAGGTCGGGCAGGTCCTGCTCCCGCTCGTCCTCGCCCTCCTCGCTCTCCTCCTCCATGATGAAGCGGGAGTAGGCCGCCTTCCAGCCCTGCTCCCGGACGATCTTGCCCCGGGCGGTGAGGGTCTCGCCCCCTGCCGTCAGGGTGAGCCGGGTCTCCTCATAGGCAAAGGGGGGCAGCAGCACCGCCAGGAACCGCCGCACCACCAGGTCGTAGATGTTGCGCTCGGGCCCCGAGAGCCGCCACAGGTCCACCTGCTCCTCGGTGGGAAGGATGGCGTGGTGGTCGGTGACCTTGGCGTTGTTCACCAGGAACCGGGTCTGGAGGGGCCGCTTGCGGAGAATCTCGGCGGCGAGAGGCTTATACTCGTCCACCATCACGCTGCGAAGCCGCTCGGGCAGGGTGGCCACCACATCCTCGGGAATATACCGGGAGTCGGTGCGGGGATAGGTGACCACCTTGTGTACCTCGTAGAGGGACTGGAGGATGGACAGGGTCTCTTTGGCCGAGTAGGCATACTTGCGGTTGGCGTCCCGCTGGAGCTCGGTGAGGTCGTAGGCCGCCGGCGGCGGCGTCTGCTTGAAGGTGCGGCGAACCTCGGTGAGTGTCCCGGTCTTGCCCTCCAGGCTTCGGGCCAGTTCCTCCGCCCGGGCGCGGTCAAAGAGGCGGCTGGAGCCCCCCTTGTCCCGCCAGGTGGCGGTGAAGCCTCCGCACCGGGCGGTGACGGTGAAATACTCCCGGGGCACGAATTTCCGGATTTCCTCCTCCCGGTCCACAATGAGGGCCAGGGTGGGGGTCTGGACCCGCCCGGCCGAGAGCTGGGCGTTATATTTGCAGGTGAGGGCCCGCGTCACGTTGAGTCCCACCAGCCAGTCGGCCACGCTCCTGGCCCGGGCGGAACGGAAAAGGTCGTCGTAGTCCCCGGCGGGACGCAGGCTCTGGAAGCCCTCGCGGATGGCCCGGTCGGTCTGAGAGGAGATCCACAGCCGCTTGGCCGTTCCCTTCCAGCCCGCCTTCTCCATGATCCAGCGGGCCACCAGCTCCCCTTCCCGGCCCGCGTCGGTGGCGATGATGAGCTCCTTCACGTCTCCCCGGCGCATGAGGGCCTGCACCGCGCGAAACTGCCTGGCGCTCTCCTTGATGACCACCGTCTTCATGCGCTCGGGCAGCATGGGCAGGGTGAGCAGATCCCACTTCTCCCACGCCTTGTCGTACTCCTCCGGCGCGGCCAGCTCCACCAGATGGCCCAGGGCCCAGGTGACGATATACTTCTCCCCCTCCAGGAAGCCCTCCCCCTGCCTGCGGCAGGAGAGCACCCGGGCGAGGTCCCGGCCCACCGATGGCTTTTCGGCGAGCACCAGTGTCTTTGCCATGTTTTCTCCTTCCGCCCGCCTGTGCGGCGGGCCTCTTTCCTTTTGCTGCTCGGCGGTAACCAGGTGGACCAGCACCTCCACCATCTTCTCCAGGCTCTTCACCGGGATATACTCGTGGATACCGTGGAAGTTGACGCCCCCGGTGGACAGATTGGGGCAGGGCAGGCCCATGTAGCTCAGCCGCGCCCCGTCGGTGCCACCCCGGATGGGCACTACCCTGGGCTCCACCCCCGCCTTGGTCATGGCGGCCTTGGCCCGGTGGATGAGGTACATATGGGGCTCGATCTGCTCCTTCATATTATAGTAGGAGTCCTTGAGATAGACCTTCACCGTGTCGGGGCCATACTTGGCGTTGAGGTAGGCCGCGGCGCGGCCCATGTACTCCTTGCGCTTTTCAAAGGCGGCGCGGTCGTGGTCCCGGATGATGAAGTTGAGCTTTGTGAGCGTCTCGTCCCCCTCCATGTGGTTGAGGTGGTAGAAGCCCTCATACCCCTCGGTATGGGCGGGGGTCTCAGCGGGGGGCAGCAGACCCACAAACTCGATGCCCATGAGCAGGGCATTTTTCATTTTGTTCTTGGCCTCGCCGGGATGGATGTTCACCCCGTGGATCTCCACCAGGGCGTTGGCGGCATTGAAGTTCTCATACTCGATCTCACCCAGCTCTCCGCCGTCCACGGTGTAGGCCACCGCCGCGCCGAAGCCCTCCACATCAAAGTAGTCGGCCCCCCGGCCGATCTCCTCATCGGGGGTAATGCCCACAGCGATGGGGCCATGGGGGATCTCCGGATGGGCCAGGAGGTACTCCACGGCGGTGATGATCTCCGCCACACCCGCCTTGTCGTCGGCCCCCAGAAGAGTGGTGCCGTCGGTGACGATCAGGTCCTGGCCCACATATCTCCTGAGGCTCTCAAAGTCGGCCTCCCGCGTGGTCACCGTGTCGCTCAGGGCGATGTCGCCCCCCTCGTAATGGTGGATGCGGGCCTTTACATTCTCGCCCGAGGCATCCGGCGAGGTGTCCATGTGGGCGATGAGGCCCACGCAGGGCACACCCTCGCATCCCGGCGTGGCGGGAAGATGGCCGTACACATACCCCTTCTCGTCCAGGCGCACCCGCTGCAGCCCCATTTCCTTGAGCTCTTCGGCCAGGGCCGCGCCCAGCACCTTCTGCTTGTCCGTGGAGGGTGTGGAGCTGCTTTCCTCGTCGGAACGGGTGTCGAAACTCACATAGCGCAGAAATCTCTCGGTCACGTTCATCCTTCGTTCCTCCCTAGTATGCCTTGACGCGCTCGGTCAGGGCGGTTAAACTAGAGGTAGTATAGCATAAGTGAGGAGGTTTTTCCATGCCTAAGGTACAGGAATCGTTTTACCCCTCTAGCGATGGAATCCATCGGGTCCACGCCGTACTCTGGCTGCCCGATTCCGGCTCCCCCAAGGGGGTGGTGCAGCTGGTCCACGGCATCTGCGAGTATATCCTGCGCTACGATCACTTTGCCCGTTTTCTGGCTTCCCAGGGCTTCGCCGTGGTGGGCAACGACCACCTGGGCCACGGGAAAAGCGTCAAAGGGAGCGAGGAATACGGCTTTTTTACCGACTGGCACGCCCTGGTGCGGGACGTTAGGACCCTGCGTGAGACCACCGGAGCACAGTTTCCTCAAGTGCCCTACTTCCTGATGGGTCACTCCATGGGCTCCTTTGTTTCCAGAACCTACCTCATTGACTACCCGGGCACCCTGTCCGGCTGCATTCTCTCGGGCACCGGGCAGGAAGGGTCCGCCACCGTGGCCCTGGGCAAGTTCCTCACCGGCCTGGGTGACCCCCACAAGGTCAACAAGCTCTTTTACTCGCTGTCCATCGGCGCCTACAACAAGGCCTTCAAACCCAACCGTACCTCTGCCGACTGGATCAGCCGGGATGAGGAGGTCGTGGACCGGTATCTCTCCGACCCGCTGTGCTCCTTCCCCACCACCGCCGGCATGAACCACGCCATGATGGAGGGCCTCCAGTATATCGCCCGGAAGGAAAACCTCGCCAAGATGGACCCGGACACCCCCATTCTTCTCTTCTCCGGGGACAAGGACCCGGTGGGCTCCTTCGGCAAGGGGGTGGAGAAGGTGGCGGGCTTCTTCCGCACCGCCGGTGTAAAGGACCTGACCGTCAAGCTCTACCCCGGTGGCCGCCACGAGATGCTCAACGAGCGCAACAAAGAGGAGGTCTATGGCGACGTCCTCTCCTGGCTCACCGCCCACATGGCCTGAACCTTTCCTTCCCGCACAAAGTGCCCGCGGACTTTGTGTCCGCGGGCACTTTGTGTTATGTAAACTTTCGTATCCTCTTCTTACTCCTCGCCCTGGAGCGCGTCGTAACCGGTCTCACCGGTGCGGACCTTTACCACCTGCTCCACATCGTAGACGAAGATCTTGCCGTCGCCGATGGAGCCAGTGTAGAGGGCCTTCCGGGCGGTGTCGATGACCGAGGACACCGGCACCTTGGACACCACGATGTCCACCTGCACCTTGGGCAGCAGGTTGATGTTCATGGCTACGCCGCGGTAATACTCGGTGCGGCCCTTCTGGATGCCGCAGCCCAGGACCTGGGTCACCGTCATACCGGTAACGCCGATGTCGTTCATGGCGGTCTTGAGGGTCTCGAACTTGGCCTGGTTGCAGATGATGGTCACCTTGGAGAGCTTCACATCAGAAGCGGTAATGCCGCTGGGGGCGGACACCACCTGGACAGGCACCGCCTCGTCTACCGGCCGGCCGGCACCCTCGGTGGGAGCAGGATAGGCGTTGGCCCCGGCCAGGGCGGTAAGGTTGGTGGAGGGCATGAAGTCAGCATAGGCAGAGGGCAGGCCGTGCTCGGTGGGATCAAGGCCGGAGAGCTCCTCCTCGGCACTCACTCTGAGGCCGTGGAGCTTCTTGAGCACCAGGAACACGATGGTCATCACCACCGCGGTGTAGGCGGCGATGGCCACGATCCCCAGGCACTGAACACCCAGCTGTCTGAGGCCGCCGCCGTAGAGCAAGCCGCCGTCAGTGGCCAGGAAACCGGTAAGCAGGGTGCCCAGCAGACCGCAGCTGCCGTGGACCGCCACCGCACCCACAGGATCGTCGATGTGCAGCTTCAGGTCAACCACTTCCACGACCACAACCACCGCGATGCCGGTGATGACGCCGATCACCGCCGCTCCGATGGCATCCACGCTGGCGCAGCCTGCGGTGATGCCCACCAGGCCAGCCAGGGGGGCGTTGAGGCACATGCCCACATCAGGCTTGCCGTTCTTGGCCCAGGTGAAGATCATGCACACCACCGTGGCCACGGCAGGCGCGATGGTGGTGTTGCCCAGGATCTGAGCCATCTGACTCACATCGGAGGCGGCGGCGCCGTTGAAGCCGTACCAGCAGAACCACAGGATGAACACGCCCATGGCAGCAAGCGGGATGTTGTGGCCCAGGATGGCCCGGGAGTTACCTTTGGCGTCATACTTGCCAATGCGGGGACCCAGCATAGTGGCGCCGATCAGCGCGGTGATGCCGCCCACCATGTGGATGACGGCGGAGCCGGCGAAATCGATGAAGCCCAGCTGAGCCAGCCAGCCCTGGCTGTTCCAGACCCACCCCGCCTCGATGGGATAGACGATGGCGGAGATCACCGCGGAGTAGATGCAGTAGCTGGAGAACTTGGTGCGCTCCGCCATGGCGCCGGAAACAATGGTGGCAGCTGTGGCGCAGAACACCAGCTGGAAGAAGAAGTTGGACCAGTTAAAGCTGTAAAAATCGGTAAAGAGCTGATACTCCGGCCTACCGATGAGACCGAAGAAATAGTTTTCCGAGTTCATGATGCCATAGCCCAGGGCCATGAACACCACAGTGCCGATGCAGAAGTCCATCAGGTTCTTCATGATGATGTTGCCGGCGTTCTTCGCCTGGGTGAACCCGGCCTCCACGGCGGCAAAGCCACACTGCATGAAAAACACTAAAATTGCGCCTACCAGATACCAGACCGACATATCCACAAAAACTCCCCCTTTGAAAAAAATAGGAGGCGCGGCTCTGCCCTCTCCGGCAGTTCCACGCCTCCTTGCGTTCTGGTTCCCCTCAAAAGAAAAAGCGCCGTGGATGACCGGTCATCCGCGGCGCCCTTGCCTTTGATGGGGGAAGTCTACTCCCAACTTTGCAAGTTGTCAATATCCAGCATGCATTTTTGTGAGGGCAAGAGAAAATCGAGTGGTTTTTATCCCAATTTTATGCAGTTGTGACCTGTTATAATTGCTCACCAAGGTCCACAGGGACCCGAACGCCCGGCAGAAGGCTCTCCGGTGTCACCCGGCAGTCCAGGGCCAGCACCTCCACACCGGCCGCGGCAGCGCGGCGCAGCGCAGCTCCGAAAGCGGGGTGGGTAGCATCGTTGGGGGCCACATCGATCACTGGGGACATCTGCACAATGAAGCAAATGGCGGCCTCATACCCCGCCTGCAGGCAGCGTACCAGCTCCTCCAGGTGTTTGACGCCCCGCTCCGTAGGGGCGTCGGGAAAGCGGACATGGCCCTCCGCCTCCAGCGTGACTCCCTTCACCTCCACGAAGCCACGGCGCGTCCCCGCCTCCCAGTAGAAGTCAAACCGGGAACTGCCCCAGACGGTCTCAGGCCGCAGGAGGGTCAAGCCGTCCACAAAGTTTCCCGCCTCAGCCCACTCTGCAAAGACTTTGTTGGGGGCCTGGGCGTCCATGTTGATGAGCCTGTCCCCTTTTTCCACCGCCACCAGATCATAGGGTGTTTTTCGGGCGGGATTTTCACCCTTCTCCAGATAAACCGTGGCCCCAGGCACCAGCAGCTCCCGGCAGCGCCCCGTATTCTTCACATGGACAGTCAGTTCCTCTCCCCCCAGGGCCACCCGGGCAATGAATCGGTTGGGGCGAGAGAGAAAGGTTGCCTTTTGGATCTGCCCGTAGCGCATATGATCTCCTCCTGTGGCCGCAGTACACGAAAAAGAAAAAGCGGACAGCTGATGCTGTCCGCTTTATGTTGGCGCTACCTATCTTCCCGGTCCGTCTCCAGACAAGTATTTTCGGCGCAGGTGAGCTTAACTGCCGTGTTCGGGATGGGAACGGGTGGACCCTCACCGCAATCAGCACCAACTTTATTGTAGGGCCTGCGCCCTGAAAACCGAACAACGAAGAGGTGTTGGGAGCAAGCGTCTGCATTCATCATGTTAAGGTCAAGCCCTCGGCTTATTAGTACCGGTCAGCTACATGCGTTACCGCACTTCCACCTCCGGCCTATCAACGATGTAGTCTACATCGAGCCTTACCTCATAAAGAGTGAGAGATCTAATCTTAGGGGGAGTTTCACGCTTAGATGCCTTCAGCGTTTATCTCGTCCGAACGTAGCTACCCAGCTATGCCCTTGGCAGGACAACTGGTGCACCAGAGGTT
>DVLB01000016.1 GCA_018715695.1 Candidatus Galloscillospira stercoripullorum
ATCGAGCTGCTGGACGGGGCCTCGTGCGACTTTGATCTGGACCGGGTGCGCCACGGCAAGCTGTCCCCGGTGTTCTTCGGCTCCGCCCTCACCAACTTCGGCGTGGAGCCCTTCCTGGAGGAATTTCTGCGCATGACCACCGCCCCCCTGCCCCGGAAGGCGGGGGACGAGGTCATCGACTCATTCGACCCGGACTTCTCCGCCTTCGTCTTTAAAATCCAGGCCAACATGAACAAGGCCCACCGGGACCGTATAGCATTTATGCGGGTGGTGTCCGGCAAGTTCGAGGCGGACCGGGAGGTCTACCACGTCCAGGGCAAGAAAAAGATCCGCCTCTCCCGGCCCCAGCAGCTCATGGCCGCCGAGCGGGAGATCATCGAGGAGGCCTACGCCGGGGACATCATCGGCGTGTTTGACCCCGGCATTTTCTCCATCGGGGATACCCTGTGTGCCCCGGGCAAGAAATTTTGCTTCGACCCCATTCCCACCTTCGCCCCCGAGCACTTCCAGCGCATCCGCTCTATCGACACCATGAAGCGCAAGCAGTTTCTAAAGGGTGTGGAGCAGATCGCCCAAGAGGGCGCCATCCAGATCTTCAAGACTCCCTACACCGGCATGGAGGAGGTCATTGTGGGTGTGGTGGGTACCCTGCAGTTTGACGTGCTGGAGTACCGCTTGCGCAGCGAGTACAACGTGGAGCTCTACAAGGAGGGCCTGCCCTACGAGTACCTGCGGTGGATCGTCCGGGAGGACCCGGATGCCCCCGCTCTCAAGGAGGAGGATCTTCTGCTCCCCGGCGACGCCAAGCTGGTGGAGGATTACAAGGGCAACCAGCTGCTGCTCTTCGCCTCGGCGTGGTCCATCCAGTGGGTGCAGGACCGGAACAAAGGTCTCCAGCTGGCCGAATTTGGCGGCCAGCGATAAAGAAAGCCCCGGCCGTTCCAAAGGAACGGCCGGGGCTTTCTTTATGTCGTCGAATTCCGGAGCCGGGCGGTCAGACCGGCGCGGTCCAGACCGCAGGCGAGCACAGCGAAGATCACGCCGCTGGCCACGCCCTGGACCAGCGTGCCCAGGAATTGGGGCAGGAAGGCGGCGGCGCTCCCCGCCATGGCCCAGGCGGCAAGGCCGTACAGCGCGGGGGAGAGCAGGGCGGCAAGGAACAACGCGGCGGTGTTTCGCGCTGTGAGCAACCGCGCTCCCCGGCGGGAGAAGAGCAGGGCCAGAAGGGCCTTGATGACCAGGGTGGGCAGCACCCACTGAGGGGCGGTGAGCAGATCGGCCAGTCCCGCGCCCACGGCGGCGGCAGCCACCGCCCACGGGGTGGGCAGCAGACAGGCGGCCAGGTAGATCAGCGCGTCGCCGGGGTGGGTATAGCCTCCCGTGGGCAGGGGGATGTGGATGATGTAGGCGGTGGTCACCGCGATGGCAGCGGCGAACAGGGCGGCAGTGAGCATGGTTCTAAGCTGGGGAGCGGTTGGCATGCCGGTCCCTCCTTCTTGACTTTTTTATATGGGATTGTTATCCTTACTAGACAAGGGGCGGGTTGCCCGTTGTCTACTGAAGATAGAATTTTAGCACATCCAATGGACAGTGTAAAGGCCGGAGGGAATGGAAAACCACGGCCAAACACAGTGCCGGGGGAGGAGAAGGAGTATGGCAGGACTTTATGACAGGGTCCGCGAGGAAAAGGAACGTCCGGCCCGCCGCCGGAGCGGAGTGCTGGTCGGCGCGGTAGCGGCCAGCGTGCTGATCCTGGCGATCATCGGGGGACTGATCGTGCGCTCCATCTCCAATGAGCTGGAGTGGCGCAGCTTTGTGGGCGACCTCTCAGCGGCCACCTATTACGCTTATCAAAACGATAGCCTGCGCGCCGACGGGGCAGACGGAGCGGCCCGGGTGTTGGGGGAGAACATCTACTGGATCTATAACTACCTTACCATCCGGGGACCCTGGGAGAAGACGGAGCCGGAGGCGCCGGAGGCCGAGGCGGTGAAGCTCACCTACGGCAACGGCACCACCCTGCACTTTTGGAACGCGCCGGAGAAGAACGGGAAAAAGACCCTCTTCCTTCTGCTGGAGACGGCGGAGGGGCGGCAGTACGCCTACCTTACCCAGTACTGCTACTTCTCCAACCTGTCTGTGCGGGTCTCCCCCCTGCGCAACGAGCCGTGGGAGGGCCAGGGAGAAAACTGAATCAGAACAGACTGAGGCCCGGGCAAGACTTGCCCGGGCCATTTTTTGCGCAAAAGCGGGGCGGGACCCTCACATTTTCCGCCCGGAGCGTATAGAATGAACCAGATCACCTGGGAGGAGGCACAAAACAATGGAACAGGAGAGGCAGACACTGTGCCGGCGGCTTGCCGATGCCAATGCGTCCCTTGGTTTTCTGCTGATCCTCATCGCGGCTATTCTGCTCTCCTTTTACGCCGCATCGGTGGAGCGGCGGAGGCTGTGCCTGGCCCTGGCGGGAGAAGAGGCGCGGGCCGCGGCGCTACCCGACGTCTTGCCGCTGCGGTGGCGGGGATCGGCCATGGTGGTGGAAGCCCTGGGCTTCTTCCTGTGCTTGGCCCTGAAAAATTGCCGTCAGGCCGCAGCCGGGACAGATGCGGCGGCCCGGCGGTCGGCAGAGGCCAATCTCTGGGCCGCAGTGCTGGTGCTCTCGGCTGCCCTGGTGCGGCTGGAGGACCTGCGGGCACTCCTGGTCCGGTCTGCGGACGGGTGAGCCCGGCGAAAGGAGGAGAAGAGCGTGGCATATTCCGATCTGGAGCTCCTGGCCCGCATCATCAAGTGCGAGGCCGGGGGCGAGGGAGAGAACGGCATGAAGGCGGTGGCCAGCGTGGTGATGAACCGGGTGGAGGTGAGCTACGGGGAGTACAGCCGCTACAAGACCGTCCGGGAGGTGGTCTTTCAGAAGGGACAGTTCGTCTGCGCCATGGAGACCGTGGGCGGGGAGTACAACCCGCAGAACATCTACAATATGTCCCTGGAGCAGGTCCACTGGGACATCGCCAAGTGGGCCATGGCAGGCAACCGCCTTACGAACCTGGGCCTGGCCCTGTGGTTTTACAACCCGTACAGCCCCCAATGCCGCCAGAATTTCCCCACCCGGGTGGGAGAGCTGGTCATCCGCATCGGGGACCACTGCTTCTATAACCCCACCCCCGCATATGCGGACACTTGATCTTATTCAGACAGAAAGGAAGGATACTACCATGCCTCAGCTTTATCCTGACGGAATGAGAGACATCGCCATCGGCCGGGCGGAGGAGCGCGGCTCCATCCACACCCCGCCGGAGGAGGATTTTAACACCGAGGCCATGCAGGGCTCCATGCAGCAGTTCCTTTCGGAGAACCTGGGTGAGTATGTGGTCATCGAATTTCTCATCGGCACCCAGACCATCACCCGGAAGGAGGGGGTCCTCTACGCCGTGGGGCGCAGCGTGGTCACCCTTTATGAGGAGCTCAGCCAGACCTTTGTGGTCTGCGACATCTTCTCGGTAAAATTTGTCACCTTCTACATGCCCGGCCAGCGGCCCGGCAGCGTCCTTCCTGCCGAGGAGGTTACCCCTCCGGTCCAGATGCCCTCCGGCGGCCGCTCTGCCGGCGGCAATCGGGGCTACCGCTCCATGGGCGGCAGATAAGAGACGCTCTGCCGCTGTCAGCCATACATAAAAGAAGGCTCGGACGAAAAACCGTCCGGGCCTTCTTCGCTTGTGTCAAATACCCTCGGGCGCCTGGGGCCGGGAACGGAAGGCCTCGATGGCCTGCCGGTCCTCCTGCCGTTTTTCCTCGATGGCGTCCTTGAGCAGCATGTCCTTTACCT
>DVLB01000001.1 GCA_018715695.1 Candidatus Galloscillospira stercoripullorum
TCCGTGGGGACACAGAACTAAAATATTTTCCGCTGTTCTGTCCTAAGTGTAGACAAGAGACTTTAATCAATGTAAAACATCTGAATACCACAGTTATCAAAGAGCCAGACGCACAGACGCAGAGCCGATAATACGCAGATGGAAATGCGGTTATCGGCTTTTTCATATTCTCTTGGAGAAATGTAAATGCCGCCATATCGACAAACTTTTCTTGACCTTTTAGGGAAATAGCAAAGCCAAGAAAAGCCGTCAAGGGTCAAGATAAACGCTTCGCGCCCTTGACGGCTTTTCCCGCCTTTGCTCACAGGCAGACAAGAGGGCGCAAACGGAAAGACCGCTTGCGCCCTCTATCTATCATACTGTCTTGTTGTCATTTAGGGGTTAAAAAAGCCTTGATTTATGCGGCTTTGCGGGCGCGAAAATGGAGAGATAAGGGTTTTATATTCAATCCCTCAAAAACAGCGTTCTATCGCGTAACAAAGCGGATATACCGCATTTCACGATATACCCGCTTTCAGTTACTACAACCTGTCTGTAAGCCGTTGAATTGTTCCTTATCCCTCTTTATCTTGTGATGGGGGGATTTCTGAACAGGTCGCTCCCCTCGCGGGGAGCGTGGATTGAAATTGCTGGTGGCGGGCGCTGCGGCGGTGGCCGTGGGGTCGCTCCCCTCGCGGGGAGCGTGGATTGAAATTTGTTGTCCCGGATCGGCACCTTGGTCGGCGGGGTCGCTCCCCTCGCGGGGAGCGTGGATTGAAATCTGCGGGCCGACTCCAGTGTCCTCGTCGCCATCCGTCGCTCCCCTCGCGGGGAGCGTGGATTGAAATACCGTGCCGTCGTTCTTGCCGGGCACATAGCGTCGTCGCTCCCCTCGCGGGGAGCGTGGATTGAAATCTCCTTGTTAATACCCATGCTCACCGTGCATGGTAACGTCGCTCCCCTCGCGGGGAGCGTGGATTGAAATTCCGCAGGCCCGTCCGCCTCAAAGCGCTCCATGTGCGTCGCTCCCCTCGCGGGGAGCGTGGATTGAAATTTCTGCAGGATCACCGGGTAGATGTCCGGCTTAGTCGCTCCCCTCGCGGGGAGCGTGGATTGAAATCTGGCCGGCTGGAAGATCATCGACATAGCCAACGGTCGCTCCCCTCGCGGGGAGCGTGGATTGAAATGTACAAAACTTCATTGTTTATCAAGCCACCTTTAGCGTCGCTCCCCTCGCGGGGAGCGTGGATTGAAATCGCAACCAGTATCTATATGCAGGTTGTTGGTATGATTGAACGAAATCTAAGAAAATAGGATGCACCTGCAAAATTTACAGGTGCATCCTATGCTGACGATACACTAAATCGGTTTTGTTGTCCTTCTGATGGGACTCCTGTGGGGTCCCGGACCTTTTGAATACCGGACTTACCAGCCGGTCTTGAGGGTCAGCTCAAACTGATCGCCGTCAGCGATGGGGGTGGTGTCGGCGCCGGTGTCCACGGTGGCGCCGCCCTTGGTGATGCACCACCACTCCTGGGCGGACTCGTCAGCGGTGTAGCCATTGACGGTGGTGATGTAGAGGCCGTACTCAGTGGTCTCGCCCATCACCAGGCCGCTCTCCACCAGGGCCTGGCCCAGGTTCTCAGCGGTGGTATCCAGGTTCATGGTGACGGTCTCGCCGTCCTTGCCCACGACTTCCACAGCCACGGTCTTGACGTTGGCCACATAGTCCCGGAAAATCTGCTCGCCGGCGTCGGCGTTCTCAGCGATCAGGAAGAGGACGTAGTCCCCCTCGATGATCATGCGGGCGTCCTGCACCTTGGGCAGGTTCTGGGACAGATACCAGGAGAAGGTGCTCTCCAGGTTGGCCTTCTGCTCCTCCATGGCGGCCATGACAGCCTCACGGTCGGCATTCTCGGACAGCTTGGCCACCATCATGCAGTCGGGGCTGACGATCATGCCGGTCAGCTGAAGGCCGCTGGTGAAGGTGCCCTCGGCCAGGCTGTAGTTCATCTCATAGCTCTCCAGGTCGCTCTTGAAGGAGGCGTAGCAGTTGGAAGCCTCCGCGATGGCGTAGGCCAGCTTGACCATGGGATCGTTGTTGGCAGTGGTGATGGAGTAGGTCTTCACGCCGTCAGCCTCGCTGGCAATGACGGTGTAGTTGTCCAGGCCGTCAATGACCTCCACGGGCACGAAGGTGACGCCCTTGATGAGCTCCACGCTCACGCCTTCCACCACTTCCCCGTCCAGGGACAGCTCCAGAGTGTCGGCGTTGAAGCTGATGGAGGCGCCGTCCAGGTAGGCGTAGCCGGTGCGCTCCTCGCCGTACCAAGAGGCGGAGCCGTGGTCGGCCTCGGCCAGCATGCGCAGGGGGATGCCGTCAGAGACGGGCAGCGCGGAGGTATCCATCTTCTCACCGTTGATGATGATGGTATGGGCATAGGCCTCTTCGGTGGCGGTGGTGGTCACCTCCTGGCTGATGGGGTTGGGGGAGATGAGCAGGCCGTTGTCCTCTGCAGCGAAAGCAGGGACGGCCAGAGCGGCGCTCATGCACAGCGCCAGGGCCATGGTTCCGAGTTTCTTCATGTTGCTTCTCCTTTTGGTGAAATTTTTTACCGTTCTCTTAGACGGCGTTTTCCCCTGAGAGTTCCCAAATTTTTTTCCTTTTTCCCGGGTGCCTTCTCAGTCGTCGGGGGTCAGGTAGTAGGGCTTGATGAGGCTGGGCTGCTCGGTGGAGTCCTTTTGGCTGCCGCTGCGCAGCACCACCTCCGGCGCTCCGCCCCGGCGGCCTCTGCTCCGGCCGCGCTCTCGCTTATGGTCCTCCCGCTTTTTCCCCTCGCCCTGCTTTTCCGGGGCCTTCTGCTCCCGCTTTTCCTGTCCGTGCCGGCCCTGTTCCCGGCGGGTGTGCTCGCTCTGGGTGGCAGATGCGTGTTTTTTTCGCTTGGCGCCTTGGCCGTGCTCCGGGGCGGGACCCTTCCGGGGGGCCAGGAGGCGGGCTGTGGCGTCCAGAATCACGTCCCCGTCCAGGGGATTGGGCTTGTAGAAATCGCTGCTGGGCTGGCTGGGGGCGGTGGGCATGGTGTCCTCCAGGTGCTGCTGCCGCACGCCCCGGCGGCCCTTCTTGGCGCTCTCCCCGGCGGCGGGGGAGGCGGGCTGGATGGGCACAGGCTGCGCCCCGCTCTCTCCGCTGTCCTTCCTGCGGCGGCGCTTCTTTTTGGGCGATTGCCCGGCGTCCTCCGGCGGTACGGGAGCGGGTACCGGCGGGCTCTGGCGGGGCTTGCGCTCCTCCCGGGCGGCGGCGGCGCGCTCCCGGCGGCGCTCCCGGGCAGCCTGACGGGCCTCGGCGTCGTCGGCGTTCACCGGCCGGCCCTTGGCGTCCTTAGGCGCCTCAAAGATCTCCATGGGCCAGGGGTGGTCTTCCACCAAAGGTACCTTGCGTCCGATGAGCTTCTCAATATCCTTGAGATAGGGCTTCTCGCCGAAATCACAGAAGGATACGGCGGTACCGCCGTGACCCGCCCGGCCGGTCCGGCCGATGCGGTGGACGTAGGTTTCGCTCACCTCGGGCAGGTTGTAGTTGAACACATGGGAGAGTTCCTCGATGTCCAGGCCCCGGGCGGCAATGTCGGTGGCCACCAGGCACTTGACCTTGCCCGCCTTAAAGTCGGAGAGGGCTTGCTGCCGGGCGGTCTGACTCTTGTTGCCGTGGATGGCGGCGGCGGTGATGCCCGCCTTCTGAAGGTCGGCGGCCACTTTATTGGCCCCGTGCTTGGTGCGGGTAAAGACGATGGCATTTTTCACGTTCAGCTTTTCCACCAGGTAGGAGAGCAGGCGGGTCTTGTTGCCCTTATCCACCAGGTAGACGCTCTGGTCGATGACCTCTACCGGCGAGGAGATGGGGTCTACCGCCACCTTGACGGGGTCATGGAGCAATCCGTCTACCAGTTCCATGACCTCGGGTGGCATGGTAGCCGAGAAGAAGAGGGTCTGCTTCACGGCGGGCAGGAGCTTTAACACCCGGCGCACATCATGGATGAAGCCCATGTCCAGCATCCGGTCGGCCTCGTCCAGCACGAAGATCTCCAGCCGGCTCAGGTCCACATAGCCCTGACCCTGCAGGTCCAGCAGGCGGCCCGGCGTGGCCACCAGGATGTCCACGCCTTTTTTCAGCTTGTCCACCTGGGGCTGCTGGCCCACGCCGCCGAAGATGACGGCGCTGCGCAGGGGCAGGTGCTTGCCGTAGGCCTCGAAGCTCTCCTGGATCTGGAGGGCCAGCTCCCGGGTGGGGGTGAGGATGAGGGAGCGGATGGGCCGTCCGGCGGGGTGGCCGGCGCTGAGCCGCTGGAGGATGGGGGCTGCAAAGGCACAGGTCTTGCCCGTTCCGGTCTGGGCGCAGCCCAGTACGTCCCGTCCGCTGAGAGCGGGTGAAATGGCTTTTTCCTGAATGGGGGAGGGCTTTTCATAGCCCAGTTCGGCCAGAGCCTTCAGGATGGGCTCCATGAGGCCGAGTTCTTGAAAGGTCATACACACATTCCTTCTTCAAAAATTCACTCCGCTTGTCAGCGGAGCCGGGCCGGTCCCCGGCCCAGGGCTGCGAGCACGGCGGCCACCGTCTCCTCCAGACTCTGCCCGTCGGCATCCACGGTGAGGTCGGCATACCGCTCGTAGAGAGGTGCGCGGTAGGCGTACACGTCGTCAAGGGTCTGTCCCGGAGCCATGGCGATGCCCCGGGTGCTGATATTGTCCAGCCGCCCCGCAAGCTCGGAGAGAGACAGTCTCAGATAGACCACGGTGCCCAGCTCCCGAAGGTGCCCGATGGCCCCCGGCCGGCACACCGCACTGCCCCCCGGCGCGATGACCACCCCGGCACACTCCACCGAACAGATGGCCCCTTCCTCCGCGTCCAGGAAGGCCTCCAGGCCCCGGCGGTCCAGGATATCCTGGAGCAGGGCCCCCTCCCGGCTCTGGATGAGAAGGTCGGTGTCCACAAAGCCATAGCCCAGGCTCTTGGCCACCAGCACCCCCACGGTGCTCTTCCCGGAACCGGGCATGCCGATGAGCACGATATTGTCCCCTCTCATTCCCATCCTGCTTCTCCCCTTCCGGTAAAGCTTCCCGGGCCGGTTCCGCTTTCCGCCCGTTCTTGTCCGCGCGTGACATGCTCTTTTTAGTATAGCAAAAAAATCCGGGCAAGGCAACGTAAATCGCCCTGCACGGACCGTCTTTTTTCCCTAGGAATTCCCTCACCACACCAGAAATCGCGCCGTGGCCGCCAGTGCGAAGAGGAGCACCGCAGCCGTGGCCCACAGTTCCAGCCTGCGCGCCCAGGTCGCTCCCACGGCCCGCTGCGCCGCTCCGTCCTCCGGGCACGCCGGGCATTCCGCGGTCGTCTCTTCTCGGCCGGCGGCGGAGCGCTCCAGCTTCCGGCGGCAGGCCTCGAAGTCCAGCACCTTCCCCGCCCGCTTGGAAAGGGGCTGCCGGCGGGGTACGATGGCATAGGCAACGCCATCCCCTGCTGTTCCGCCGCCGCTGGCCAGGGCGCCGGTACGCACCTTCTTGACTTCCAGATCGCAGTAGATGGTCTCCATCCCATCTCCCCCTTTCCTGTTCTCAGGCAGAGCATACCACTCTAACAGTCCTATAAACGGGTCTTTTCTGCCGCTCCCCCTTGTGATCCTACCAGGGGTAGAACTTCTGTTCGAGAATAGGATACAACATTTGTTCGATAAATGCAAGGGGGCGGGACAAATTTTTTTGGTTCTCTTCCCCCAAAGAAAAAGCCCCGGGGCCGCACAGGTCCCGGGGCGTATTTTCAGTACCGGTTTACCCAGCCCGAGCACAGGGCGGTGGGCACCAGCCACATGACAAGGAAGATGAGCAGGTTGGCCGGGGAAATGGAGGCGTAAGCCTGGGAGAAGGTGAGGTAGAAGGCCAGCAGGGTGCCCACGGCGGCGCCCACGGCGGTGAAGGCGGCGGAGAGCCGCACCGCCAGCCGCAGCCGCTGGCCTCCCACCACCGCCTCGGAGAAGGAGAAGAGGCCCTCCCGGCAGAGGACGGCGGTGAGGACGCTGCTGTGGGGCCCATCGGGATCGCTGAGCTCCATACGCCGCTCCACGGCGGGGTACTCCATCCTGTCCACCGGCAGCTTGAAGCGCTGCCGGAGCATGGCGGGAGTCAGATTGAAGTCCCGGGTGGCCAGCACGGGCCGCACCCGGTTGGCGATGAGGGCGGTAAGGGCGGGGCGCACGGCGGTGTGCAGGGCGTAATTGAGCGCGAAGATACCTGCCAGCTCCCCGTTGATGGCGCAGAACACGGCATTTTTCACGTTGAGGCCCTGGGGAAGAGAAACCCGCATGAGGCCCATGAAGGCCGCCGAGCCCACCAGCACCCGGTCGCCCCGGATGTCGCCGGAGGCACCTCCCTCGTGGTTCTGGAAGCCGGTGACCTGGCGGTAGATGGCCCCCTGGGTGCGCAGCAGGTCGTGGAAGACCTTGTCCAGGCCGCTGCCGGTGGCGCGGATCATGGTGGCGGTATAGCCCAGGACCCGCTCCACAGAGAAATTCCCAAAGACCTTGATGCCGTTAGGGGTCACGGCGCCAGGGGGAAAGAGGTCCACGTCGGTGAGGAGGATGCCGGCAGCCTGGGTGGTGCCCACGATGCCGTCCCACCCGGCCAGGGCGGCGGCGCACTTACTCAGGCGGCGGCTCACGGCGTGCCACGGCACGCCGAAGCACAAAGTGGAGGAGAAGGTTCCCGCGGCGGTGAGGGTGGCCGAGAGGCACCAGATAAGATAGGTAGGCCGGTCCTGACCCAGAGAGGCCATGGCGGAGAAAAGGCCGCAGGCGATGAGCAAGATGGGCGCTGCCAGGCGGAAGATGCGCTGGGCCCCGTCATCCGCCTGGATCTGGCTGCCGAAGCCGGCGCACTCGCCCGAGCGCTTGGCGTAGGCGTCCCTGGCGTTCCACTTGCCCTCGTCCAAGGTGACCAGGTAGGGCTCCCGGGCGGAGGCGGCCACCCGGCAGGCCATGCGCGTTCCCCGGCGCTTGAGGCCGCTGCCCCACATCTGGAGGGCCAAGCCCAGCGCCGACACTGCGCAGTAGGGCAGCTGCCCTTCCCTGGGGGAGAGGGTGAGCATGGTCAGCGCGTCGGCCAGGGTGGCCAGACAGCCCAGGGCAGCCAGGGTATCCAGGCCGATGCGCAGCCGGAAGATACCCAGAAGGCCGCGCCCGAGCTGGTCGATGCCCAGAAGCATGGCGGCCCCCATCATGCCGGCAAGTACAT
This sequence comes from Candidatus Galloscillospira stercoripullorum, assembly GCA_018715695.1. GTDB lineage: Bacteria > Bacillota > Clostridia > Oscillospirales > Oscillospiraceae > Galloscillospira_A > Galloscillospira_A stercoripullorum. The sequence continues at coordinate 7,261 of DVLB01000001.1, forward strand.
AGATCTGGAGCTCATAGGAGTCCGCCAGGGCTCCGGGCAGGGGCGCGCCCACATAGCCGCACAACGTCACATAGAGCATGGGCAGCGAGAGCAGCAGCACCAGCAGCGTGCGCAGCCGCAGGAATTTCAGTCCCCTGCCATAGCGGTGGTAGAGTTCCTCTGCGGGCCGGTCGGGAGCGGGGGGATCGGTACGGCGGCGGCGGGGCGCCTCCCCGCTCTCCGCGGGCTCCTCCCGATCCACGCCGGGGATGTACTTCTCCGCCCGGCGCACCTCCGGGTCGGACTCGATGCCCTCCTGCTCAAACATATGCTCGGCGTATTCGTCGGCCCTGCGGCGAAGGGCAGAGACCTTCCGGGAAAAGAGGGTCTGCCCCTCCTCTCCTCCGCCGGGGAAAGAGAGCACCTTCTCTCGGCCTGGATTGCCGGGAGATTTCTTCTCTTCCTCAGGGGGCTCCTGGGCTTTTTCCCGGACGGGCCCCTCCCGCCTGCGCAACCCCCGGCGGGCCGGTCGTTCCGTTTCCGGAGCCTCCTGCGCCTTCTCCCGGGCGGGTTCTTCCCTCCTGCGGACGTTCCGGCGGGCCGTTCTTTCCTCCTGCGGGATCTGGGGCGCATCCTCCCGGTCGGGGCGCTCCTCTGCCGGAGCCTTCCCAGTCTCCTCCCGGAGGGGAGGCGTCATATCCGGCTCCGGGACATCCGCTCCGGGAAGTGGTTCTCCCTTCTCTCCGGGGGCCGGAGTGACCCCCGGCCCCACGCCGTACTCCGCCAGGATCTCCTCCAGGGTAAACTGGCCGCTATTCAGTTCCTCCCTGTCCTTGGGCATAGATAATCCGCTTCCTTTGTGGTAGATTGCGCCCTCAGCCCAGCCGCTGACGCACCGCCTCATACAATAAAATGGCAGCGGCGGCGCTGGCGTTGAGAGAGTTGATCCTTCCGCGCATGGGTATACTGATCTTAAAATCGCACTGCTCGGCCACCAGGCGGCTGATACCGCCCCCCTCGCTGCCGATGACGATGGCGGCGGGGCCCTTCAGATCGGCCTGATAGAGGGGGGTGGTGCCGTCGGCCTCGGCGCCGAAAATCCACAGGCCCTCCTCTTTGAGCTCCTTCAACAATGCGGTGAGGTTGGGTACCCGCGCCACCGGCACATAGCTCACCGCCCCGGCGGAGGTCTTGGCCACCACGGCGGTGAGGCCGGCGCTGCGGCGCTTGGGGATGATGACCCCGTGGGCTCCGGCGCACTCAGCGGTGCGGATCACCGCCCCCAGGTTGTGGGGGTCGGAGAGCTCGTCGCACACCACCACGA
>DVLB01000017.1 GCA_018715695.1 Candidatus Galloscillospira stercoripullorum
GCCAAAACAGGCCAAACAATCTGAAAAGGAAAAACCCCGAAAACCGCATGGTTTCGGGGTTTTTGAGCTGTTTTGAACTGAAATTAGCGCTTGCTGAACTGAGGCGCGCGACGGGCAGCCTTGAGGCCGTACTTCTTGCGCTCCTTCATACGAGGATCGCGGGTGAGGAAGCCGGCGGCCTTGAGGGCGGGACGGAACTCGGCGTCCATCTGCAGCAGGGCGCGGGACAGACCGTGACGGATGGCGCCGGCCTGGCCGGTCACACCGCCGCCCACCACAGTGGCCTCCACGTCCACCTTGCCGGTGGTGCCGGTGGTGGCCAGGGGCTGACGGACGATGAGCTTGAGGGTCTCCAGGCCGAAGTACTCGTCGATGTCGCGGCCGTTGATGGTGATGGCGCCGGTGCCGTTGGGATAGAGATGCACACGGGCCACAGAGGACTTGCGCCGGCCGGTGCCGTAGAGATAAGGCTTCTTGCTCTTATACATTGTTCAGTTTCCTCCTTATTCCGCGGTCCAGGGCTCGGGCTTCTGGGCGGCCTGGTTGTGCTCGGCGCCGCGATAGATGTGCAGCCGGGTCAGGGAGTCCTTGCCGATGATGTTGTGGGGCAGCATGCCCTTCACGGCCAGCTGCATGGCGAGCTCCGGCTTCTGCTGCATGAGGATGCGGTACTTGGTCTCCTTCAGACCGCCCACCCAGCCGGTGTGACGGCGATAGAGCTTCTGCTCGGGCTTCTTGCCGGTCAGCACGGCCTTCTCGGCGTTGATGATGACCACATAGTCGCCGCAGTCAGCGTGGGGAGTGAACTCGGGCTTGTGCTTGCCCCGCAGCAGAGTGGCGGCGGTGGCAGCGGTTCTGCCCAGGGGCTTGCCGGCCGCATCGAGGATGTACCACTTGCGGACGATGTTCCCCTTGTTAGCCATAAAAGTGGACATAGGTGAAACCTCCATCGTTTTATATCTTCTCCATCAGGATGAACACAATAAGCGCCCCGGGCTTTACGCCCGGAGCGTTTTGTATTATAATGCAGTGGTTTCAATGTGTCAACGGATTTTTTGCAAGAATTTTATTTTGAAAGGGATTATCTCTCGTTTTCTCCCTTTATCTCCACTTATCTCTTCATTTCTCGAATCCGATTTTATAATTCCGCGCCCTGCGCAGGAAGGAGAACGCCGTGAATAAGATCCTCAGCTATGTCCGCCGCTGCGTGGAGGATTACCGCATGATCGCCCCCGGAGACCGCGTTGCCGTGGGGGTGTCGGGCGGAAAGGACTCCCTGGTGCTGCTCACCGCCCTGGCCCGGCTGCGGGAGTTCTATCCCGTCCCCTTCACCGTGGAGGCCTACACCCTGGACATGGGCCATGTGGACGGGGGAGAGGGCATGGATTTCACCGCCGTGGCGGACTACTGCCGCGCCCTGGATGTGCCCTATACTCTGCTCCCCTCGGAGATCCACCACATCATCTTCGACCTGCGAAAGGAGAAGAACCCCTGCTCCATGTGTGCCAAGATGCGCCGGGGGGCCCTTCACAACGCCATGGCCGAGCGGGGCGTGAAGAAGATCGCCCTGGGCCACCACTTTGACGACGCGGTGGAGACCTTTTTCCTCTCCCTCTTCTACGAGGGGCGCATCTCCTGCTTCCAGCCGGTGACCTACCTGGACCGCACCGGCATCACCCAGATCCGGCCCCTGCTCTACTGCGGGGAAGGCCTTATCCGCAACGCCGCGGGGCGCAACGGCCTCCCCGTGGTCCACAATCCCTGCCCCGCCGACGGCTACACCAAGCGCCAGGAGGTCAAGGAGCTCATCGAAAGGCTGGGCAAGGAGTACCCCGGCCTCAAGAGCCGGGTCTTCGGGGCCATGCAGCACCTGCCCCTGAGCGAGTGGGCCCCGGTGGAGCACCGGCGCGTGCCCCTGAGCGACGAAGAGGATTGAAAATAAAAAGGAGGCGGCCCCGCTCAGGGGCCGTCTCCTTGTGTATTTCGTCCTTATTTCATCAGGGAGCACACCAGTTCGGTGTAGCGGGCCGGGTCCTCGATGGGCAGCCCGGCGATGAGCAGGGCCTGGTCGTAGAGAAGCTCCGCGTAGGTCTTGGCCTTCTCCGGGTCGCTGCCCACGGCCTCCTTCAGAGCGGCGAAGACGGGGGCGTCCGGGTTGAGCTCCAGCACCCGCTGGGCCTTCATGGCCCCGGCATTCTCCGGGTCGGCCCGGCGGAAGTACTTCTCCATCTCCAGGGTGACGGGCCCGTCGGCGGTCATGCACACCGCGCCCGACTTGAGGATCTTGGACACCCGGGCCTCTTTGATCTTGTCCCCCAGGGTCTCCTTCACGAAGGAGAGCACGTCCTTATTCTCCTCGGCCTTCTTCTCGCTCTGCGCCTTCTCCTCTTCGGTCTGGGGAAGGGCGTCGTCATCGCTGACCGACTTGAAGGCCTTCTCCCGGAAAGCGCCCAGGGCGTCCACCACGAACTGGTCGGGCTCCTCGGTGAGGAAGAGGATCTCATAGCCCTTGTCCAGGATGCGCTCGGCCTGAGGCAGCCGCGCCAGCTGCTCGGCGCTCTCGCCGCAGGCGTAGTAGATATATTCCTGTCCCTCGGCCATGCGCTCCACATACTCGCCCAGGGTAGTGTACTTGCCGTTCTTAGAGGAGGGGAAGAGCAGCAGATCCTGGAGGGCGTCCTTGTGGGCGCCGTAGTCGGAGACCACGCCGTATTTCAGCTGCATTCCAAAGGCCTTCCAGAACTTCTCGTACTTCTCCCGCTCATCCTTTTCAAGGCGCAGCAGCTCGGCGCGGATCTTCTTTTCCAGGCTCCCGGCGATGACCTGGAGCACCCGGGTGTGCTGGAGCATCTCACGGGAGATGTTCAGCGGCAGGTCGGCGGAGTCCACCACGCCCTTGACAAACCGGAAGTGGTCCCCCACCAGATCGGCGCACTTGTCCATGATGAGCACCCCGGAGGAGTAGAGCTGCAGGCCCTTCTGATACTCCCGGGTGTAGAAGTCGTAGGGGGCGTGGGAGGGGATGTAGAGCATGGCCTTGTACTCCACCTGGCCCTCGGCGCTCAGGTGGATGGTGGCGGTGGGGTCCTCCCAGTCGCCGTAGTGCTCCTTGTAGAAGGTGTTGTACTCCTCGGCCTTGACCTCACTCTTGGGCCGCTGCCACAGGGGCACCATGGAGTTGAGGGTCTCCCACTCGTCGTAGTCCTCCCACTCCACCTTGCTGTCCTTTTCCGCGCCGTCGGGAGATTCCTTCCGGCGGGACTTGTGCATGAGCATTTGGATGGGGTAGTGGATATAGTCGGAGTACTTCTTCACCAAGTCGTCCAGCCGGTACTGCTCCAGGAACTCCCCGTACTTGTCCTCCTCGGTGTCGGCCTTGATGTGGAGCACCACGTCGGTGCCCACGGTGTCCTTTTCCGCGGGGGTGATGGTGTAGCCGTCGGCCCCGGTGCTCTCCCAGCACCAGGCCTCGTCGCTGCCGTAGGCCCGGGAGGTGACGGTCACCGCGTCGGAGACCATGAAGGCCGAGTAGAAGCCCACGCCGAACTGACCGATGATGTCCACGTCGGCCTTCTTCTCCTCGTCCATGTCCTTCTTGAACTGGAGGGAGCCGCTGCGGGCAATGGTGCCCAGGTTCTGCTCCAGCTCCTCCTTCGTCATGCCGATGCCGTTGTCGCTGATGGTCAGGGTGCGGGCAATGGGATCGGGGGTGAGGGTGATTTTGAAGTCCTCCCGGCTCAGGCCCACCTTATCGTCGGTAAGGGCCTTGTAGGAGAGCTTGTCGATGGCGTCACTGGCGTTGGAGATGATCTCCCGCAGGAAGATCTCCCGGTGGGTGTAGATGGAGTTGATCATCAGGTCCAGAAGACGCTTGGATTCCGCCTTGAACTGCTTTTTCGCCATGGTTTCTGCCTCCGTATATGTGAAATGTCGTGTTCAACAAAATAGCGTTAGCACTCTCTCCTTCTGAGTGCTAACGCTATTGTAGTGCTTCGTGGGGAAAATTTCAAGGGGGTTCAAGGAAAGTTTACAATTCACGCTCCGGCGCGCCTCCTCTGTGGGATGGGCGCGGAGGATCAGGAGAAGCAGCCCTCCCCAAAGACGGCGGAGGAGACCGTGGATAGGAAGGTCTCCTGGTCAAACCGGTCCTGGTCCAGGAAGAGGGCGTAGACCGTCTCCGCCCCCTCCGTGCTCCACAGGGCGCACCACTGCGCTTCGGTGCCCAGGAATTCCCCGCTGTCCTCGTCCAGTACGTCGCAGGAGTATACCCCGGTCATGCAGGGGACCTCCCCATCGGCAGGAGCCATGTCGTCGAAGGAGGCGTGGTTGCCCAGATAGCGCACGGACTGGAGGGAGCCGTCGGCCTCAAAGACGGTCTCTACCGACGTGTTTGCATATATGCCTACGCCGCCGCATATCTCGCCCTGGGCGTCCAACAGAGGATAGCCGCCGTAGTCGATGAAGCGGAAATAGAGGTCGTACTCCCCGGGGGAAATGCCCTCGGGCAGCGTAAGCTCCAGTTCCTCCAGTAGCGCGGCGCGCTCCTGGGCGGTCTCCTCCAGGGCGTTGGGTGTGGTCGTGGGCGCAGCCGCAGGTGTGGGCGAGGCTTCCTCCGGGACACAGGCAGAGAGAAGCCCCAGCAGGAATACCGCGCTGAGCATGAGGACAGGGGATCGTTTCATCATGAGCACCTCGCGTGTCAAACGGCATCTCGCCGCAAACAGGATTTCAAAGGAGGAAAGGTGCGTTTCCGTTCGCTCCCGCCCTTGGGCGGTGTATACTTTCCTGATTTCATTATAGCAGAAAAAATATGGAAGACATTATAATGAAATGACAATTTCGCTACGATTTGGTTACAAAAAGCGCCGTCCCGCCATTTTGGCGAGACGGCGCGGCTTGCTTGCGCGCTGAGGGGTGGGTCAAGTCTTCAAATGCTGCATGGGGCCCCGGGGCGGCTGCCTGTCAGTTCTTGAGGCTCTGCATGGGGGCGGGAATGCGGCCATCCCAGCCGGTCTCGCCCGGCTGGGAACCCTGAATTGATTTTACTTGCTCGGCGGAAGTGAATTCCGCCTGCGCCAAGGTTTTCCCCTCCGGGGAAAACGCTTGTACGGCGTTCTCGCCGCC
>DVLB01000018.1 GCA_018715695.1 Candidatus Galloscillospira stercoripullorum
AACCCTCCCAGCCGAAGGATTCGGAGGGAAAGATAGTGTGAAAGAAAACCGTCAGGGTTGTCTTTCGCGTCTAATCAAACCACTTTTTGAAACTTTTTTGAAGTTTCAAAAAGTGCAGCAGCCTGTCGAAAAAAACTTTTTTCGACAGGCTGGGCCGGAGCGCATTTGCGCTCCGGCCATTGTTTCACGCCGTCCGTTCCGTCTGCTCCTCCTGCCTATGCTGCTCGCGCAGCGCAGAGAGCAGCGCGTACACCTCCGGCAGGCCGGTCTCCACAAACAGCCGCCAAAGGGCCTCCTCGTCCATGCTGAACGCCCCCTTTTCTCTTTTAGGTTGGCTTTCAGCAAGCGATTTATCAGCGGTAAAATTTGCGCTCTTATTCGTCCCGGTAGCCGAAGTTCTCGATGAGGTTCATGTTGTCCCGCCAGTTTTCCTTCACCTTCACCCAGGTCTGCAGGAACACCTTGGTACCCATAAAGCTCTCAATGTCCCGCCGGGCCAGGGTGGAGATTTTTTTAAGCATGGCGCCGCCCTTGCCGATGATGATGCCCTTATGGGAGGCCTTCTCACAGTAGATGGTGGCGTCCAGCTCGATGACCTCGTCGTCCCGCTCGATAAACCGGGTCACCTCCACGGCGGTACCGTGGGGGATCTCCTTGTCCAGGCACAGCAGCAGCTTCTCCCGAATGATCTCGGCGCACACCTGCCGCTCGGGCTGGTCAGTGACCATGTCCTCAGGAAAGAGCGCTGGCCCCTCAGGAAGAAAGTCCCCTAGCACGCCCAGCAGCTCCTCCAGGCCCTCCCCCTTCATGGCGGAGATGGGCACGATAGCGGAGAAGTTGTGGGCTCGGCCATAGACCTCCATCACGGCGAGCAGCTCGTCCTTCTTCACTGTATCGATCTTGTTGATGACCAGCACCGATGGCACGTCCAGAGCCTTGATGCGCTCCATGAGCTCTGCCTCCGGGGCGCCGATGTGGGCAATGGGCTCCACCAGCAGCATGACCGCGTCCACGTCGGCCACGCTCTGGCGCACCACCTTCACCATGTAGTCCCCCAGGCGGGTCCTGGCGCGGTGCAGGCCCGGCGTATCCAGGAACACGAACTGGCGCTCTCCCCGGTTCAGTACGGCGCTGATGCGGTTGCGGGTGGTCTGGGGCTTGTTGGTGACGATGGCGATCTTTTCCCCCACCAGAGCATTGGTCAGGGTGGACTTGCCCACGTTGGGCCGGCCCACGATGGCGATCATGCCAGAGCGTTTGATTTCCATTTTCTTTTCCTCCACTTCCGCATCTGCTCTCATTTCAGGCCCAGCCGGGGGAAAATCCGGTCAAGGCCCAGAGTGATGCCCCGCCGCATCCACTCCACGCCCTGGGACGCCAGGGCCGAGCACAGGTATACCGCCGGGACGATGAGTATGTAAAAGGGCAGCCGGTCCAGCATATTGGGCACCCGCTCCGTCAGGATGGGGTAGAGCCAGGAGTCAAAGCACCAGGAGAGCAGATAGATCCCCAGGGACAACTCCGAGCCCTTGCGCACCAGCCACTGTGCCCACCGGGGCCAGCGCTCCACCGGTATCTGCCGCACCAGCAGGAACAAAAGGCAAGTGGACAGTACGGTGGTGGGCCCATACCAGTCGCTCAGCGGCAGCCACTGGAACACACCGCCCAGGCTGAGTACATACATCATGGTGCCGCCCAGGACCACTGCCGCCGCCAGGCCCAGCATCAGCCAGTACCAACGGGGCCGAGGCTGATAGGTGGCAAAATAGGCCCCCAGGAAGTAGTAAAGCAGGGGGTAAATGCCCATCCACCAGTCAGGGGCGATGGAGTAACGGAAGTTGATCACCACCGGCACGGTGGTCAGTGCCAGCATGGTGGCGATGAGGGCCAGGTGGCCCCGCCGCGTGCTCAGGCCCCGCCAGATCAGGTTGAGGAAGGGGATGAGCAGGAACAGCCCCAGGTACATCTCGATATACCAGGCGTAGGGCGCGGCACTGTACCCCAGGAACATCCGCGCTGCGTCGGTGAGGCCGATGGCCTCTCCCCGCCAAAGGCGCACGCCCAGGCACACCACGCTGCACAGGGCGTAGGTCAGCACAATGCGCACCACCCCCAGATAGTACCGCCCGCTCAGGCTCTTTTTCAGGCACAGGTACCCGCTCAAGACCAAAAACAGCGGCACGCAGGTCATAAAGCCCATGCGCATCATGGTCATCAGCAGCATTCGTCTGCCCAGCACCTCCTGGGCGTAGAAGCCGTTATTGAGGAAGAAGTGGACCGACAGCACCAAGAAGGCTGCCAGAGCCCGCATCAGGTCCAGATTCAAGTCCTTGCCGCCCCGCTCCGGCGTCCGGGCCGGCGCCTCAGGGGCGATCTTCATCATTTGTGCCATATCTCTTTATTCCCTCGTGATGCCTAGCTGGCCCAGAATATCCTCTTCCCGCGCGCGCATCCGGGCCTTCTCCTCGCCCTCGTCCATATGGTCGTACCCCAGCAGATGGAGCACCGAGTGAACCGCCAGATAGGCCACCTCCCGCTGCGTACCGTGGCCATATTCCTCCCCCTGGGCCGTTGCCCGCTCCAGGGAGATGACCATGTCTCCCAGAGGTACCAGGCCGGTGCCCGCTTCGGCGTCCTCCGCCCCGGGGTGCTCCCCGGGAGAAAGTTCAAACATGGGGAAGGAGAGCACGTCGGTGGGTCTGTCCACCTCCCGCCGCTCCAGGTTGATGGCGTGGATACCCTCGTCGTTGGTGAAGAGCACGTCCACCTCGCAGGGCACCGCCACCCCCTCGGCCTCCAGGGCGGCGGGGATCACCCGGCGCAGCAGCTCAGCGTACTCCTCCGCCCCGTCCACCTCAGTCTCCACAATGATCTCATGGTGCTGCATGGTTCCCTCTCCCCTACTTTCCTCTGTTTTTCCGCCGCAGCTCGTCCTCTTCATAGGCCTTGATGATCCGCTGCACGATCACATGGCGCACCACGTCGGCCTGTCCCAGCTTGCAGATGGCGATGTCCTCCACGCCGCTGAGCACCCGCATGGCCTCCTTGAGACCCGAGACCTTGTCGCTGGGCAGGTCGATCTGGGTCACGTCGCCGGTGATGACGATTTTCGACCCAAAGCCCATGCGGGTGAGGAACATCTTCATCTGCTCCCGGGAGGTGTTCTGGGCCTCGTCCAGGATGATGAAGCTGTCGTCCAGGGTGCGGCCCCGCATATACGCCAGGGGCGCCACCTCGATGTTCCCCCGCTCCAGGTACTTCTGGTAGGTCTCGCTGCCCAGCATCTCAAAAAGGGCGTCATAAAGAGGTCGCAGATAGGGGTCCACCTTGCTCTGGAGATCCCCGGGCAGGAAGCCCAGCCGTTCCCCCGCCTCCACCGCCGGCCGGGTGAGGATGATCCGGTTGACCTGGCCCGCACGGAAGGCGGCCACCGCCGCCGCCACCGCCAGATAGGTCTTGCCGGTGCCCGCCGGGCCGATGCCCAGGGTGACCAGGTTCTTGCGGATAGCCTCCACGTACTTCTTCTGGCCGATGGTCTTGGCCTTGATAGGCTTGCCCTTGGCGGTGACGCACAGCACGTCGCCGGCCAGGTCCCCGATCCGCTCGGCGTTGCCGCTGCGCACCAGGGAGAGGACATAGCGCACGTTCTGCTCGTTGATGCCCTCGCCCCGGGCGGAGAGGGATAAAAGCCCCTCGATGGCCTGCACCGCGTGCATCACGTCCTCCGCCTCGCCGGACACCTTGAGCTCCCCGTCCCGGCTGACCACCGTCACGCAGAGCTCCCGCTCGATGAGCCGGATGTTCTCGTCAAAGGAGCCGAAGAGGTCGATGGCCTCCTCCAGCCGCTCCATACTTATCGTCTGTTCGATCAAACTCCTACGCTCCTTTTATTTTTGATGCCCGGTCTCACGTTCCGAAGGGGCGGAACACACCGATCTCCTCCTGGCATTCTGCTGTCAGCGCCACGGTGAGTACTCCGTCGGTCACCCGGGCGGTATAGTCCACGCTTACGATCTCGCCCTCGCCCACCTGCTCCTTAAGTGTCTCCAAAAGCCGCTGCTCCAGCATGGTCTGGGCAGCCTCCGCGTCCAGCTCCGCCTCCGCGGTTTCATAGGCGCGGAAGGTCTCCCGGCTCATGGACAGAGGAAGGGTCTCTCCCGTGGGCAGGCTCATGGTCCATATCTTTGTTATTTTATCATATCTCTCCAGGTCAATGCCACTATTTCCATAAAAATTTACCCGCAGGCCCAAAATATGCCCTGCAAAGCGGCTCACTTCTTCCCCGGTGTACACCTTTACCTCCACCGTCAGGGGGATCTGTGCCGTCAGAGTGCGCCAGGTACGGGCGTATACCCGCCCGTCGGCCCGGACCTGCCGGGTCTGGGGTTCCAGCTCACTATACTCGGGCACCGGGTCCACCACGGTGCCTGAGATGAGCACCTCTCCGGGCAGCACCGTGTCTCCCTCCTCCACCGCTCCTTCTCCCGAGAGGACCTCCACCTGGCTCACGATGCCTCCCGCCTGGGCAACCACGTCCCCCAGGACGCTCTCGTCCGGCAGCTCAGGAGTGGGGATGGCCTCCCGGACCAGGACCTCCGCCCGGGTGCCGTGGAGGTTCACTGCGCACCAGGAAAGCTCGCCGATCTCCAGCAGCAGGTCCCGGCTCACCTGGCTCTCGTCCACACCGGGGCCATAGGTCCCCGGCCCCAGGCCCAGCCGCCGCAGCGCTGTGACGATCTCGGCGGTGGTGACGGTCTCGTTGCCGCTGACCTCCACAAAGAGGATGAACTGCGAGAGCACGCACACCGCCGCCAAAGACACCGCCATGCCCAGCAGCAGGGCGTACCGCCGCCGGAACCGCCTCAAAAAAGAGGGGACGCCCCCTTCCCCAGCGTCAGTCACGGAGCAGCCCACCTTCTCCCCCAGGGCCCTGGCCCGCCGGCTGCAGTGCCGGGAGACCGTCAGGCGCAGCCCCCCGTCCGGCAGCCAGCAGATGTCCCAGAAGGAGAGATAGTCCTGGGCGCACAGGTTGAGAAAACGCTCTGGGAAGGGGCCGGTCACCTCCAGCCGGACGCTGCCCCGGAAAAAATTGATGATCCGCTGCATCCCAAGTCCCCCTCCGTCTTACGTCAATTCCACGCCCAAAATGGTGCCGGTGATGAGCAATTCCCTGGCGTTCATGGCCCGCAGCTCCAGGTCCTCTCCCCGTACCCGAACCACCAGTTTCCCGCCGGAAATGTGGATCTCCTGGCTGCCATAGGACAGGATGCCCTTGTGGTTCTCCATCCTCATTTCACTCCGGCCGATGAGTTCCACCCGGGGAAGGCCGGCCACCACGTCCCCCGGCAGGTCCAGGGCCGCCGCCGTCTTTTCCAGCAGGCTCCCCCTGCGCCGCTTCTCCTCCATAGCGCACCTCCCTGTCCCCTATCCTTATGAGGACCGCCGCCATCCCTTGCCTGTCCCCAAAAGAAAACAGGGCGCGCCCGGACGGAAATTTCCGTCCGGGCGCGCCCTGGAGGGGCTATTCCTCCTGCCACTGCCGCCAAAGAGTGAGAAGCCGCCGGCGCTCGTTGTCCTCCGGGTGGTCCAGAATGTGGGCGGCCAAACGGCGGCGGACCGCGCCGATGTCCTTGCCCTTCACGCCCAGCGCCCGCAGCTCTCCCCCGGTGAGGGCCAGCCTTTCCAGGGCCACAGCCTCCGGGTGCTCCACCGCCCGGCGCAGCTTCCGCTCCACCGGAAGGGCGGCGATGGGAAAGCCGGTGAGGGTGCAAAAGCGCCGCCAGCGTTCCTCACGGACCGCCGGGACCTGCCGCAGAGGTCTCAGGTCCACCCCCTTGTCCCAGCTGTACAGGTGGTCCAACAGGCCAAGGTCAATCATCTCCCCCACCTTCTCCGGTCGGGGAGAGAGCAGGGTCTTCTCCATCTCAGTGCGGATGCGCTCCCGGGACACCGCCTCCACCCGCTGGGCATTGTCCGCCATGGCCTGCCGGGTCCTCTCTTCCATGGTGAAGCCCAGCTGGGCGGCGAAACGCACCCCCCGGAGCATCCGCAGGGCGTCCTCGGCAAAGCGGCGCTCCGGCTCCCCCACGCAGCGGATCACCCCCGCGGCCAGGTCCGCCCGGCCCCCAAAGGGGTCCACGATCTCCCCCGAGGGGGCCAGGGCCATGGCGTTGACGGTGAAATCCCGCCGGGCCAGATCCTCGGTGAGCCCGGCGTCAAAACGCACCGCGTCGGGATGGCGGCCGTCGGCATAGCCCTCCTCCCGGCGAAAGGTGGTGACCTCGATGGCCATGGGGCCAAAAAGAACGGTGACGGTACCGTGGCGGATACCTGTGGGCACTGTGCGGCGGAACAGCGCCATGACCTCCTCCGGCAGGGCGGAGGTGGCCACATCCCAGTCCCCCGGCCGGCGGCCCAGCAGGCTGTCCCGGACGCAGCCTCCCACCGGGCAGGCCTCCTTCCCCGCCGCCCACAGCCGCCGGCACAGCCGCCGCACCGGGACGGGAACCGCCGTCCACTCCATCTTCCCACCTCCCTTTGGTATCTTTTTCTTGCTTTCCGTCTATAATGTTGATAGAATAACCGCGGGATTTTTCCGGCGCCAGGAGCCCCACGGGGCTCCCGGTCCGTTTTCAGTGCCGCCCGAACAGGGCGTGCCGCTTGTTCGACCTCATTATAATTCATGGAAAAGGGTGTGTAAACCCATGGCCACCGGCAATATCCACGACTATATCCGCCCCGGCGTCCGGGCCCATCTGGTGGGCATCGGCGGGGTGTCCATGTCCCCCCTGGCCGAGGTGCTCCTCGGCATGGGAATGACCATCACCGGCTCCGATGCAAGAGAGAGTCCCGTGGTGGACCACCTACGCTCCCTGGGCATCCACATTACCATCGGCCACTTTGCCCGTGCTGTGCAGGGGGCCGACCTGGTGATCCGCACTGCCGCCGTCCACGATTCAAACCCCGAGATTGCCGCCGCCCGGGAGCTGGGCATCCCCGTCTTTGAGCGGGCCCAGGCCTGGGGCTCCATCATGCGCAGCTACAAAAACGCCCTGTGCATCTCGGGCACCCACGGCAAAACCACCACCACCTCCATGTGCACCCACATCGCCATGGCCGCCGCCGCCGACCCCACCGTGATGATCGGCGGCACCCTCCCCCTGCTGGGGGCCGGTCATCGGGTGGGCCACGGGGATACCATCATCCTGGAGAGCTGCGAGTACTGCAACTCTTTCCTCTCCTTCTTCCCCACCATCGCCGTCATCCTGGACATCGAGGCCGACCACCTGGACTTTTTCCACGACCTGGAGGATGTGGAGCACTCCTTCCGCACCTTCGCCGACCTGGTGCCGGAAAACGGCTGGATCATCGCCAACCGGGACGACGAGAACACCATGCACACCCTGGAGGGGGAGAAGCGTCGGGTCCTCACCTTCGGCCTGGAGGAGGGCGACGTCCACGCCGCTGACCTCTCATGGAACCGGGGGCTCCCCTCCTTCGACGTGATCTGCAAGGGGGAGCGGCTGGCCCATGTGGATCTCCACGTCCCCGGGGTGCATAACGTGAAAAACGCTCTGGCTGCCGCCGCATCTGCCTATCTGCTGGGCTTCAGCGCCCAGGCGGTGGAAGAGGGGCTCTCCGCTTTCCGGGGTGCCGCCCGGCGCTTTGAGTACAAGGGCAGCTATCACGGCGCCGATATCTACGACGACTACGCCCACCACCCCGGCGAGCTCAACGCCCTGCTCAGCGCGGTGGGCGAGCTGGGCTACCGGCGGGTCATCTGCGCCTTCCAGCCCCACACCTACACCCGCACCAAGGCCCTCTTCGACGACTTCGTGGCCGCCCTACGCCGCCCTGACCTGACCCTCCTGGCCGAGATCTACGCCGCCCGTGAGACAAACGAGGTGGGCATCTCCTCCCAGGACCTGCAGCGTAAGATCCCCGGCTCCCGGTACTTCGCCGCCCTGGGAGAGCTGACCGCCTACCTCAAGGAGCTCTGCCAGCCCGGGGACCTGGTCCTCACCGTGGGCGCGGGCGACATCTACCTGGTGGGAGAGGCCCTCGCCGAGGAGGGCGACCCCGCCTCCCTGTAAGAAAAAAAGGCCGGCGTTCCGCTCCATAGCGAAACGCCGGTCCTTTTGCTTTTTCCGCCCTGTGGTCAAAGAAACTTTTTAAGCTGCTGGATGTTGTCCTCCTCGAACCGGCACAGCCGCTCCATGAGCTTTTTCACCTTAGCGTCGGCCCCGGGGTACTTGCGCAGATTTTTCACCGCGCTGATGACCCCCATATTGCTGCCGATCATCATCATCTCCGCCACATGGGAGGCCGTCTTGTCGGTGAGGGTCTGCACGTCGATCATCAGATAGGTGCGCAGCTTCTCAAAGGCCGTCAGGCCCTTCTCATCGCAGCCGTTCTCCTCCAGCAGCAGCCGTCCCTCCCGCTCCAGATCCTCATACCCCTGCCGCTGAGCCTCCAGATGGCGGCTAAATTCATCCTCCGGCACGATCTTGAGCAGCTGTGCGATGCTCACCGTTCCCATCTGGGCATTTTGGCAGATAAAATTCAAAAGGGCTGTATTGTCGTTCATGGCTCACACTCCTCCGCCCTTAGTGTGGCCCGTTTTTTCGGCTTTATTTTTGAATCCACGAAAAAAAGGGTTGACATACCGGGCCTTACATGGTAACATATCACTTGCGCTAAATGAGGCGTCAATCACCTGCGCGAGTGGTGGAATTGGCAGACTCGCTAGATTCAGGTTCTAGTGTGCATTACGCACGTGCGGGTTCAAGTCCCGCCTCGCGCACCAAAAAAGAAAGACACGCCTGGGCGTGTCTTTCTTTTTTGGTTTCGCCGCCCAAAGGGCGGCTCCCCCCTTCGGTGATTGAAATGCTCAGGGCAAGTGAATTGCCCCTGCGCCGAGGTTTTGCCTGCGGCAAAACGCTCGTACGGCGCAAATGCGCCGCCCCACCGTGTGGGGCCCCGGAGAAGGATATACCCTGGGCGTGTCTTTCTTTTTTGGTTTCGCCGTCCGGACGGTGCAATTTTGCAATCGGGAGTGTTTTTATGGATATATCCTGCGTTTGGGAACACAACGGGGACGACACCCTTCTCCACGCCGTGGAGCTCCCCGGCGCCTTCTCCAGAGGAGAAAGCAGGGCCGCCGCTCTGGAAAAGATGGATGGCGAGGTCCGCAGCTATCTCATCTGGGCCGGAGCGCGCGTCCCGGAAACGATCCGTCTCTCCATCGTGCAGGAACACCCCTGCGCCCTGGCGGTCCGGGATGCCGATTCCGACGTGCTCTTTGACGCGGAGAAAACCCCGCTCTCCCGGGAGGAATACGAGCGTCTGAAGGGCCTTGTCCTGCGCTCGGCGGCGGACTTTCTCTCCCTCTATGAGGCCGTCCCCGACAAGGGCCGCGCTGCCGGAGCCCCCCGCGCTACCTTTTACGGCTGCGTCCCCCGCACCGCCCATGAAATGTACCTGCACACCAAAAACGTCAACCACTATTATTTCAGCCAGCTGGAGGTAGATGCCGACAACGAGGGCACCATCCTCCAATGCCGCCGCCGGGGATTTGAGGCTCTGGAAGGGCAGTCGGCCTTTCTGGACAATCCCATTTTCCACGGCAGCTTCCAGGAGGACTGGACCCTGCGCAAGCTGCTGCGCCGCTTTCTCTGGCACGACCGCATCCACGCCAGAGCCCTGTACCGCATGGCCGTGGGCCTTTTCCCGCAGGGGGAGATCCCAAACCCGTTCCATTTTGGTCCCACACTCTGAGCCCAGCGGAAAATTTATCAAAAATTTTTTACTCTTATGCGCTAAATTCGTCGAAATAGCAAAAAACAGTTTGCTTTCTAGTGCTTACTATACTATAATGACGAAGTTGCTTCCCTCGTAGCCAGCGCTCCCTTTTCTCAGCTGCCCGGCCCGGACATTCCGGCCAGGCAACATTTCATTCAGAAAGGATCAGGCTCACTATGAAAGAAGTTGTCATCGTCAGCGCATGCCGCACCCCCATCGGAAAGTTCAACGGCGCCCTCTCCCAGCTCTCCGCCCGGGACCTGGCCATCATCGCCGGCAAGGAGGCCATCCACCGTGCCGGTCTCTCCCCCTCCCAGGTGGAGGAGGTGGCCATGGGCCAGCTCTACACCGCCATGCAGGGCTCCCTCCCCGCCCGGCAGGTGAGCATGCGCATCGGCCTCCCCGCCTCCAGCAACGCCGTCAGCCTCAACCAGAACTGCGCCTCTGGTATGCGCGCCCTGGAAGTGGTCTGCAACGACATCGCCCTGGGCAAGACTGACATCGGTCTGGCCATCGGCGTGGAGAGCATGACCAACGCCCCCTATCTGCTGCCCAAGGCCCGCCACGGCTACCGTATGGGCCCCGGCGCCATCGAGGACTCCATGCTCCACGACGGTCTGGTGGATGAGCTCTCCGGCGGCCATATGGGCGTTACCGCTGAAAATGTAGCCAAACTCTACGGCATCACCCGCCAGGAGTGCGATGAGCTGGCCGTTATGAGCCACGAGAGGGCCTGCAAGGCCATCGACGAGGGCAAATTCAAGGACGAGATCGTCCCCGTGGAGATCAAGACCCGCAAGGGCGTCACCGTGGTGGATACCGATGAGCACCCCATCCGGGGCGCCAGCCTGGAGAGCATGGCCAAGCTCTCCCCCGCCTTCATCAAGGACGGCGTGGTCACCGCCGCCAACGCCTCTGGAATCAACGACGCGGCTGCCGCCGTGGTGGTCATGTCCAAGGACAAGGCTGAGGAGCTGGGCATCAAGCCCATGGTCAAGATGCTCCACATCTGCGGCGAGGGCGTGGAGCCCGAGGTCATGGGCCTGGGCCCCGCCGTGGCCATCCCCAAGTGTCTCAAGGCCGCCGGAATCAAGTTCGAGGACGTGGGCTACTGGGAGGTCAACGAGGCCTTCGCCGCCCAATTCATCGGCGTAGAGCGCAAGCTGGAAGCCGACTACGGCATCAAGGTGGACCGCAGCAAGACCAACATCAACGGCTCGGGCATCTCCCTGGGCCACCCCGTGGGCTGCACCGCCCTGCGCATCATCGTCTCCCTCATCTACGAGATGAAGCGCCAGGGCTGCAAGATCGGCGGCGCCTCCCTGTGCGTGGGCGGCGGGCCCGCCATGGCCTCTTTGTGGGAGCTGTGCTAAGTACCGCTCCCACCCCCTCCGGGGGATGATATAACAAAGAAAAAGCCGGACACCTGCCCCTGGTGTCCGGCTTTTTCCAAAGAATAGAGGATACAATGAAATGAAAAGAAACTGTCCCTTGCAGGTATTATCTTAACCGGGAGATGTTAAAAGGGAAAGCAGAAGTTGTTACAAGAAGATTAAATCCCGCGTTCTTTTTGTAATCTTCCTGTAAACTGCCCCATTGACAGCTTTTCCCGGCCTAAAAGAGGCTTTTTTCGGCCTTTTCCGGGGCATACTGGTGCTGAGGTGATGAAGATGCAGCCCACTTACAGCGACATTTACGCGCTGCTCACCGGAGACCCCAAACCGGAGGCCTACTTCAACTCCCTCCCCGGCTATATCCAGGATCAGATCCGCAACAAAAAGCATCAGCCTGGCTCTTATGAGGCCCTGGTGCGCATGGTGCGGGAGAGCGAAAAGGTATTCTGACCTCCCGCGTGCAGACTGCCCGGTACGGCAAAGCCGTGCCGGGCAGTCTCCCTTTTATACCTAAACTTTTTATAAAATTTACTCCAATCCCTTTGCCATCCACCGTCCTGCCTGCTATACTGATCGTGTGATTTGGTTCTCCGCTCGAAATAATCCCGACGCGAAATAACGCAGGAGGTCGATGCCCATGTGGGAGTTCAAGCTCAAGCGGGAATACGAGGCTCAGGTGCAGGATCTGGAGCGCTGCGACGCAGTGCAGGCCATGCGTGCCTTTCCCCAGCATGTCAAGGGGTTCAGCACCCACGACCACGCCTCCCTGGTGGCCTATTCCAGCTTTCGGATCTGCCGGGCCCTGGGCCTGGACGCCCGGGCCGCTGCCCGGGGCGGGCTGCTCCACGACATGTTTCTCTACAACTGGATGGAGTACCGCTCCCCCATCCGCTTTGACCACATGCTCAACCACGCCCGCTATGCCCTAGAAAATGCCCGCAGGCATTTCACTCTCACCGACGCCGAGGAGGACATCATCGCCAGCCACATGTGGCCCGCCAACCCCTTCCGGTTCTATCGCTGCTGGGAGGCCTTCATTGTCAGCTGCATGGATAAGCTCTGCACCGCCGCCGAGCTGCTCCACCTGGTACCTCTCATCACCAGAGCCGGATGACTCTCTTATAACAAAGCGCGGCCCGGTCCCCAAAGGGATCGGGCCGCGCTATTGTTTTCTCTCTCCGCTCTTAGAGCCGCTTATCCAGCTCGGCGCGGATGGCCTGGAGGAACTCGGCGCTGGTCACCGACCGGGCGGGGGTCTCCCCCTCCCACAGGCCGGAGAGGTCCTTGGTCATCACGCCGCTCTCGATAGTGGCGATGGCCGCCTCCTCCAGCTTGTCGGCAAAGGTCATGAGCGCTTCGATGCCGTCCAGCTCGCCCCGCTTGCGCAGGGCCCCCGTCCAGGCGAACAGGGTGGCCATGGGGTTGGTGGAGGGATTCTCCCCCTCCAGATAGCGGTAGTAGTGGCGGGTGACGGTGCCGTGCGCCGCCTCGTACTCGTATTTGCCGTCGGGCGAGACGAGCACGGAGCTCATCATACCGAGAGAGCCATAGGCGGTCGCGACCATGTCGCTCATGACGTCGCCGTCGTAGTTCTTGCACGCCCAGAGGAGGCCGCCCTCGCTGCGCACCACGCGCGCCACGGCGTCGTCGATGAGCGTGTAGAGGTACCAGATGCCCTTTTCTTCAAAGGAGGCGCGGTATTCTTCGTAAACTTCCTCGAAGATCTTCTTGAAGCGGCCGTCGTACTGCTTGGAGATGGTGTCCTTCGTGGAGAAGATCATGGGGATGCCGTTCTCCACGGCATAGCGGAAGCAGGAGTGCGCAAAGGAACGGATGGAGGCATCCGTGTTGTGCATTCCCTGCACGACGCCCGCGCCGTCAAATGCATGGATGAGCCGGCGGCGCACCTCGCCCTTCTCGTTTTCGATGACAAGGTATGCCTTTTCGCCCGCTTCGAGCTCTTCATCCACGGCGGAGTAGACGTCGCCGTAGGCATGACGGGCAAGCACGATGGGCTGCTTCCAGCCGGGGATGTAGGGGACGATGCCCTCGCAGAGGATGGGCGCGCGGAACACGGTGCCGTCCAGGATGCGGCGGATGGTGCCGTTTGGACTCTTCCACATCTTTTTGAGGTGGTACTCGCTCATGCGCTGTACGTTGGGGGTGATGGTCGCACACTTGACGGCGACGCCCAGCCGCTTCGTCGCCTCGGCAGACTCGACGGTCACCCGGTCGTCCGTTTCATCGCGGTGCGGAAGGCCGAGATCGTAATACTCCGTCTTGAGGTCGATATACGGGGTGAGCAGGATATCCTTGATCTCCTGCCACAGGATGCGCGTCATCTCGTCGCCGTCCATCTCGACGAGCGGCGTCTTCATTTGGATCTTTGTCATAAACTTGCTCCCTTTCGGTCGATGTATTATAATATGGGTATTATAGCACGGAAGCGCGGTTTTTGCAACCTTTTGCGCCCGCAAATCGCGTGCGGGACAAAAGCCCCGTGCAGACCGGCCTCTTTTCAGGCGGGAGGGCCGCCTCCTCGACGAGAGCGGACAGAAAATCGCGCGCATCGAGGAGCGTATCGCCGAAGAGATAGAAGGCGAGCGAGCCCGGCACGGCGTTGAGTTCGTTGAAATACACGCTCCCGTCCTTGGTAAGAAAGAAATCTCCCCGGATGACGCCGCAGAGCCCGAATGCCTCCGCGATCGCACGCATCGACTCACGCACCGTATGCGCCGCCCCTTCGGGAATGTCGGCGGGGAGGAGACTGCGGCGCTCCGTGCCCTCGTACTTTTCGCCGAAAGTGAGGATGGGCGAGGAGGAAAGCACCTCCTCGATGGGCGAGAGGACGATCTCCCCTCCCCGCTTCACGGCCGCACAGTTGAGGTCGCGGCGGCCGGGAAGATAGGGCTCGAGCAGGGCGGAGCGGTCGAGGCGGAAGGCAAGGGCGAGCGCGACGAGGAGCTCGCGTTCCTCTTTGACGACGGTGATGCCGATGCTCGAGCCGAGGCGGCAGGGCTTGACGACGAGCGGATAGCCGAGGCGGTCCGCCTCCCGTCCGGCGCGCTCCGTCTCCCCCTCCCTCACGCACACGGAGGGAAGTACGGGCAGGCCCAGGCCCTTCGCGGCGAGCTTGCAAAGCGACTTATCCATGAACGCCGCCGAAAGTTCCGCAGAGGGAGAGGCCGAAGGAACGTTATTCCATGCGAGGAGCGCTGCAAGCGTGCCGTCCTCCCCCATGCCTCCGTGGCAGCAGTTGAGCGCGACGTCAAAGGGCTGCCTCTTTCGGAAGATGCCCCTCTTCCGCTCAAGCGCGGGACCGTTGAGCTGCACGGCGGGAAACCTGCTTTCCCCCGCAACGTCCTCGGCGCGCGAAGCGTTCTTTGCGAGCGTCATCCCACCCGAAAGGGGCAGAAAGACGGGCAGCACCTCGTAACCCGCGCTCTTCAGTAAGTTTACCGCCATCATGCCCGTGAGCACGGAGATCTCGTGCTCGTTGGATGCTCCCCCGAAAAAGACTGCAACGCGCTTCATATCGCCCTCCAAAACAAAAAATAAGGCCCGCGACCCAAGAGTTTCTTCGGTGCGGGCCGGCA
>DVLB01000019.1 GCA_018715695.1 Candidatus Galloscillospira stercoripullorum
GTCCCACGGGAGCTACCGGAGCCACGGGACCCACTGGAGCCAGCGGAGCCACCGTGCCTGCCGGTGCAGATGGCCCTGCCGGAGCCACGGGCCCCACCGGAGCCACCGGTCCCACCGGAGCCACCGGTCCCACTGGAGCCACCGGTCCCACTGGAGCCACCGGCCCCACTGGGCCCACGGGGGCCACCGGTCCCACCGGAGCCACGGGCCCCACCGGGCCCACGGGGGCCACGGGTCCAACCGGTCCCACCGGAGCGGCGGGAGAGGTGCCGGACGACGCCTTTGCCTCCTTTTTCAATTTTCAGTACCCTCTCACGATGGGCAGTCAGATCTCGCTCATCCAGGACGTGCCGGACACCACGGGGAACATCACCCTTCAGAGCCCCACCCAGATCGGCCTTGCGCCGGGGTATTACCTGGTCTCCTACAAGGTCTCCGCCGTTTTCCGCACGCCCAACTACATGCAGGTCACCCCCATCTACAACGGCACGCCCCGTCTGGAGTATGGGATCTACTTCGCCACAAATGCCGACGGCTCCAGCGCCTACGGCGCGTCCTTTTTCATCCTGCGCGCCAGCCAGGCCACCCAGCTGAGCCTGAACTACTCCGGCTCGGGCAACGCCGTGGAAGGAGAGATCAATCTCACCGTGCTCAAGCTGCGCCGGGAGCTCTCCTGAGCGGGGAAGACGAATAGGGGGCGGCGGGGGCGGGAACATTACTGCCGTGGACGATAGATTTTACAAAAGCCTTACATACCCCTTACAGCGGGCTGATTGCGGCGGCGGCCGCCGCCCCCTAGAATAATGTCCGGTAAATAAACCGCAAACCCTTAAAAACGGCTGAGCGGAGCCCCTTTCAAGGCGCTGGGCTTTGTTCCTTACGCACTGAAATAATGGGAGCGGCCCAAGGCATACCCCGGGGACTTGGGGCATAGAGATTGATACTGTTTTCAAATGAGAGGAATGTACCATGTACGCGGTGATCGACATTGGCTCCAACACGGTCCGCCTGGTGCTCTACAAGGTGATCGACGGAGAGCTCAGGCAGATGCTCAACAGCAAGGAGCCCGCGGGACTGGCGGGCTATATCGACTCAGACCGGCGGATGACCCGCAAGGGCGTGGAGCGGCTGCTCCACGCGCTGCGGCGCTTTGAACTGGTGCTGGAGCACATAAAGCCCCGGCGCACCTTCGTTTTCGCCACCGCCTCCCTGCGGGGGATCGTGAACACGGCGGAGGTGCTCTCCGCCGTGCGCACGGAGTGCGCCATGGAGGTGAACGTCATCAGCGGCGAGGAGGAGGCCATGCTGGACTTCTCCGGGGCCCGGCGCACCCTCAGCGCCCCTGACGGGCTGATGGTGGACATCGGCGGCGGCAGCACTGAGCTGGTGGCCTTCCGGGATGGGGAGATCCGGGAGGCGGTGTCGCTGCCCATCGGCTCGCTGAACATGTTCACCAAGTATGTCTCCGACGTGATCCCCACCCGCGCCGAGCTCAAGACCATCCGCCGCCACGCAGCCTCTCTCATGGAGGAGTATCCGCTGCACTCCGGGGAGGGGCGGGCGCTGCTGTGCGGCGTGGGCGGCACCTGCCGCGCCAGCTGCAAGCTCAGCGACGAGCTCTTTGACACCGACCACGGCTACTCCGGCTACCCCGCCATTGAGGTAAAGGGCATCCTCAAGCTGGTCAAGACCGACCGGGAGCGGCTGGTGGGCGCCATCATCAAGTCCGCGCCCGACCGGCTGCACACCCTGCTGCCGGGCATGGCCATCCTCTCGGCGGTGATCGAGCGGTACGGCTGCGAGCACTTTGTGGCCAGCCCTTACGGCGTGCGGGAGGGCTATCTGCTGGAGAAGCTGGAGGAGACCGGACATGGCGGCTGAGAAAAGAAGCTATACGCAAAACCGGGAGCTGTCCTGGCTGCGCTTCAACGAGCGGGTGCTGCTGGAGGCCACGGACGAGAGCGTGCCGCTGCTGGAGCGGCTGAAATTCGTCTCCATCTTCACCAGCAACCTGGACGAGTTTTTCATGATCCGGGTGGGCAGCCTCCACGACCTGGAGATGGTGGACCCGGACAGCCGGGACAACAAGTCGGGCATGACGCCCCGGCAGCAGCTCTCGGCCATTTTTGGCGCGGTGCGGCCCCTCATGGCCATGCGGGACGACATCTGCGCCCGGCTCAATCGCGCCCTGGCCGCCTACGACATTGCCGCCCTCACCGTGGAGCAGCTGGAGAAGCCGGAGCTCAAGTACGTCAAGGAGTACTTCCAGACTGAGATCGACCCCATCCTCTCCCCCCAGATCGTGGACAGTCACCACCCCTTTCCCCACCTGCAAAATAAGGTGGTGCACATCGGGGCGCTGCTGCGGGACGGGAAGAAGGAGCTCTTCGGTGTGATGGCGGTGCCCGCCTCCCTGGGCGAGGTGCTCTTTCTCCCCGGCTCCCAGGTGCGCTATGTCCAGACGGCGGAGATCATCCTCTCCCAGGTGGAGAAGATCTTCCGCAACTACGTGGTGGAGGAGAAGGTCATCTTCTGCGTCACCCGCAACGCCGACATCACGCCGGGGGACGAGGCCTTTGAGGTGGACGACGACTTCCGCGCCCAGATGAAAAAGCTCCTGCGCACCCGCACCAAGCTGGCCCCGGTGCGCCTGGAGCTGGGGAGCGCCGTGAGCGGGAAGTTCCAGCAGTACTTCTGCCAGAGGCTCCACCTGGAGCGGGAGCAGGTGTATGTGACGGCCTCGCCCATGAAGATGGGGTATGTGTTCGCCCTGGCGGACCGTCTGAGCGCCGGGGTGCGGGAGGCGCTGACCTATCCGCCCTTCACCCCCCAGCAGCCCGGGGAGATCGCCCGGGGGGAGAGCATGCTGCGCCGGGTGAGCCGGGGGGACGTGCTGCTCTCCTACCCCTATGAGAGCATGGACCCCTTCCTCAGGCTCCTGCGGGAGGCCGCCCACGATCCGTCGGTGGTGTCCATCAAGATCACCATTTACCGCCTGGCCCGGCGCTCCAAGCTGGTGGAGTACCTGTGCGCGGCGGCGGAGAACGGCAAGGACGTGACCGTCCTCATCGAGCTGCGGGCCCGGTTCGACGAACAGAACAACATCGACTGGTCCCAGCGCCTGGAGGAGGCGGGCTGCCGCATCCTCTACGGCTTCGATTCCTACAAGGTCCACTCCAAGATCTGCCTCATCACCCGCCGGGACCACAGCGGCATCAGCTACATCACCCAGGTGGGCACCGGCAATTACAACGAAAAGACCGCCGGGCAGTATACCGACCTGGCCTATCTGACGGCGGACCGGAGCATCGGCGCCGACGCAGGTGAATTTTTCAAGAACATGGCCATCGGCAACCTGGAGGGCAGCTACCGCCGCCTGCTGGTGGCGCCCCACGGCATGAAGGACCGCCTCATGGCCCTCATCGACCGGGAGATCGCCAAGGGGGAGAAGGGCTACCTCTTCTTCAAGCTCAACTCGGTGACCGACATCGACCTGGTGGATAAGCTGCGGGAGGCCTCCCGGGCGGGGGTGGAGGTGCGGATGATCGTCCGGGGCATCTGCTGCCTGCTGCCCGGCGTGGAGGGGGAGACCGACCACATCCAGGTCAGGAGCATCGTGGGCCGGTACCTGGAGCATGCGCGGATTTATCTCTTTGGCCGGGGGGAGGAGGAGCGGATGTACATCTCCTCGGCGGACTTCATGACCCGCAACATGAGCCATCGGGTGGAGGTGGCCTGCCCGGTGCTCAGCGGCCCGGCCCGCAGCAAGATCCAAAAGCTCATCGAGGCCCAGTGGTCGGACAACACCAAGGCCCGCGCCATGCAGCCTGACGGCAGCTACCGCCGCCTGAGCGGCGGCCGGGAGAGCGTGAGCAGCCAGGACATCCTCATGCGCGACGCCGTCAGGGCGGCGCCCCGGGAGGCCGCCCCGGCCCACGGGGGCCTGGGCAGCCGCATCCGTCGCCTGTTCAAAAAGTAAAGAGGCGCGCAGTCTTTTCAGACAGCCGCACAAAAAAAGGCCCCCGGAGCATAACGCTCCGGGGACCTTTTTGTGCCGGTCACATCCCCATGCTGTCGGAGATGTTCTCCACCACCTCGCCCACGGCCTTGATGGCCTTGTCGGCGGCACGCTTGATGTTGCGTTTTTTGGTGGCGGACATGGTCATGCCCAGGGCGGCCCCGGCGGCCATGCCCAGCCCCATACCGGCGAGAAACTGATATTTTGTCATGGTTCACCCTCCTTTGCTCACGGCTTTATTATCCCCGGAAAGAGAGAAAAATACATTGCTAATTATTGCGCTTGCAGTTATAATAATGTCTGATGAATAAACCGCAATGCGGTTTATTTGCGCGGCAATGCCGCGCAATTGATTGAAAACGGCTGGTTCCAGGCGTTTTCAATCAATTGAGACATTATTGCAATGTGCATACTCACACAAGCGCCATATCGCTTGTGTGAGTGGTGCAAGGGTTTTGGGTGAAAACAACACAAAACCCTTGCACTTGAACAAAGCAATTTTACCTTGAAAGCCTTGGCTTTCAAGGTGTGCTGCTTTGTTCGCTGCACATTATAATAAAAGCAATAAAAAACAAACAACCACAGAAGAGGACCATTGAGGAGGGGGCGGGGCGGACCCGTCCTCTTTTTGTGCCGAGAGAAAGGAGCGAGAGATGAAACTTCTCATTCGTCAGGGACGGCTCATCGACCCGGTGGGCGGCATCGGCGGCGTGATGGACATCCTGCTGGAAGACGGCAAGGTGGCGGTGATCGGCAGCGACCTGTCCTCCGAGCAGGCCGAGACCATCGACGCCCGGGGGCTGGTGGTCTCCGCCGGACTGGTGGATATGCACGTCCACCTGCGTGAGCCGGGCCTGGAGTACAAGGAGACGGTGGAAACCGGCTGCGCCGCCGCCGCCGCGGGGGGCTTCACCTCGGTGGCCCCCATGCCCAACACCCGGCCCGCCACCGACTGCCCCGAGCAGATCCGCTATGTGCTGGAGAAGGCGAAGGCGGCCTGCGGGGTCCATGTGCTGCCCATCGGCTCGGTGACGGTGGGGGAGAAGGGGCAGGAGCTCACCGACATCGAGGCCCTTAAGACCGCCGGGGCGGTGGCCATCTCCGACGACGGCATGCCCGTGCAGAACGCCAACCTCATGCGCGACGCCCTCATCCGCGCCCACCGGCAGGGGCTCACCGTCCTCTCCCACTGTGAGGACGCGGACATGGTGAAAAACTACGCCCTCAACGAAGGGCGCATCTCCCGTCAGCTGCGCATGGAGGGACGGCCCGCCATCGCCGAGGAGATCATGGTCATGCGGGACGCCATGCTGGCCGAGGAGACCGGCGGAGCGGTCCACATCTGCCATATCTCCACCGCCAAGTCGGTGGCCATCGTCCGGCGCTATAAGAAGAAGGGGGTCAAGATCACCTGCGAGACCTGCCCCCAGTACTTCACCCTCACCGAGGACGAGATCCTCACCAAGGGCACCATGGCCCGGGTCAACCCGCCCCTGCGGACCCGGGGGGATGTGGACGCCATCATCGAGGGCCTCAAGGACGGCACCATCGACGCCATCGCCACCGACCACGCCCCCCACTCCGCCGAGGAGAAGGCCCGGCCCCTGGCCGAGGCACCCAGCGGCATGGTGGGGCTGGAGACCGCCCTGGCCGTCACCCTCACCGCCCTCTACCACACCGGGCAGATGAGCCTTTCCGACATTCTGCGCAAGATGACGGTGAACCCCGCCAACATCCTGCGGGTGCCCAAGGGGCGGCTCTCGGTGGGCGCGGACGCCGACCTCGTGATCTTCGATGCGGAGGAGAAGTGGACGGTGGACCCGGAGCGCTTCGTCTCCAAGGGCCGCAACACCCCCTTCGGCGGGATGCAGGTCCAGGGGAGAGTCAAGTATACCATCGCCGCCGGCGAGATCATTTACCAGGATAGAGAGGAGAAATAACCATGTCCTTTGACGTGCTGCAGGATAAGATCCGCGAGAAGAAAAACCCCACGGTGGCGGGCCTGGACCCCAAGCCCGAGTATGTGCCCGCCTTCATCCGCAAGGCGTCCTACGAAAAGTACGGCGAGACCCTGGAGGGCGCGGCTGACGCCCTGTGGGAGTTCAACAAGGGCCTCATCGACGCCCTGAGCCCCATCGTCCCCGCGGTCAAGCCCCAGGCGGCCTACTATGAGCGGCTGGGATGGCAGGGCATGGCGGCCATGGAGAAGACCATCCGCTACGCCCAGGAGAAGGGCCTCTTCGTCATCGCCGACATCAAGCGGGGGGACATCGGCTCCACCGCCAGCGCCTACGCCGACGGCTGGCTGGGCAAGACGAAGGTGGGGGAGCAGGAGATCTCTGTTTTTGACGCCGACTGCGTCACCCTCAACGGCTACATGGGCTCCGACTCCATCAATCCCTTCCTGGACGTGTGCAAGGCCACCGGCAAGTGCGCCTTCGTGCTGGTCAAGACCTCCAACCCCGGCTCCGGGGAGCTGCAGGACATCGTGGCCGGCGACCGGGTGGTCTATAAGGTCATGGGCGACCTGACCGAGCGGCTGGGCCGGGGCACCGAGGGCAAGTACGGCTATACCTGCGCCGGGGCGGTGGTGGGCGCCACCTACCCCTCCGACATGCGGGAGCTGCGCCGCCGCCTGGAGAAGACCTTCTTCCTGGTCCCCGGCTACGGGGCCCAGGGCGGCACCGCCGAGGACGTGCAGTACGCCTTTGACAAGATGGGCCACGGGGCCATCGTCAACGCCTCCCGGTCCATCATGTGCGCCTGGCAGAAGACCGGCAAGGACGGGGAGGACTACCAGGAGGCGGCCTACAACGCCGCGGTGGCCATGCGGGACGACATCAAGCAGTATGTCACCATCGTCTGAGGAGGGGAGCGCGCTTATGGCGATACAACAGATCTGCACCGTTGTGGAAATGACCCCCCTCAACCCCACCACCTTCTGGATGACCCTGGAGGTGGGCAAGCTGGTGGAGGAGCACGGCCTGCACGCCGGGCAGTTTCTCCACATCGCCTGCGGGGAGCAAAGCTTCCTCCGCCGGCCCATCTCGGTGGCCCTGGCGCAGCCCGACGCCCCCCACGACACCGCCGCCCTCATCTTCGAGGCGAAGGGGGAGGGCACCCGCTGGCTCTCAGAGCGCCGTCCGGGGGACAAGCTGGACGTGCTGGGCCCCCTGGGCAACGGCTTTTCCGTGGAGGAGGGGGGCCGCTACCTGCTGGTGGGCGGCGGCATCGGCACCCCGCCCCTGCTGGGGTACGCCGAGTACCTGGGGGCGCGGTCCGTGGCCGTGCTGGGCTTCCGGTCCAAAGACCGGGTGATCCTGGAAGAGCGCTACCGGGAGGCCTGCAAGGAGACCTACCTCTGCACCGACGACGGCAGCGCCGGACGCCACGGCTTCGTGGACCAGCAGGTGAAGGAGATCCTGGACAAGGATAAGGATTTTACGGCCATTCTGGCCTGCGGGCCCAAGCCCATGCTGCGCAGCGTGGCCAAAGCGGCGGCGGAGCGGGGCGTTCAGTGCCAGGTGTCCATGGAGGAGCGGATGGCCTGCGGCGTGGGGGCCTGCCTGGGCTGCGCCATCCAGATGGCGGACGGCACCATGAAGCATGTGTGCAAGGACGGCCCTGTCTTTGATGCCGGGGAGGTGGACTGGAATGTCTAAGGTGGACCTGTCGGTCACCCTGGCGGGGATGACCATGAAAAACCCCATCGTCATGGCCTCGGGCACCTTTGGCTTCGGGGAGGAGTACGGGCAGTTCTTCGACCTCTCCGAGCTGGGGGGCATCTGCGTCAAGGGCCTCACGCCCACCCGGCGGGAGGGCAACCCGCCTCCCCGCATCGCCGAGACCCCTATGGGCATGCTCAACTCGGTGGGCCTGCAGAACCCCGGGGTGGACGCCTTCATTGAAAAGGAGCTGCCCCGGCTCAAGAAGAGCGGCACCCGCATCATCGCCAACATCTCGGGGGGCACCCCCCAGGAGTACGGGGAGATGTGCGAGAAGCTCTCATCGGCGGGGGTGGATATGATCGAGGTCAACATCTCCTGCCCCAACGTGAAGGCGGGAGGCCTGGCCTACGGCACCCGGCCCGAGCTCTCCGCCGAGGTCACCGCCGTGGCCAAGGCCCACGCCACAGTGCCCGTGATGATCAAGCTCTCCCCCAACGTCACCGACATCACCGAGATCGCCCGGGCGGTGGAGGGGGCGGGGGCTGACGCCATCAGCCTCATCAACACCATCCGGGGCATGCGCATCGACGTGAACACCCGCCGCCCCATCCTGCGGATGAATACCGGGGGCCTCTCTGGCCCGGCGGTCTTCCCGGTGGCGGTGCGGATGGTGTGGGAGGTGGCCGGCGCCGTGAAGGTGCCCGTGCTGGGCATGGGCGGCGTGTCCACCGGTGCTGACGCCGCCGAGATGATGCTCGCGGGCGCCACCGCCGTGTCGGTGGGCGCGGCGGTCTTTGCCGATCCCTACGCGCCCATCAAGATCCGCGACGGCCTGGCCGCCATCGCCGAGAGGCAGGGCCTTGCCAAGGTGAGCGAGCTGACCGGGGCCGTCAAGCCCTGGTGAGCGGAAAACCAAAGAGAGGTTAGGAAAAAAGATCTATGACCCGAATCTATCTCATTCGCCACGCGGAGGCGGAGGGCAACCTCTACCGCCGCATCCACGGCTGGTACAACAGCCTGGTGACGGAAAACGGCTACCGGCAGATCGCCGCCCTGGCGGGCCGGTTCGAGGGCATCCACATCGACGCGGTGTACTCCAGCGACCTCTTCCGCACCATGACCACCGCCTCGGCCATCTATAAGCCCAAGGGGCTCACCCTCCACACCGACCCCGGCCTGCGGGAGGTCCACATGGGCGTGTGGGAGGACCGGCCCTGGGGCGAGGTGGCCCATACAGACCCGGAGCGGCTGCTCCGCTTCAACTCCTCCGACGAGGACTGGCGGGTCCAGGGGGGCGAGACCTTTGACCAGGTGGGCGCGCGCATGAAGCAGACCGTGGCGCGCCTGGCCGCGGCCCATCCGGGGCAGACCATCGCCCTCTTTTCCCACGGCAGCGCCATCCGCACCCTCCAGTCCCTGCTCAAGGGGCAGAACCAGGAGGAGCGCCGCCTCCAGGGCCACAGCGACAACACCGCCGTCACCTGCCTGGAGGTGGAGGGAGAGAGCGCGAATATCGTGTTTGAAAACGACAACTCCCACCTGCCCGAGGAGATCTCCACCATGGCCCGCCAGCGGTGGTGGAAGGCCCAGGGCAAGAGCCTGCCCGACGCCAACCTGTGGTTCCGCCCCCTGGACATGGAGCGGGAGTGCGGGGTCTATGTGGAGGCCCGGCGGGACGCCTGGGTGGACATCCACGGCCCCGACCTGCCCTTTGACGAGGCGGGCTTCCTCCGTGCCGCCATGGAGCGCTCCCGCCGGGAGCGGCGGGCGGTGACCTGCGCCATGCTGGGCGATGAGCTGGCGGGCCTTCTGGAGCTGGACGTGGACGCCTTCGCCGACGAGCAGGTGGGTTACATCCCCTTCGTGTACATGACGCCCCAGCGCCGCCGTCAGGGCCTGGGGGTGCAGCTCATCGGGGAGGCGGTGTCCCTCTACCGTCCTCTGGGCCGCACCAAGCTGCGCCTGCGCTGCGCGCCGGACAACGCCCTGGCCCAGCGGTTTTACGCCCGGTACGGCTTCAAGCGCATCGGCGCCGCGCCGGGGTCCCAGGTGCCCCTGGACCTTTTGGAGAAGGACATCGGATATAACGACAGATAGGAAGCAAGGCGGACGCGCCCAAGGGCCGCCCGCCTCAGCCTGTCGAAAAGACTTTTTCGACAGGCTGCTGCACTTTTTGAACCTTTCCCAAAGGTTCAAAAAGTGATTTGACTAGACGCGAAAGACAACCCTGACGGTTTTCTTTCACACTATCTTTCCCTCCGAAGCCTTTGGCCGGGAGGGTTTATCAATAGTCTCAAGGCGGACGCGCCTAAGGGCCGCCCGCCTTTCCAGTGAGAGGTAAGCTATGCAAGAGTTCCGAGACCGGTTTCTGCCGGTGACAAGAGAAGACATGGCGGCGCGGGGCTGGGAGTGGTACGACTTCCTGCTCATCACCGGGGACGCCTATGTGGACCACCCCTCCTTCGGCCCGGCCATCATCTCCCGCTTGCTGGAGCACGAGGGCTACCGGGTGGCCATCCTGGCCCAGCCCGACTGGAAGGACCCCGCCTCCTTCGCCGCCCTGGGCCGTCCCCGGCTGGGGGTGATCGTGTCGGCGGGGAATATCGACTCCATGGTGGCCCACTACACCGTGGCCAAGCGCCGCCGGAGCAAGGACGCCTACTCCCCGGGAAACCAGATGGGCCTGCGGCCTGACCGGGCCACCATCGTCTACGCCAACTGCGTGCGCCGGGTCTTCGGGGACATAGCGCTGATCCTGGGCGGGCTGGAGGCCTCCCTGCGCCGCTTCGCCCACTACGACTACTGGGAGGACAAGGTGCGCCGGGGCATCCTCTTCGATTCCCAGGCCGACCTCCTGGTCTACGGCATGGGGGAGCGGGCCACCAGGGAGATCGCCGCGCGCCTCGCCTCCGGCACCCCTGTGGAGGAGATCACCGACGTGCGGGGCACCGCCTTTATCGCGGACCACCCGGGCCAGTGTGCCTACCCGATGGTGGAGGTGGCCTCCTTCGAGACGGTGGCCGCGGACAAGCACGCCTACGCCGAGGCCAACATGACCGAGTATCAGGAGCACGACCCCATCGTGGGCCGCGCCATCCTCCAGCGCCACGCCGAGAAGCTGCTCATCGTCAATCCCCCCGCCATGCCCCTGACCACCGAGGAGCTGGACGCGGTGGCCGAGCTGCCCTACGTCCGGGAGCCCCACCCCATGTATGACACCATGGGGGGCGTACCCGCCATCGAGGAGGTGCGCTTCTCCGTGGCCCACAACCGGGGGTGCTTCGGCGCGTGCAACTTCTGCTCCCTGGCCTTCCACCAGGGGCGCATCATCTCCGCCCGCAGCCATGAGAGCGTCATCCGGGAGGTGACCGCCCTCACCCATCACCCCGGCTTCAAGGGCTATATCCACGACGTGGGCGGCCCCACGGCCAACTTCCGCCGCCCCGCCTGCGCAAAGCAGCTCAAGGCTGGCCTGTGCAAGAACCGCGCCTGCCTCTCGCCCGAGGCCTGCCCCAACCTGGACGCCGACCACACGGATTATCTCCAGCTCCTGCGCAAGCTGCGGGCCATCCCCGGGGTGAAGAAGATCTTCATCCGCTCGGGCATCCGCTTTGACTACCTGATGAAGGACAAGAGCGGGGAGTTCTGCGCCGAGCTGGTGCAGCACCACGTCTCCGGCCAGCTGAAGGTGGCCCCTGAGCACTGCGTCAACTCGGTGCTGGACTACATGGGCAAGCCACATATTGAGGTCTACGAGAAGTTCCGGCAGAAGTATGAGCGTCTCAACCAGCGCTACGGCAAGGAGCAGTACCTGGTGCCCTACCTCATGTCCTCCCACCCGGGCTGCACCCTCTCCGACGCGGTGAAGCTGGCTGAATGGCTCAACGCCACCGGCCGCCAGCCCGAGCAGGTCCAGGACTTCTACCCCACGCCGGGCACCCTGTCCACCTGCATGTACCACACGGGCCTGGACCCCCGGACCATGCAGCCGGTCTTCGTCCCCACCAGCCCCCACGACAAGGCCATGCAGCGCGCCCTCATGCAGTGGAAGCGGCCGGAGAAGCGCCCCCTGGTGCTGGAGGCCCTCCACCGCGCCCACCGGGAGGACCTGATCGGCTACGGCAAGCACTGCCTGGTGCGCCCCAACGCAAAGCACAGCGGCGAGGGCGGGGAGCGCTGGGAGAAGCCCTCCGGGAAGGAGACGGCGGGGAAGGGGAAGCGGAGAGCTTCCCCGGCGGGAAAGAAGAGCGCCGCCTCCGGCGGCGGGAAGGCCCAGCGAGAGAGGCGCAGCGCTCCCTCCGCCCCCGCGCGCAAGGCGCTCTGGGCCAAGCCCAAGAGCAAGGCCGGCGCAAGGCCCAAGGGCAAGCGGCGATAAAAACCAGGAAACGGGGCGGGATGGAGATCCATCCCGCCCGGTTTTTTGGGCGAAATACAAGCGATGGTCGATTTTTCCCAAGAACACCTCGCTTGAACTCAAGCGGGAGTTTCGATACAATACAACCAACACGAGAAGGAGGGAGCGCCATGGGCATGGAGCTGCTGGGGTCCCAGATCGCCAGGCTGCGCCGGGAGCGGGGCCTGACCCAGGAGGAGCTGGGCAGAGCGGCGGGAAGAGGTCATGGAGAAGCTGTGCGCCCTGTTGTGGAAGGGCCTGCAGTACCTGGCGGTGAACGAGGATGTGCTCCGCGGCCTCACCCTCACCTTCCGCCCGGGGGGCAAGTACGCCGTGGTGGGCGGCTCGGGGGCGGGGAAGTCCACCCTGCTGCAGCTGCTCATGGGGGCCTATGACAGCTACCGGGGCTCCATCACCGTGGACGGAAAGGAGCTCCGGGACATCGACCCGGACAGCCTCTACGACCTGGAGAGCCTCATCGGCCAGGAGGTCTTTCTCTTTGACGACACCATCGCGCGCAACATCACCCTCTTCCGGGACTTCTCCCCTGACCGGGTGAAGAGGGCGGCGGAGGGCGCGGGCCTTGCCCCCCTGCTGGAGGAGAAGGGGATGGACTACCCCTGCGGGGAGAACGGGGGGAACCTGTCCGGCGGGGAGCGGCAGCGGGTGGCCATCGCCCGGTGCCTGCTGCGGGGCACGCCGGTGCTCCTGATGGACGAGGCCACCGCCGCCCTGGACAACCAGACCGCCTTCTCGGTGGTGGACGGCATCCTGGACCTGGAGGGGCTCACCCGGGTGGTGGT
Organism: Candidatus Galloscillospira stercoripullorum; assembly: GCA_018715695.1. Classification (GTDB taxonomy): domain Bacteria; phylum Bacillota; class Clostridia; order Oscillospirales; family Oscillospiraceae; genus Galloscillospira_A; species Galloscillospira_A stercoripullorum. The sequence goes on from DVLB01000019.1 coordinate 12,883, forward strand.
GACCCACCGGCTGGAACAGGCCCTGCTGGAGCGGTACGACGCCATCTACGTCCTGCGCCATGGCCAGCTGTGCGAGGCGGGCACCTTCCGGGAGCTCATGGCGCGCAAGGAGTACTTCTACTCCCTCTTCACGGTGGCAAACGGATAAAACTATCGGAAAAGGCCGTTGGCCTTTTCCGATAAGAGGCTGCATGACGGATGGGGTTCGATTTCTTACGAAATTGTCACCCCATCCGTCATGAGAAGTGTCATTTCCGAGGCACATGTCCCCGGAAATGACGGATTTGGATTTTATTCCGTCGTCTGCGGACGCCGGAACTCTGCGAGGCTTCCCTGCGGGGGAGTTTTTTGACAGAAAGAGAGCCCCGGACGGTTTCGTCCGGGGCTCTCCCTGTGTACGGTATAGTTTACTTGCCCACGATGGTGGCGGCCGCAGCGTGAAGAAAATGTGCCGGTGGCACATTTTTAGCGTAGGCTCCGGCGGCTGTGCCGCCGGAGTTTGGCCTTGGAAGAAGCAGATCAGCCGACGATAGCAGCAGTATCCTGCGCGATCATGAGCTCCTCGTCGGTGGGGATGAGGAGGACCTTCACCTTGGAGTCGGCGGCGGAGATGACCGCCTCCTTGCCCCGCTGCTTGTTGGCCTCTTCGTCCATCTTCACGCCCATGAACTCCAGGCCGGAGGCGATGGCCATGCGCTGGTCGGCGGAGTTCTCGCCCACGCCGGCGGTGAAGACGATGGCGTCCACCCCGCCCATGGCGGCGGCGTAAGCGCCGATGAGCTTCTTGACGCCGTAGTTGAAGGCGTCCACGGCCAGACCGGCCCGGTCATTGCCCTGCTCGGCGGCGTCGGACAGGTCGCGGAAGTCGGAGGAGACGCCGGAGATGCCCAGCACGCCCGATTTCTTGTTGAGGATGTTCACCATCTCCTTGATGTCGTAGCCGTACTTGTTCATCAGGTACTCCAGGATGCCGGCGTCCAGGTCGCCGGAGCGGGTGCCCATGGGCAGACCAGCCAGGGGGGTGAAGCCCATGGAGGTGTCCACGCTCTTGCCGCCGTCCACGGCGGTGACGGAGGAGCCGTTGCCCAGGTGGCAGGTGATGATCTTCAGGTCCTCAATGCTCTTGCCCAGCATGTCGGCGGCCCGGCCGGAGACATACTTGTGGGAGGTGCCGTGGAAGCCGTAGCGGCGGACCTTGTCCTTCTCATAGTACTCGTAGGGCAGGGCGTACATATAGGCCTTGGCGGGCATGGTCTGGTGGAAGGCGGTGTCGAACACGCCCACCTGGGGCACGTCCTTGC
>DVLB01000020.1 GCA_018715695.1 Candidatus Galloscillospira stercoripullorum
TACCGCAAGGACGAGGTGGACGCCACCCACTCCCCCATGTTCCACCAGGTGGAGGGCATGGTCATCGACAGGAACGTGACCATGGCGGACCTGAAGGGCACGCTGAACCTGCTGGTGGAGAGCCTGTACGGCAAGGGCACTCAGACCCGCTTCCGCCCCCACCACTTCCCCTTCACCGAGCCCAGCTGCGAGATGGACGTGCAGTGCCACAAGTGCGGCGGCGTAGGCTGCCCCACCTGCAAGGGCGAGGGATGGATCGAGCTGCTGGGCGCCGGGATGATCCATCCCAAGGTGCTGGAGATGAGCGGCATCGACCCCGAGGTCTACTCCGGCTGGGCCTTCGGCATCGGCCTGGAGCGCACCGCCATGCGCCGCTTCAAGATCGCCGATCTGCGGCTCATCTTCGAAAACGACGTGCGGTTCCTGGAGCAGTTCTGAGGCGCGGACCCGTACCGTTGCCTATGGGCGCATGTCATGCGCCCCCACAAAACAGATAAGGGAGTTTTCACTTATGAATTTATCTCGCAAATGGCTCAGCGAGTTTGTCAGTGTGGACGCCTCTGACAAGGAATTTGCCGAGGCCATGACCCTCTCCGGCTCCAAGGTGGAGCTGACCCACGGCCTGGGCGAAGAGATCTCCAATGTGGTGGTGGGCAAGGTGCTCTCCATGGAGCGCCACCCCGACTCCGACCACATGTGGGTGTGCCAGGTGGACGCGGGCCAGGCCGAGCCGGTGCAGATCGTCACCGGGGCCTGGAACGTCCACGTGGGAGACATGGTCCCCGTGGCGCTGCACAAGTCCACCCTCCCCGGCGGCAAGAAGATCGAAAAGGGCAAGCTGCGGGGGGTTCTCTCCAACGGGATGCTCTGCGGCCTCTATGAGCTGGGCCTGGACGAGCGTGACTTCCCCTACGCCGTCATCACCCCCGCCGCCATTCTGGGAGACTATCACCCCCTGGACGAGAACAAGCCCTCCATCTCCCCTGACATCGCCCCCGGGGACAAAATCTACGGCAGTGTGGTGTGCGCCCGGGTCACCGCCGTGGAGGTGACCGGCGTCAACACCTTCGCCTGCGCTCTGGATACCGGCAGCGCCGCCGCCCAGGCCCTCACCGTCTGTCCCAACCTCCACGAGGGTGACCTGGTGGCCTACGACACCAAGGCCGGCTCCATCTGCACCCTGACAGACCTCCACGCCCAGCACTCCGAGTTCCCCCACTGCATCAGCGACGGCATCTTCATCCTCCACGAGGAGGGCGTGAAGCCCGGCGACGACATCAAGGCCGTGGTGGGGCTGGACGACCATGTGGTGGAGTTTGAGATCACGCCCAACCGACCCGACTGCCTGAGCGTCATCGGCCTTGCCCGGGAGGTGGCTGCCACCTTTGACGCTCCCCTCGCTCTCCATGAGCCGGTGGTCAAGGGCGGCGGCGAGGGCTGCCTCATGGAGCTGCTGGACGTGGAGACTCCCGCCAGCGACCTGTGTCAGCGCTACACCGCCCGCATGGTGCGAAACGTGAAGATCGCCCCCTCCCCCAAGTGGATGCGGGAGCGGCTGCGCGCCATGGGCGTGCGCCCCATCAACAACATCGTGGACATCACCAACTACGTCATGCTGGAGTACGGCCAGCCCATGCACGCCTTTGACTACCGCTATGTAAAGGGCGGCAAGATCATCGTCCGCCGGGCCGAGGAGGGCGAGGTCCTCACCACTCTGGACGGCAAGGAGCACACCCTCAACGCAAACCACCTGGTCATCGCCGATGAGCACCGGGCGGTGGGTCTGGCCGGCATCATGGGCGGCCTCAACAGCGAGATCGTCTCCGACACGGTGGACGTGGTGTTCGAGTCGGCCTGCTTCGACGGCACCTGCATCCGCAAGGGCGCCCTGGCCCTGGGCATGCGCACCGAGGCCAGCGCCAAGTTCGAAAAGGGCCTGGACCCCATGAACACCTACCCCGCCGTGCAGCGGGCCTGTGAGCTGGTGGAGCTGCTGGGCGCCGGCGAGGTGGTAGACGGTGTCATTGATATTCTCAACTATGTGCCCCAGCCCACTGTGCTCACCCTGGAGCCCGGTAAGATCAACGCCCTGCTGGGCACCGACATCCCCGCGGAGGAGATGAGCTCCATCCTGCGCAAGCTGGACTTCACCGTGGAGGGCGATCAGGTGACCGTGCCCTCCTGGCGCGGCGACGTGGCGCGGATGGCTGATCTGGCCGAAGAGGTGGCCCGGTTCCACGGCTACAACAACATCCCCACCACCCTCATGCGGGGCCAGACCACCCTGGGTGGCTATTCCGAGGAGCAGAAGCTGGAAAACCTGCTGGGCGCGGTGTGCCGCTCCTGCGGATATGACGAGATCATCACCTACTCCTTCATCTCCCCCACCTACTATGATAAGATCCTCTGGCCCAAGGACTATTTCGCCCGCAAGAGCTTCAAGATCCTCAACCCGCTGGGGGAGGACACCTCCATCATGCGCACCACCGTGCTGCCCTCCATGCTGGAGATCCTCACCCGCAACTACAACTACCGCAATAAGGCCGCCAAGCTCTACGAGGTGGGCCGGGTCTATCTCCCCGGCGGAGAGGACGGTCTTGCCTGCGAGAGCAAGGTACTCTCTATGGGTGCTTACGGCGACGATATGGACTTCTACGCCATGAAGGGCGCCATCGAGGCCATTTTGCGGGAGCTCCGGGTGGAGGACGTCCGCTTTGCGCTCCCCTCCGGTGCACCCAGCGACGCCTCCTACCATCCCGGCCGCTGCGCCACCGTGTGGGCAGGCAGCAACTGCCTGGGCATTTTCGGCCAGATCCATCCCCTGGTGGCCCGGAACTACGGCGTGGATGCCGAGCTCTACTGCGCAGAGCTGGCCTTTGACGAGCTGATGCTGGCCAAGGGTGCCGATCCCGAGTACACTCCCCTGCCCAAGTTCCCCGCCGTTACCCGGGACATTGCCGTGGTGTGCGATGAGGCCGTCACTGTGGGTGCCCTGGAAGACGCCATCCGCAAGGGCGCCAAGGGTCTTTTGAAAGACGTTACCCTCTTCGACATCTACCGGGGTAAGGGAATCGACGAGGGCAAGAAGAGCGTGGCCTTCAATCTGGTGCTCCGCGCCGACGACCGCTCCCTCACCAGCGAGGAGGCGGATCAGGACGTGAAGAGCATCCTGGAGACCCTGGAGAAGGACCTGGGAGCCGTGCTGCGGTAAAGCTCTCCCTCCCGCCTCCTGGGGCCCCGTACAGCGGGGCGCGCGTCAGCGCGTACAAGCGTTTCGGCTTTGCCGAAACCTTGGGCCCGGTGGGATTCATTTCCGCCGGGCCTGTGAAAGTCCTCCGGGGTCCCCGGCAAAGGTTCCTTTGCCGGGGATTGGCGGACGCAGACGTGAAGAGCATCCTGGAGACCCTGGAGAAGGAACTGGGGGCCGTACTGCGCTGAGCCTTCCGTAATCGTGAATTTTTCCTTAAATCAAACTTTGCCCCTTTACACTGTTAGGGTTTTCAGGTAGAATAGAAGCAGCCGGACAGGAGGTGTATCTGACTTGGAAATCGACTATACCCGGAAGTTCAGTCTCAATTATGATAAGGACCAGGAGATCAAGGACATTCTGACTTCCGTTTACAACTCCCTGCGGGAGAAGGGCTATAATCCCATCAATCAGATCGTCGGGTACATCCTTTCGGAGGACCCCACCTATATCACCAACCACAACAATGCCCGGGCTCTCATCCGCAAGTTGGATCGGGATGAGCTGCTCCAGGCGCTGGTCAAGAAGTATCTGGCGGACTGATCTCCGCCTCCCGGACTCTCTTCTAAAATGCAGACGCGGCTCCGCCAAAAGGCGGAGCCGCGTCTGTTGTTTCTTTTCTCAGCGCTGAGCGTACGGGACATAGGGCTGCCGGCGGCCCACATACTGGTAGGCCGGGCGGATGATCTTGCCCATGTTGATGAGCTCCTCAATGCGGTGGGCGCTCCAGCCCGCCACCCGGGCGATGGCAAAGATAGGGGTATAGAGCTCCAGCGGCAGATCCAGCATGTGATAGACGAAGCCGGAGTAGAAGTCTACATTGGCACTGACGCCCTTGTAGATTTTCCGGTCTCCCGAAATGACCTCGGGACCCAGCCGCTCCACCAGGGAGTAGAGCTGATACTCCTCCATGCGCCCCTTCTCCCGGGAAAGCCGCTCCACGAAGCCCCGGAACACGTTGGCCCGGGGATCGGACAGGGAGTAGACCGCGTGGCCCATGCCGTAGATGAGGCCCGCCTTGTCAAAGGCTTTCTTGTCCAGCAGGGCCCGCAGATAGGCACGGACCTCGTCCTCGTCGTTCCAGTCCTTCACGGTCTTCTTCATATCCTCAAACATCTGCACCACCTTGATGTTGGCGCCGCCGTGCTTGGGGCCCTTCAGGGAGGCCAGGGCGGCAGCCATGCAGGAGTAGGTGTCGGTGCCCGAGGAGGTGACCACATGGGTGGTGAAGGTGGAGTTGTTGCCGCCGCCGTGCTCGGCGTGGAGCATGAGGCAGATGTCCAGTACATGGGCCTCCCAGAAGGAATAGCTGGAGTCGGGCCGCAGCAGGGCAAGGATGTTCTCCGCAGTAGACAGGTCGCTGCGGGGGGCGTGAATATAGAGCGAGTTGCCCTCCTTGTAGTTGTAGGCCTGGTAGCCATACACACTCAGAAGCGGGAACACCGCGATGAGCTGGAGACACTGGCGGGTCACGTTGGCCAGGGAGATATCGTCGGCCCGGTCATCGTAGGCGGCCAGATTGAGCACGCTACGGGCCAGGGAGTTCATCAGGTCCCGCCCCGGGGCCTTGAGGATGATGTCCCGCACGAAGTTGGTGGGCAGAGTGCGGTAGTAGGCCAGCATATCTTGAAACTTCTCCAGCTCCTCGGCGTCGGGCAGCCGTCCGAAGAGGAGCAAGTATACGCTCTCTTCAAAGCCAAAGCGTTTGTCCGCCAGGGTGCCCGCCACCAGCTCCTCCACGTCGATGCCCCGGTAGTAGAGCTTGCCGTCACAGGGGATCTCTTTGCCGTCCACTACCTTCTTGGCCACGATCTCAGAGACCTCGGTCAGTCCCGCCAGCACGCCCTTGCCGTTTAAGTCCCGCAGGCCGCGCTTGACGTCGTATTTTACATAGTCGTCCGGGTCGATCTGGCTGTTGTGCAGCGCGATCTCGGAAAGCGCCACGATCTCTGGGGTCATGTCGTTGTAGTTGGGGTTGCTCGCCATCGCCTTCTCCTCCTTTTCTCGCAGACCGCCGCAAGGGCGGATACTATGATGTTCAATTTTTGCCGTTGAATCTGAGTTTACCAGAAAGATGTTACCATTTTATGAATTGTCCATCATTATTTCCTGCATTAAAAACGGGCGGCCAGCTATGGCCGCCCGGAAACTGTCGATAAAACTTTCTGGTCAAAGGTTTCGGAGGGAAAGATAGTGTGAAAGAAAACCGTCAGGGTTGTCTTTCGCGTCTAGTCAAGCCACTTTTTGAAACTTTTTTGAAGTTTCAAAAAGTGCAACAGCCTGTCGAAAAGGCTTTTCGACAGGCTGCGGGCGGCCAGCTATGGCCGCCCGGATGGGTGCTTCAAAACAGGTCCTTGCGCTTGAGGATAACCGCCACCACGCCCATGGCCACCCCGGCGATGAGCAGGGGGACCCACCAGAACTGCTCCAGCGGCAGGCCGGTGGTGATGTTCATACCGTAGAACCCGAAGATGATATTGGGGATGGTGAGCAAAATGGTCAGAGAGGTGAGGACCTTCATGATCACGTTGAGGTTGTTGGAGATAACGCTGGCGAAGGCGTCCATCATGCCCGAGATGATGGAGGAGTAGATGTTGGCCATCTCGATGGCCTGGCGCACCTCGATGAGCACATCCTCCAGCAGGTCGTGGTCGTCCTCGTAGAGGGTGATGATCCGCCCGCGGAGGATCTTCTCCAGGGTGACCTCGTTGGCCTTGAGGGAGGTGTTGAAGTAGACCAGGGACTTCTCCAGGTCCAACAGCTGGATAAGCTCCTTGTTGCGCTGGGACTTGTAGAGCTGGCGCTCCATATAGTTGTAGATCTTGTCGATCTGCTTGAGGTACTGAAGGAAGCGCTTGGCCACCTGGAGGAGCATATAGAGGATAAACTGGGTCCGCTTCTGCGTCACCGCGTTGCGCACCAGTCCGTCCTGGAAGTCCTTGATGATGGACGACTCCTTCAGGCACACGGTGATGATGTGCTTTTCCGTGACGATGATACCCAGGGGCAGGGTGGAATAGACCACCGCCTCGTCCTTTTCTACGGCGGGCACGTCGATGATGATGAGGGTCTGGTCGTCCTCGGTGTCCACGCGGGAGGTCTCCTCCTCGTCCAGGGCTGCCCACAGGAAGGCGGGCTCCACCCCCAGGGTGGCCGCCACGGTATTAAGTTCGTCCTCGCTGGGATAAGTGAGGTTGACCCAGCAGCCGTCCTGAATGGCATCCAGCCGCTGCATTTTTCCGTCAATGGTCTTGTAAATGGAGAGCATATGCTATCACGCCTTTCCGGGCATGAGCAGCAGAACAGGCGCTGCCCCTCACTTCCCGGGACGCCCCACTGTGACCCACGCCGCTTTTTCTTTTGATTCTCGACTTTGAGGTTCGCTGCTCACGGCGGGTATCACTCCTTTTCCATACACGGTTTCCGGGCTCTTTCCCGGGCTTTTTTCATTATATCCTCCCCCAGAAGGGATTGCAAGTAAAATGTGTCGTCCCTTCCCGAGGCGAAAAAGCGCCCCCGCCCACAGGCGGGAGCGCCGTTTCACACTTTTCTTACCGCTCTTTGTTGAAGATCTTGAAGATGTCCACAAAGGGATCGTCCTCGGGCTCTTCCTTCTCCGGGATGGGCTCGGGCGCCTTCACGCCGCCGTTGGCGGCATTGCGGGCGCCGCCGCTGAAGAGGTTCCCCGCGTTCTTGGCGGCGGGAGTCTCTTCAAACCCGGTGGCAATCACGGTGACCCGGATCTCGTCCTCCATGGTCTCGTCAAAGGCAGCGCCGAAGATGATGAGGGCCTCGGGATGGGCGGCCTGCTGCACCAGGTTGGCGGCGGTCTCCACTTCCTCCAGGCCGATGTCCATGGAGCCGGTCACGTTGACCAGCACGCCCTTGGCACCGTCGATGGAGGTCTCCAGCAGGGGACTGGAGATGGCCATCTTGGCGGCCTCCTCAGCCTTGTTCTTGCCGGCGGCCCGGCCCACGCCCATGTGGGCCATGCCCGCGTCCTTCATGACAGCGGTGACGTCGGCGAAGTCCAGGTTGATGAAGCCGGTCTTCTTGATGAGGTCGGAGATGGACTGCACCGCCTGGCGCAGCACGTCGTCGGCGATCTCGAATGCGTTGGCGAAGGTGATCTTCTGGTCGGTAGCGTACTTGAGGCGCTCGTTGGGGATGATGACCAGGGAGTCCACCTTGTCGCGCAGCTCGGCGATGCCGGACTCCGCCGCCTCCATGCGGCGGCGGCCCTCAAAGTGGAAGGGCTTGGTGACCACGCCCACGGTGAGGATGCCCATCTCCTTGGCAATGTCCGCCACGATGGGAGCAGCGCCAGTGCCCGTGCCGCCGCCCATACCGGCGGTGATAAAGACCATGTCGGTCCCCTCCAGCACCTTGCTGATCTGGGCTCTGCTCTCCTCGGCGGCCTTGCGGCCGATCTCCGGGTTGGCGCCGGCGCCCCGGCCTCCGGTGAGCTTCTCACCCAGCTGCACCTTATAGGTGGCGGCGGACTCGTTCAAAAAGGGCTTGTCGGTATTGGCGGCGATAAAGTCCACACCCTGCATCCCGGCGCGCACCATGCGGTTGACGACGTTGTTGCCGCCGCCGCCCACACCGATGACCTTGATGGTGACCACACTCTCCGGGCCGGTATCGATTCCAAACGGCATAACTGCTCCTCCTAAGTATGTATCCTTCGTAAAAAGGCGAATTTACGGCAATAACAAATTATTGTGGCGGTGTTCCCCTTCCCGGGGCTATATCTTGTCCTATTTTATCTCGCTTTTGCCTGTAGGTCAAGTACTGGGGGGGATTTTCCCAAAGTTTTGGCCCGATTTCCGCACCTGCCCCCGACTCCTCCCCGTCAGGAATAGGGGATGAAGCGGGGGTCCTCCAGCGTCATGTCCAGCACGCCGGTGTCACTCTCGCTGAGATAGTCGGTGATGGCCATATCCGCCGCCCGCATGAGCCGGTCATAGTCCGCGCCGCTCACGGGCAGCTTCACCGTGAAGCGGCCCAGATACCCCATGCTGATCTCATTGCCCGCAGTGAGGTCGAAGCTGTCCACATCCTCCAGCATGCCCCGGGCGCTGAGCACCTTCATCAGGTCGGTCAGGCCCTGGAGCCTGCGGCTCTCCTCCTCCACCACCGACAAAAGCGCCCCTTCCGTGGGACCCACCGGCGTAAGGCCGGTGATGGTGGGATATGCCGATGCGCCTGCCCGGTCAGTCCGCTCCACGATCTTGCCCCGGACGTCCAGAATCCACCAGGCGTCCAGGCTCTCCACCGCCGCGGCGCCTTGGCTCTCGCGCACCTCGATGACCAGTGTATCCGGCCAGTCGCGATAGATGACCACCTCGTCCACATAGGGCAGGCGGCTGATGATCTGCTGGCCGATGCGGATCTTGTTGAGCAGGAACAGGTTGTCCCGCAGCTCCACCCCGGCGGCCTGGACGATCTCCTCCTCGGTATAGCGCTCCTGGCCCGAGACCCGGATCTCATCCACCCGGAAAAACACCGTGCATCCGGCCACGATGGCCGCCAGGATCAAAACAAGGGACAGCAGCTTATAGAGGCCGCCGAAGCGTCCCCTGTTTCGCTGCCGTCCCCGTCTTCTCCGTCTCGCTGCCACCGTTTCGTCCTCCATGGCGGCCTGGCCGCCTGTTCTTTCTTTAGAGTATAGATCAAAAATGCCAAATATATCTCAACATTTTCTTAAGTTTCTCTCACGCGCTTGATCCTTGCCCCCAGGGAGCGCAGATCCTCCTCCATGCTTTGATAGCCCCGGTCCACATGGGAAAGGCCGGTGACGACGCTCTCCCCCCTGGCTCCCAGAGCGGCCACCACCAGGGCGGCCCCGCCCCGCAGATCGGTGGCCTTTACTGCCGCGCCGTGGAGCTCCTCCACGCCGCAGACCACCGCCACCCGGCCTTCCACCCGGATGTCCGCGCCCATGCGGCACAGCTCATCCACATGGCGGTAGCGGCTCTCAAAGATGTTCTCCACAAAGACCGACGTCCCCTCCGCCCGGCAAAGGGCGGCCATCACAGGTGCCTGGGCGTCGGTGGGAAAGCCGGGGTAGGGCGCGGTGCGCACCGGGCGCACGCCCTTGAGCCGTCCCTGGGTACGGATGAAGATCCGGTCGCTCTCACTTCTCACCGCGCACCCGGCCTCTGCAAACAGGGCGGTGACGGTGGACAGGTGCCGGTAGTCCACCCCACGCAACTCCGCCTCACCGCCGGCGGAGGCCACCGCCGAGAGATAGGTGGCCGCCACGATCCGGTCTCCCATGACGGTGTGCTCGCCGCCGTGGAGGGGCGCGCCGCCTTCCACGGTGATGACCGAACTGCCCGCCCCCCGGATTTTGGCCCCCATGGTGAGCAGGAACCGCTCCAGATCCACGATCTCGGGCTCCCGGGCGGCGTTGGTGATGGTGGTGGTCCCTTTGGCAGCCACCGCCGCCAGCATGGCGTTTTCCGTGGCGCCCACGCTGGGCAGGGAGAGGATGATGTCGCACCCGGTGAGAGCGGGCGCGACGCAGCGGAGCTTGCCCCCCTTCTCCTCCACCTGTGCCCCCAGCCGCCGGATGGCGGAGAGGTGCAGGTCGATGGGCCGGGGTCCCAGCTCACAGCCTCCGGGGAAGGACATCTCCGCCTCCCTCATACGCCCCAGGATCGCCCCCAGGAAGATGACCGAGGAGCGCATCTCCCGCATGAGGGCATCGGGCACGTCAGACCGGGTAAGCGCTGAGGCGTCCACCCACAAAGTGTCCCCCTCCAGCCTCACCCGGCACCCCAGATGTTTCAGGATGGCGATGGATGCCGCCACGTCCGACAGGGCCGGGCAATTATGTATCACGCTCTCGCCTCTGCCCAGGATGGCCGCAGCCAGCATGGGCAGCACGCTGTTCTTTGCCCCGTGTATGGTGACAGCTCCCCGAAGCGGAGCGCCCCCTTCGATCAGAAAAGCACTCATGATAGCGTCCTCCGCAAGTCATTGTGGTCGTTCAGGCCATACTATGCACTTGCGGGGACGGCCGTTCATGGGCCGGAACGTGAGAAATTCAGCGCAGCAGGCCCATCAGGGCCTTGTAGATCCGCTCCGAGGCATCCCCCTGGGAAACCTGGGCAAGGGCGTGGGACATCTCCCGCCGCCGCTTCTCGTCCAGCAGCAGCTCCTCAGCCAGAGCGTAGAGCTTTTCCGCGCTGCACTCCCCCTCGCCCAGCAGCACCGCGCCCCCGGCGCGCTCCAGGATGGCGGCGTTCTTGGTTTGGTGGTCCGCCGTCACGTTGGGCGAGGGCACCAGCACCGCGGGCTTTGCAATGGCGATGAGTTCGGAGATGGTGGACGCCCCCGAGCGGCACAGCACCAGGTCGGCCGCCGCCATGACGGTGGGCATGTCGTAGATATACTCCTGCACCCGGATCTCGGGATGTCCCTCCAGATCGGCGCCCGACTCCGAAAGCTTCTGGAGCATCCGGCGGTAGCTGCCGCCGGCGCCATGGATATGGTGGAAGGGGGTGCCCGCGCCGCACTCCAGGGCGATGAAGCGGGCCATGTAATCGTTCATCACCGTAGCTCCCAGGCTGCCCCAGTAAGAGAGCAGCAGGGGCCGCTCGTCATGGATGCCCAGCTTCTCCCGGGCCTCCCTTCGGGTATAGCGGAAGAAGTCCCCCCGGACCGGGGTGCCGGTGACCACCACCTTCTCCGGGTGGTGGTAGTGCTCCGCCGCCCCCTCAAAGCCCACCATCACCAGGTCCACCACCTTGGATAATGCCTTGGTGGTGAGGCCGGGCACGGCGTTTGACTCGTGGATGGCGGTGGGAATGTGCCGCCGGGCGGCGGCGTGGACCACCGGGTAGGAGGCATAGCCTCCGGTGCCCACTACCAGGTCGGGCCTGAATTCGTCCAGAATGGCCTCGGCCTGACGCCGGGACAGGCCCAGGTTGCGCACCGTGCGCAGATTGTGCCTGATGTGGCGCAGGTGGAGGGAGCGCTGGAAGTTGGTGATGGTGACCGTGCGGATCTGGAAGCCCTCCTTGGTCACCAGCTCCCGCTCCATGCCGCCGTCGGCCCCCACAAAGAGAACAGCGCAGTCCCGCTGCCGCTCCTGGAACAGCCGGGCCAGGGCCAGGGCCGGATTGATATGTCCCGCAGTGCCCCCGCAGGTAAACAAAACGCGCATCCTATCCCCTCCTTTTCTCCCCGCCTATCCCTGTTTGGGCGCCGGTATCTGGCGGGAGACGCTGAGTATGACCCCCATCTCGGCCAACTGGATCAGGAGTGCCGTGCCCCCGTAGCTGAAAAAGGGCAGGGAGATACCGGTAACCGGGATCATGTTGGTGATGACGGCGATGTTGAGGAAGACCTGCACGGCGATCTGGGTGGTGATGCCCACCACCATCAGCGCGCCGAAGCGGTCCCGGGCGTGGACGGCGATCCAGTAGCCCCGGATGATGAGCAGGGCGAAGAGGATGAGCACGATGGCCGCCCCCAGATAGCCCAGCTCCTCGCAGACAATGGAGAAGACATAGTCGTTTTCCGGCTCGGGAAGGTAGAGGAACTTCTGCCTGCTCTTGCCCAGGCCCAGGCCCAGCAACCCACCAGAGCCCACGGCGTAGAGGGACTGGATGGTCTGGAAGCCGCCGATGAGCGGGTCGCTCCAGGGGTCCAGCCAGATCTGGATGCGGTAGGCCATGTAGTCGGTCTGGGTGATAACGAAGGCCAAGGCCGCCGCCACCCCCGCGCCGCCAATGATGAACCAGTAGAACTTGATTCCGGCGGCAAAGAGGATAGACGCCCCCGCCACCAGGATGAGGATGGTGCCCGACATGTGGGGCTCCATGAGCATCAGCACGGCGATAACGCCCAGAATGGCCCCGTAGGGGATGAGCTCCAGAAAGCCGATGCCGTCCAGGAAGGAGAGAATGCGGCCGGAGAGCTTACGCTTGTCGAATTTTTTCTTCTTCTCCGTATCCCGCTTGGAAAGCCGGGCGGCGAAGAAGAGGATCACGCCCACCTTGGCGATCTCCGAGGGCTGGAAGTTGATGGGGCCGATCTTCACCCACCGCTGGGCGCCCACGGTGGCCTTGCCGAAGCCCAGGGGAGTGAACACCAGCAGCAGCGCCACGATGGCCCCCGCCAGCACCAGCACCGAGAGGACCCGGAACCACTGGTAGTTTATTTTGGAGACCAGGTAGAGCACCGCCACGCCACCCACGGCGAAGAGGGCCTGCCGGGCGATGTAGTAGGTGGGGTTATAGCCCACGCTGGCGTCGTAGAGGGCGGAGGCGTAGGAGGCGGAGAACATCATGATGAGGCCGATGCCGGTGAGCATCAGCGTGAGCATGAGAAAGGGCAGGTCCATAGGGCCCCGAGCCAGCTGCTCCTCCACCGTCAGGTCCCGCTTCATTTTTCTGGCGAGCATGTTCACACCTCCTCATCCCGGACCGTCCCTCTCTCAGAAGGGATAGCGGTCCATAACGCCGAAGAAGGCCAGCACACAGGCGGCGATGGTGATGGCGGCGAAAACCAGCACCAGCTTTACCTCGCTCCAGCCCCCCATCTCCAGATGGTGGTGGAGCGGAGCCATGCGGAAGATCCGCTTGCCGTGGCTGAGCTTGAAATAGGTGACCTGGATAATGTCGGACAGGGTCTCCGCAATGTAGATGATCCCCACCAGGATGAGGATGAGCGGAATATCCAGAGCGAAGGCCAGGCCGCACACCGCACCCCCCAGGAACAGGGAGCCCGTGTCGCCCATAAAGACCTTGGCCGGGTGGAAATTATAGAGGAAGAAGGCGCACAGCGCCCCAAAGAGGGCCGCCGAGAGCACCGAGAGCTCTTCCATGTGCCACCAGGCCGAAACGGCCAGGAAGAAGAGGCCCACCGGCATGGTCACCCCGGTGGCCAGGCCGTCGATCCCGTCGGTCAGGTTCACGGCGTTCACCGTGCCCACCATGACGAAGGCGGCAAAGACCATGTACAGCCAGTCAGGGATGCCCAGCAGCGTTACATTGAGGAAGGGGATATAGAGGTCAAACTTCAAATACCCCTCATGGCGCAGCAGTACCGTGAGCAGCAGCGCGGCCGCCAGCTGGAGCAGGAATTTCCACCCGGCGGTGAGGCCGGTGTTCTCGTGCTTTTTCACCTTCATGTAGTCGTCGATATAGCCGATGACACCGAACACCAGGGCGAAGAGGTAGACGTACAGCGCGCCCATGCGCCCCTGGGCCATGTCCTCCCAGCCCACCGCGGCTACCGCCACGGCGATGCCCAGGATGAACATGAGTCCCCCCATGGTGGGAGTGCCCTGCTTGGACATGTGCCAGGTGGGGCCGATCTCCTTGATGGCCTGCCCCGCCTTCATCTTGCGCAAAAGGGGTATGAGCACCTTCCCCGCGCCAAAACTGACCACAAAGGCCACGATAAAACTGATCACGATCCTCATCTTTTGAACCTCCACCTCTCAGGGCCTCTCTCTTTTTCGCGCAAGGGAGCATTTTACCACACTTTGTCTGGTCTTTCCACTTACAAAAGCAACAAAAAGCGGTTAAGACGCAAAATAATCCGCCACGATCTCCCGCTCGTCCAGGTGGCGGCGCTCGCCGCCCACCTCCTGGTAGGTCTCGTGGCCCTTTCCCGCCAGCACGATCACATCGCCGGCCTTGCCCAGCTCCAGTGCCCGGCGGATGGCCACCCGCCGGTCGACCTCCACCAGGCGGGGGGTGTCGCTGCCTTCCATGCCCGAGAGGATGTCGTCGATGATGGCCTCCGGCTCCTCGGTACGGGGATTATCGGAGGTGACGATGACCAGGTCTGAAAGAGAGGCGGCGATGGCGCCCATCACCGCTCGCTTGCTCCGGTCCCGGTCTCCGCCGCAGCCAAACAGGCAGATGACCCGCCCCTGGGCGAAGTCCCGCACGGTGGTGAGCACGTTCTCCAGGGCATCAGGGGTGTGGGCGTAGTCGATAAGCACCGTGTAGGGCGCGCTCACGTGCACCACCTCCACCCGTCCCTTGACGCCCGGCGCATCGGCCAGGGCCTGGGCCGAGCGGCTCAGGGGGATGCCCAGCGTCAGGGTGCAGGCCAGGACCGCCAGGGCATTATAGACACTGAAGCCTCCCGGGATGGGCAGGCGCACCCGTTGGATGCACCCGGTCGTCACCGCTTCAAACTCCACCCGGTCAGAGAAAAGACGCAGGTTCTTGGCGGTCAGGTCGGCCCGGTCCTTGTTCTCCGAGTAGGTGAATTTGGGCACCTGCACGGTACCGGCGTAATACCGCCCGGCCTCGTCGTCCAGATTGAGCACCGCCGTATCGCACTGCCGAAACAGCAGGCCCTTGGCCCGGCGGTACTCCTCCATGCTCTTGTGAAAGTCCAGGTGGTCCTGAGTCAGGTTGGTGAACACCCCAGCCCGGAAGGAGATGCCCTCCACCCTTCTGAGCACTAGGGCGTGGGAGGAGACCTCCATCACCGCCCAGGTACACCCTGCGTCCACCATGGCGCGCAGGAGGCGCTGCACCTCGTAGGACTCCGGCGTGGTGCGCTTGGCGGGCAGGATCTCATCTCCGATCATGTTCTGGTTGGTCCCGATGAGCCCCACCCTGGCCCCCAGGGTACGCTCCAGGACCCATTTGAGCAGGCTGGTGGTGGTGGTCTTGCCGTTGGTGCCGGTGACGGCCAGGACGGTCAGCGCCTCCGCCGGGTGCCCAAACCAGTTGGCCGACAGCACGGCCAGGGCCTCTCGGGCGTCGCGCACCGTGATCCAGGGGCCCTCCTCCTCCGGAGCGCGCTCACATACCGCTGCAGCCGCCCCCTTCTCCACCGCTTCCTTCAAAAAACGGTGTCCGTCGGTCTTATAGCCCGGGAGCGCCACAAACAGCTCCCCCGCCTTTAATTCTCGGGTGTCGTAGCAAATTCCTGAAATTTCCACATCCTTGCCAGAGCGGTCCTCCAGGACCTCCACCCCGGCCAAAAGCTCTTTCAGGTGCACACCTTCACCCCCTCAACACTTGCGCCCTGCGACTAGAACCCCCAGCCCGCGCCTTCGCCGTTGTTGTCCATGAACTGGACGTCTACCACAGTGCCCCGTTCCACCCCGGTACCCGCGGCGATAGACTGGCTCACCGCCACGGTGCTGCTGGTGTAATATCCCGTGGCGCCGCTGACCCGGATATAGAGCCCCAGCTCCTGGAGCGCCGTGCGGGCCGCCTCCGGCGTCTTGCCCGTCAGGTCGGGTACGGCCACCAGGTCCTTGGGCTTCTCCTCGCCCAGGTAGAGCACCACCTGGCTTCCACCGGGGATGGAGGCCCCGCTGGCGGGCAGCTGGTCGGTGACCACCTCTCCGGTACCTACGGTACGCACGGTGAAGTTGGCCTTTTCCAGACGGGTTTGCGCGTCCGCCGCGCTCAGGCCCACCACGCCCGGCACCGCCGTATCGGCGCCGGAGAGTTCGGCCTCGGTGTACTGCTTCTCCACGCCCAGATAATCCAGGATGTCGGCCAGCAGTTCTCCAGCCATGGGTGCTGCCATCTGCCCGCCGCTGATGTACCAGCCCTGGCTGGTGTAGCTGCTGCCCTCCGCCTTGGGTTTGGGGTTGTCGTAGGCCAGCAGGACGATCACCTGGGGATCGTCCGCCGGGGCGAAGCCCAGGAAGGAGACGATGGTGTGGTCATTTTCCAGGGTCTCAGAGGAACCGGTCTTGCCGCCGATGCGGTAGCCCGCCTGGTAGGCGTTTTTACCGGTGCCGCCGTCCACCACCTTCTCCAGGATCTCCCGGGCGATCTGGCTGGTCTCCTCGCTGATGACCTGGCGCACCTCGGTGGGCTCGTTGGATACCACCACGTTGCCCTCAGCGTCGGTGATGGACTGCATGACATAGGGCTGCATCAGGTGGCCGCCGTTGATGACCGAGGCGGCCGCCGTGATAAGCTGAATGGGAGTGACGTTGAAGCGCTGGCCGAAGGAGGCGGTGGCCAGGGAGGAGATCCCGATCTCGCTGGTGAAGAACTCCCGGGACCAGATGTAGCTGTCTGACTCGCCCTGAAGGTCGATGCCGGTAAGCTCGGTGAAGCCGAAATCCTCCAGGTAGTCGTAAAATTTCTCCGCTCCCAGGCGCTGGCCGATCTCGATAAAGGCCGGGTTGCAGGAGTTGGCCACCGCCTCGGCCAGGGTCTGGGTGCCGTGGCCGGTGCGGCGGGAGCAGTGGATGGTGTACCCCGCTACGGTGACGCTGCCGGTACAGGTGAAGGTGTCGCTCTCGCTGACCACACCCTCCTCCAGGGCGGCAGAGAGCACCATGGACTTGAAGGTGGAACCGGGCTCGTAGGTGTCGTTGATGGCCTTGTTGCGCCACTGGTCCAACTGGGCCTGCCCCAGAGCCTGGAGATATTCCTCACTGTCGCTGCCCACCTCCTCAGCCAGGGCCTCCAGCTCCGCCTTCACCGTGGGGTCGCTGATGGTGCTGGGACTGTTGAGGTCGTAGCTGGGAGAGTTGGCCCAGGCCAGGATAGCCCCGGTATTGGGGTCCATGGCGATGGCAAAGCCGCCGTTTTGCACCTCGAAGGTCTCGATGCCCTTTTCCAGGATGCGCTCGCAGTAGTACTGGATGGTGCTGTCGATGGTCAGGGTCAAATTGTCTCCGTCGGTGGCGTCATAGTAGTTCTCATACCGGGAGAGCATCTCGGTGCCGTTTCCGTTCTTGGCGATGACCACCCGTCCGGTCTCGCCGGAGAGCTCCTCGTCATAGAGGGCCTCCATGCCGTAGGCGCCGCCGTTGGAGTTGACAAAGCCGATGACCTGGCAGGCCAGGGCGTTGTTGGGGTAATAGCGTTTGCTGGTCGGGGTGATGACGATGGAGTTGGAGAGGGCGTTTTCACTGATGAAGGCCCGGACCTGGTCGGCCACCACCTCCTCGGCCTGGTTGGTGAGCACCTCATAGGCCGAGTAGTCCCGCTCCAGCCGCTTGGCGATGCTCTCCGCGTCCATGCCCAGGATCTCCGCCAGGCCCTGGGCCACCAGCTCATTGGTGGGCTCGGGGGTGGTGGGCATCTTGCCGGTTCCCGCCTTGGCTTTATCCACCTTCTGTGCGTAGTTCTCCTGTACCTGGATCAGGTCCCGGGGGGAGACGATGATCCGGTACACCGTGGCGCTCATGGCCAGGGTATTGCCGTTGCGGTCGAAGATGGTGCCCCGGTTGGCCTCCACCGCCACGTCGCGGGTCTGCTGGCTGATGGCCAGCTGCTCGTAGTAGTCATGGTCCCGGATCTGGATATTGAACAGGGTGATGAGCAGTGGAATAAAGGCCAGCACGCCGAAGATGATCATCAGGGCTATGGTCCGCCACAAAATGGTGCGGTTGCCCCGGTGGTCTCCCTTCTGGTGTTCTGTTGTCTTTCTGGGTGCGGACATGGCGCGCCTCCTTCTCGAGGGTTCCGTTTCTAAACACGAGGGCGTAAGAAACACTCCGTTTTCTTACGCCCTCACCTGAAAAACGCAGGGCCGCCCGGCAGCCCGATTCTGTTTTTAGGGGTCTGCAAATCCATATATATGGTCCTTTTCAGCGGAAATATTCCACCGCGCCGCCAAACAACTCACCCAGCTGCTCCAGAAGGCCGCCCAAGGCGCTCTCCTCCTCTTCGTCGAAGAAGACCACGCTGTCCGGCTCGGACAGATCCAGATAGATGATCTGGCTGCTCTGGGGTTTGACCATGGTGCCGTTGGCGGTGAGCGTCTCCTCGATCTCCGCGAGATCAAAGGCCAGCTCATACTGGGCCCGCAGCTTGGCCTCCTGGCTCTGGAGGTCGGAGAGTTCCCCGCTGAGTTCCACCACCCGATCGGAGAGGGCCGCCGTCTGCACATTGCTCATGAGCACCAGAGCGGCAAAGACCGCCACCGCCAGGAAGCCCACCACAGCGAAGAGGGACACCTTGCCCGCTTCCCGCACCTGGATCTGGGGCCGGGAGATGGCCCGTTCCCTGGGCCGTACCTGGGGGCGGGGCGCCAGGATCTCGCCGCCCTCCAGGACCCGGGCGGCGTTGCCGTCATACGCCTCCAGCTCCGGTCTGCGGCCATAGACGCTCCGACGAACGGTCCCATATTGACTTCTTCTGGCCATGGTCGCTGCCATAAAGGGCTCACTCCTGTCTTTTGTATCGCTCAGAGCTTCTCGGCAATACGCAGCTTGGCGCTGCGCGCTCTGGGGTTTTCCTCCAGCTCCTGTGCGCCGGAGACGATGGGCTTTCGGTTCACCAGACGGACCTGAGGCTTTTTCCCACACACGCACACCGGAAAGTCCGGCGGGCAGGTACAGCCTCGGGCCAGCTGGGCAAAGGCGCTTTTTACCAGGCGGTCCTCCAGGGAATGGAAGGAGATCACACAGAGCCGGCCGCCGGGCTTAAGCCACGGCACCGCATCACAGAGCATCCGCTCCACCGCGGTGAGTTCATCATTGACGGCGATGCGGATGGCCTGGAAGCTCCGCTTGGCCGGGTGCTGCTTCTCCCGCAGCGCCTGTGGAGGCATGGCCGACCGGATCACATCCACCAGCTCAAAGGTGGTCTCGATGGGTCGTTGTCCCCTGACCCGGACGATAGCCGCCGCGATGGCGGGGGCATACCGCTCCTCCCCGTACTGGAAAAGGATGCGCCGCAGCTCCTCTTGGGGCCACTGGTTTACTACCGTCCGGGCCGTCAGGGTGTCGCCCTTGTCCATGCGCATATCCAAGGGCGCGTCTGCCATGTAAGAAAATCCCCGCATGGGGTCGTCCAGCTGGGGGGAAGACACCCCCAGGTCAAATAACATTCCGTCCACAGCCTTGAGCTCCAGGCCGGAAAGCAACTCGCTCAGCCGGGAGAAGTTGCCGTGGAGCAGCGTCACCCTGTCCATCAGGTCCCCCAGGCGTCCCGGCGCCGCGTCCAGTGCGGAGAGGTCCCGGTCGATGCAGATGAGCCGCCCGGTGGTCAGACGCCGGGCGATCTCCCGGGAGTGCCCCGCCCTGCCCAAGGTGCCGTCCACATAGATCCCGTCTGGCCGAATGTTCAGGCCCTCGATGCACTCGTGCAGAAGTACCGGCTTATGACTCAGTTCCATTGCTCCGCTCCCGCTCACAGGCCCAGCTCGTCCAAAAGACGGTTCATCTTCTCCGGGGTCATCTCTTCCTCCTCCGTGGCCTTCCACCGCTCGGCGCTCCAGATCTCCGCCCGGTTGTGCACGCCGATGATGACCACGTCCTTTACAAGACCGGCGAAGGCGCGCAGCTTCTGGGGCAGGACAATGCGCCCCTGGCTGTCCGGCTCACACTTGGCGGCGTTGGCGAAGAGTAGCCGCATTCCCTTGGACTGGCTCATAGGCAGCGCAGCAAAACGCTCGGCAAAGGTATCCCAGGTGCTCTGGGGATAGACCGCCAGGCTCCCGTCCAAACCCATGGTGACATACAGCGTATCCCCCAGCTCACGGCGGAGCTGGGCGGGAATGAAGAGCCGGCCTTTGGCGTCCAGGCTGTGTTCATACGTCCCTGTGGCGCTCATCACCGCTCTTCACCTCCCCCACTTTACTGTCTTTTTACTCTACTTTGCTCCATTTTGCTCCACTATTGGTTTTAGTATAAATGCTGCCCCTGTAAATTGCAATAGTTTCTTGCCCTTTTTTTCAAAAAAACTGTGAGTTTTTTCGGCAAAATCCTTCGATTTCACAATAAAAAACAAATGTTCTATTTCTCCATGGAACAATGCCCAGTAACTTGTGTTCATCCGCAGAAAAAGTACAAAATATGGTGTCCGGCCAGTGCCGGACACCATATTTCGCCTGATGGAGATCTGGCTGTGCCGGGATGCTCCCGCCCATAAAGGCGCAAAAAGGCCCCGCCCAAACGGGCGGGGCCTCATGTATTTTGGGAGGTGCGGGGCCGGGGAGGTCAGTCCTCGCCGTCGGCCTCGATATGGATGTCGGGATGAGGGGTTGCAGGGGTGGAACCGGAGGCGGCTGCCGCCGCGCTGCGGAACCGAGCCCGGGACTGCTTGATCTCGTCATAGGCCTCGGCCACCGCCTCCTCGGTACGGCGCAGGGCGTCCTCACAGTACTCGTTGGCAGCCAGGCGCAGCTCCCGGCTGCGCTCCTCAGCCTGGCGCATCATCTCGTTGCCCATCTGGCGGGCCCGGGCGGTAAGCTCGTCGCTGGCCAGGATACGCTTGGCCTCAGCCTCCGCCTGCTGACGGATGAGCTCACCCTCCCGTTTGGTCTTTTCCAGGTACTCCGCCCGGGAGGCCAGGAGCTTCTTGGCCTCACTCAGCTCCATGGGCAGCTGGGCCTTGATGTCCTCCAGGTAGTCCAGGGCCTTGTCCCGTTCAATGATGCACTTGTCGCTGGACAGAGGCATGTTCCTGGCCTCGTCGATCATCTCATAGAGCATATCCAGCAGTTCGGTAATCCCGCTCGCCATATGGAAACCCTCCGTTCCTTTCTCTATCCGTTTCGCCGCTGCGCCATGCGCGCATTGATGTCGTCAATGATCTCCCTGGGCACGAAGTCGCTCAGGTCCGCTCCGTAGCGGGCCATTTCCTTGACCACGCTGGAGCTCAGGTAGGTGTACTTGGCCCCCGAGGCCAGGAACATGGTGTCCAACCTGGGGTTGAGCTTGCGGTTGATGAGGGCCATCTGGACCTCCTGCTCGTAGTCGGACACCGCCCGCAACCCCTTGACCACCGCGCAGGCCTTTTTCTGCCTGGCGTACTCCGCCAGCAGGATGTTGGAGCAGTCCACCTCCACGTTGGGGAGCTTTCCCACCACCCGGCGGATGAGCTCCACCCGCTCCTCAGGCACGAAGAGACCGGTGTTGGCCTTTCCCGAGTTGACCATGACGCAGACGATGAGCCGGTCGAAGCAGACCGCCGCCCGCTTGATGATGTTCAGGTGCCCCAGCGTGATGGGGTCAAAGCTGCCGGGGTAGATGGCTGTCTTCATGGGCGGTCACATCCTTGCCAGTGTGGTCTTGTCAGGCTCTGCGGTGGTAGAGCGTCAGCTTGATCTTTCCGTACCGGTACTCCCGCCCCTTCTCATAGGGCGCGTCCAGCTGAGGAAGCTCCCGCTCGGCGGCACTTTCACAGACAATTATACCATTTCCCGCCACGATGTCAATCTTGGAGATAAGCTCCAGGCTCCGTTCCAGCAGCGGCGAGGCATAGGGCGGGTCCAGCAGCACCAGGCCGAATTTCTCGCCGCAGCCGGTGAGATAGGCGGCCGCGTCAGACTGCACCACCTCGGCGCGGAGTGCAAAGCCGCAGTGGTCCACGTTCTCCCGCACCAGCGCGGCGGCAGCACGGTTGAGTTCCACGAAGGTGCACCGCTCCGCTCCCCGGGACAATGCCTCGATTCCCAGCTGTCCCGTGCCGGCGAACAAGTCCAGCACCCGGCGGCCCTCCACATCAAACTGCACGATGTTGAAAATGGACTCCTTGACCTTGTCGGTGGTGGGGCGGGTGTCCCGCCCCGGGAGCGCCTTGAGCTTTCTGCCCCGGGCGCTGCCGGTGATCACTCGCATGGTCCTTCCTCCTCGTCTTCATGAAAATATGCGTACACCGCCCCGGCGGTGCGCTTGTCCACCACCTGCTCCAGCTCTGCCAGAGAGGATGCGCGGATATTGCGAATGCTCTTATAGTGCTTCAAAAGCTGCTCCCGCCGCTTCTCCCCCACCCCGGGGATACCGTCCAGCACCGAGCCTTTGACCCGCTTACTCTGCTGCTGACGGTGGAACTCGATGGCGAAGCGGTGGGTCTCCTCCTGGATCTGGCCGATGAGGGAAAAGATGGCCTGGTTGGTCTGAATGCCGATCTCCCGCCCCGCCGCCGTCACCAGCGCCCGGGTACGGTGCCGGTCGTCCTTGACCATGCCGAACACTGGAATGGAGAGTCCCGCCTCCCGCAGCACACGCTCGGCCACCGCCGCATGGCGCTCCCCACCGTCGATGAGCATGAGGTCGGGCGCTTCACGGAACTTCTCGTCCCCCTCCGCGTGGCGCTTGAAGCGCCGGGTGAGCACCTGTTCCATGGAGGCGTAGTCGTCAGGGCCGGCCATATCCTTGAGTTTGAAGCGGCGGTAATCCCGCTTGAGGGGCCGGGCGTTTCGGTATACCACCATGGAGGCCACAATATCGTCGGCCCCCTGGTTGGAGATGTCATAGCTCTCGATGCGTACCGGCGGCGCGCTGAGCCCCAGCAACTTGGCAAGCTGCTCCAGCAGCTTGGAGATGCGCTCCTCCTTGGTGGTCCATCGCTCCACTTCTTCCTGGGCATTCTTGTTGGCCAGACGGATCAGGTCCATCTTGGCTCCCCGCTGGGGGGTGACCAGACTCACGCGCACTCCCGCGCTCTCCGAGAGCAGCCGGGTCAGAGGCACCTCATCGTCGATCTCACAGGGGAGCAGGATCTGCCGGGGCAGGGAACCCCGGGGCGCGTAGTACTGCCGCACCAGGGCGGAGACCGCCTCCCCCTCCTCCGTCTCCATGGGGGTGTCCAGCAGCTCCCAGTCCTTGGCGGCCAGGTCGCCGGAAACATAGTGGAGCACCACGAAGCAGCTTTTGGCCATTCCACGGTGAAAGCCCACCACGTCGGTATCGGCCAGGGAGCCGGCCACCACCTTCTGCCGCTTGCCCAGCAGCTCAATGGCCCGGTAGCGGTCCCGCAGCTGAGCTGCCTTTTCAAAACGCAGCTCCTCGGCGGCCCTCTCCATCTCGGAGAGCAGCTCGTCCCCCACTTCCTTGAACTTGCCCTCCAGCAGCCGCACCGCCTGGTCGATGGCCTCCCGGTGGCGCTCCTCCCCGACGCCGGGGCGGCAGTACCCGTCACACCGGCCCATGTGGTAGTTGAGGCAGGGCCGCTCTTTTCCGATGTCCCGGGGGAATTTTCGGCTGCAGGAGGGCAGCTTGAGAGCCTCCCGAAGGGCGTCCACGATCTCCCAGGTGGCGCTGCGGCCCCCGTATGGTCCGAAGTACCGGGCCCCGTCCTCCTCCACCCGGCCCGCCAAGGAGAAGCGGGGATATGCCTCGTTGACGCTCAGGCGGATGTAGGGATAGCCCTTATCATCCTTGAGCAGGATATTATAACGGGGCTGGTGGCGCTTGATGAGGGAGTTTTCCAGCACCAGGGCCTCAAACTCGCTGTCAGCCACGATGACATCAAAGTGGTCGATCTGCGCGACCATGGCCCGGGTCTTCTCCGTATGGGAGGCGCTGTCCTGGAAGTACTGGCTCACCCGGTTCTTGAGGGCTTTGGCCTTGCCTACATAGATCACCGTATTGTGCTTGTCCTGCATGATATACACGCCCGGCTTCAGCGGCAGCGCCCTGGCCTTCTCCTTGAGCTCCTCAAATGTCACCCTTCTCCCTCCTTCCCTCGCCGGGATAAAAAAAGCGCCGCAAACTGCGGCGCTTTTCATAAAGCCTGTCTTACTCAGAAAAGTCGGAATTGATGAGCTCCACCAGGGCGTCCACCGCTTCCTTCTCGTCAGGGCCGTCCGCGATCAGATTGACGGAGGTGCCCTTTACAATGCCCAGGGAGAGCACGCCCAGCAGGCTCTTGGCGTTCACCCTGCGCTCGTCCTTCTCCACCCAAATGGAGCTCTTGAACTCATTGGCCTTCTGGATGAAGAACGTAGCGGGTCTGGCGTGGAGGCCAACCTGGTTATTGACAGCCGCTTCCTTCATATACATTGTAAATCCCCCTATTACGCATGCTTGCGTACAACTGTGATTATAGCATAACAAATTTAGCCCAAACCGTCAATGACATTTTGCACAAAAATGCCATCTCTCTTCCAAGGAAATTCCCGGTAGCCCGGTCTTTCCGTCAGAGATGAGGCACTCATTTGAGTTCCACTACCGTCACGCCGTCCTCGCCCTCGCCGTAGCGGCCGGGGCGGAAGGACTTCACATAGGGGCTGCGCCGGAGGTGCTCCCGCACCGCCTTGCGCACCGCGCCGGTGCCCTTGCCGTGGATCACCGTCACTGTCTCCAGTTTACCCATGACGGCGTTGTCCAAAAACAGGTCCAGGGCTCCCACGGCCTCGTCGGTCATCATGCCTCGCAGGTCCACCTCCGGAGAAGCCCCCAGAGTGCGCAGCTTGTGCTCGGCCCGGGCCATCACCCGCTGGGCCTCCTTCCGGCTGTGCTCGGCGCCCTCCACCACTCGCACCTCGTCCTGCTTGGCGGACACCTTGAGGATGCCGGCCTGGAGCTGGAGGGAGCCGTCCTTGCCCACGGAGAGCACCTGGGCCCGGGTACCACCCATCTTGATGAGCTCCACCGTGTCCCCCTCCCGGGCGGGCCGGGTGGGAGGCGGCGCGGGCAGGTCGGGCTCCGCTCCCAGCCCCGCCTCCGCCTCGTTGAGCCGCTGGCGCAGTCCGGAGCGCTCCTCGTTGACCCGCTGCCAGTCCTCCTCCTTGCGCTGGCGGCGGCGCATCTCGTTTAGTTCCTTGAACACCTGATCGGCGGCGGTGCGGGCCTCGTCCAGGATGGCGCGGGCCTCGGCCTGGGCCTTCTCCCGGACCTTGGCCTTCTCCGCTTCGATCTGGGCGCGGTACTCCCTGGCCAGCTTGGCAGACTCCTCGGTCTCCCGCCGCAGCCGCGCGGCCTCCTCCTGCTCCTTTTCCATCTCCCGGCGCTGCCGGTCCAGCTGGGTGAGCACGTCCTCAAAGCGCACGTTCTCCGCGCTCACCCGCTCCGCCGCCCGGTCGATGATGTGCTCGCTGAGCCCCAGACGCCGGGAAATGGCGAAGGCGTTGGACTTGCCCGGGATGCCAATGAGCAGCCGGTAGGTGGGAGCCAGGGAGTCCACGTCAAACTCGCAGGAGGCGTTCTCAACCCCCGGGGTGGTCATGGCGTACACCTTGAGCTCTGCATAGTGGGTGGTGGCGGCCACCAGGGCGCCAAGGGACCGGGCCTCCTCGATCACCGCCGCAGCCAGGGCCGCGCCCTCCACCGGGTCGGTGCCCGCCCCCAGCTCGTCAAAGAGGATGAGCGTGCGCTCCCCCGCCTCCTTGAGGATGCCCACGATGTTGGTCATATGGGAGGAGAAGGTGGACAGGCTCTGGGCGATGGACTGCTCATCCCCGATGTCGGCCAGTACGCGTTCAAATACCGCCACGCTGCTGTCCGCTGAGGCGGGAATGTGCAGTCCACACTGGGCCATGAGGGTGAGCAGGCCCAGTGTCTTGAGGGTCACCGTCTTGCCGCCGGTGTTGGGGCCGGTGATGACCAGGGTGTCGAACCGCTCGCCCAGGAACAGGTCGTTGGCCACCGCCTTCTTGGGGTCCAGCAGAGGGTGGCGGGCCCGGCGCAGGCTGACGGTGCGCGCCGTGAGCCGGGGCGGAGCGGCGTCCATGCGGATGGACAGCTTGCCCCGGGCGAAGATCTCGTCGAGCATCACCAGCAGGTCATAGTCCTGGGCGATGTCCTCCCGATGGGCGGCGCACTCAGCGGAGAGGGCGGCAAGAATACGGTCGATCTCCTTCTCCTCGGCGGCGTGGAGCTCCCGCAGCTCGTTGTTGGCCTTCACCACCCCCATGGGCTCGATAAAGAAAGTGGACCCGGAGGCCGACACGTCGTGCACCAGGCCCGGGATGTCGTTTTTATGCTCGCTTTTCACCGGCACCACAAAGCGGTCGTTGCGCTGGGTGATGATGGACTCCTGGAGATACTTGGACTGGTTGGAGGAGATGAGGCGCTGGAGGATGTCCCGCACCTTGGAGGCAGTGGCGCGCATCTTGCGGCGGATGTCGGCCAGTTCGGGGCTGGCCGCGTCGGCGATCTCCCCCTCGGCGGGAATG
The DNA here is from genome assembly GCA_018715695.1 of Candidatus Galloscillospira stercoripullorum. Lineage (GTDB taxonomy): Bacteria > Bacillota > Clostridia > Oscillospirales > Oscillospiraceae > Galloscillospira_A > Galloscillospira_A stercoripullorum. Next base: position 26,057 of record DVLB01000020.1, read on the forward strand.
GAGCCGGTGATCTTGTCCTCCAGGAAGCGGTTGGCCGTAAGGGAGCGGAAGAGATGGGCGATGCAGCCTCCCCCCCCGTCTCCGGCGTACTCCCGGGCGCCCCGGGCGGTGCGGAGGACCGCGGCGATGGCGAGCAGCTCCACGGTGTTGAGGCTGCCCCCCATGTCCGCGCGCTGGAGGCTGGCCCCCACGGGCTTAACCTCCGAGAGAGCGGGACTGCCCTTGCGCACCATGAGCTCCACCGCCGCCGTGGTCTCGGCCAGGCGGCGCTCCACGTCGTCAGGATCGGTCAGGGGCCGCAGGGCCAGGCAGCGTTCCTTGCCCTCCTCGGTCACCGCCTGGGCGGCAAGCAGCTCCAGCACCCGTGGCAGCTCCAGGGTGCGGATAGATTTTTCAAACAGCTCGGTCATGGCGTTACCTCACGTCTTTCAGATGCTTATATATGATACACCAAAACGCCCCATTTGAACAGCCGTCTTCTCAAAAACGCAGGCACGGCGGTCCCGGATCGGGAGCCGCCGTGCCTGTGCCGTTTATTCCAGTTCGAACGCGCCGGTGTAGAGCTGATAGTAGAGCCCCTTCTGGGCGATGAGGTCCTCATGGTCGCCCCGCTCCACGATGCGCCCGTGGTCCAGTACCATGATGGCGTCGGAATTGCGCACGGTGCTCAGCCGGTGGGCGATGACGAACACCGTCCGGCCGTACATCAGGGAGTCCATGCCCCGCTGCACAATGGCCTCGGTCCGGGTGTCGATGGAAGAGGTGGCCTCGTCCAGGATCATCACCGGGGGATCGGCCACGGCGGCCCGGGCAATGGCGATGAGCTGCCGCTGACCCTGGGAGAGGTTAGCGCCGTTGCCGGTGAGCATGGTGTCGTAGCCCTGGGGCAGGCGGCGGATGAAGTCATCGGCGTTTGCCAATCGGGCGGCGGCCTCCACCTCCTCGTCAGTGGCCTCCAGGTTACCGTAGCGGATGTTCTCCCGGACGGTACCGGTGAAGAGGTTGGTGTCCTGGAGGACGATGCCCAGAGAGCGGCGCAGGTCGCTCTTGCGGATGTCGTTGATGGAGATGCCGTCGTAGTGGATCTTGCCGTCGGCGATGTCATAGAAGCGGTTGATCAGGTTGGTGATGGTGGTCTTGCCCGCGCCGGTGGCGCCCACGAAGGCCAGCTTCTGGCCGGGCTTGGCAAAGAGGGTGATGTCGTGGAGGATGGTCTTGCCCTCCTCATAGGCAAAGTCCACATGGTCAAAGCGCACGTCGCCTGCCAGCTTGGTGTAGGCATAGGTGCCGTCGGCCTGGGGGACCTTCCAGGCCCAGAGGTTGGTGCGCTCGCCGCTCTCCACCATCTCGCCGTCCTTGTTATAGGCCACGTTGACCAGCGTGACGGTACCGTGGTCCTCCTCGCTCTCCTCGTCCATGAGGTCGAAGATCCGCTGGGCGCCCGCCAGGGCCATGACCACCGAGTTGAGCTGCTGGGAGATCTGGCTGATGGGGTTGGAGAGGCTCTTGGAAAGCTGCAGGAAGGTGGCGATGACGCCCAGCGTGATACCGGGGCCAATGCCGCTCAGGGCCAGGGCGCCGCCGGCCATGGCGATGATGACGTACTGGATATTGCCGATGTTGATAAGGATGGGCATGAGGATATTGGCGTACTTGTTGGCCTTGTCGGCGCTCTCGCACAGAGCGTCGTTGACCTTGTCAAAGCCCTCCTGGGCCTCGGCCTCGTGGCAGAAGACCTTGACCACCTTCTGGCCGTTGACCATCTCTTCGATATAGCCGTTGAGGTCGCCCAGCTTGCGCTGCTGGCGCACAAAGTAGCGCCCGCTGCGGCCGGCCAGGAAGCGGGTGATGGTGAGCATCCCCGCCACACACAGGATCACCACGCCGGTGAGCAGCAGATCGGTGGCCAGCATGCCGATAAAGGCCACCAGGATCATCATGCAGGAGTTGATCACCTGGGGCACGCTCTGGGAGAGCATCTGGCGCAGGGTGTCCACGTCGTTTGTATACACGCTCATCACGTCGCCGTGGGCGTGGGTGTCAAAGTACTTGATGGGCAGGGTCTGCATGTGGCTGAAGAGGTCGTCCCGGATCTTCTTCTGTACACCCTGGGAGATGGTGACCATGAGCCGGTTGTACGCGAAGGCGCACAGGGCGCCGGTAAGGTAGAGGCAGCCCATCATAACAAGGGCCCGGACAAGACCGCTGAAGTCGGGGTCGGCCATGACCAGCAGCGGCTCGATATAATCGTCGATAAGGGAGCCCAGGAAGAGGGAGCCAGACACCGAGGCGATGGCGCTTATGAGGATGCACAGCAGCACCAGGCCGAACTTCACCTGATACCCCCGGCCCACATAGCTGAGCAGGCGGCGCACCGTATGGGAGCGTGCGGCAGGCATATTACGCATTCTCTTCCCCTCCCTTCGTCTGGGATTCATAGATCTCGCGGTAGATCTCGCAGCTGCGCAGCAGCTCGTCATGGGTGCCCATGGCGGCGATCTTGCCGCCGTCCATCACCAGGATCTTGTCGGCGTCCTCAATGGAGGAGATTCGCTGGGCGATGATGAACTTGGTGGTCTCCGGGATCTCCTCCCGGAAGGCCTTGCGGATCAGCGCGTCGGTCTTGGTGTCCACGGCGGAGGTGGAGTCGTCCAGGATGAGGATCTTGGGCTTCTTGAGCAGGGCCCGGGCGATGCACAGGCGCTGCTTCTGGCCACCGGAGACGTTGGAGCCGCCCTGCTCGATATAGGTGTCGTACTTGTCCGGGAACTCCTGGATGAAGGGGTCGGCCTGGGCCAGTTTGCACACCCGGACCATCTCCTCGTCGGTGGCCTCATTGTTGCACCAGCGGAGATTGTCCTTGATGGTGCCCGAGAAGAGCACGTTCTTCTGCAGCACCATGGCCACCTGCTCGCGCAGGGCGTCCATGTCGTAGTCCCGCACGTCGATGCCGCCCACCAGCACGCGGCCTTC
>DVLB01000002.1 GCA_018715695.1 Candidatus Galloscillospira stercoripullorum
CCCAGAGCCTCGCCGAGAAGACTGCCCAGCTGGCGGAAGGACTCGTCTGAGGTGACCAGGTCCACATCACCGTACCGGCCATAGGTGCCGGAAACGGCCACCCGCAGGGGAGAAGAAAGGGAGACGGACTGCACGGCGGTGTTGGCCTCTGCGGAATCGCCGCCCAAAAACTGCTGGAAGTACTCGCTGCTGTCGCCCAGAGAATAGATCTGGGTCTGGGCAATGAGAATTACGGCAGACAAAGAGAGCAGGGAGATGATGATGTTTTGCAGAAAATCCCGATGGTTGCGCCGTTTTGCGTCCATGCCAGACCTCCTTTGTTATGGGAAACAGATGCGATCAGGAGGCAGTGCGCTCCTGGGCGATGGGCAGTGTCAGACGGATGGTGGTGCCGGGACCCTCATGAGGAGCCAGGGCGATGGTACCGTGGTGGCGCTGCACAATTTCACGGGCGATGGACAGTCCCAGGCCGGTTCCTCCGGATTCCCGGGAGCGGGCCTTGTCCACCCGGTAGAACCGGTCGAAGATCTTGGGCAGGTCCTCCTCCGGGATGCCCACGCCGGTGTCCTCCACCCGCAGGTGCACCTTCTCCCCCTCCTGCCACAGGGAGATCATCACCCTGCCGCCGGGCAGGTTGTATTTCACCGCGTTCTCCACCAGGTTGAAGGCCACCTGGTAGAGGTCGTCCTTGGTGGCCAGGACAAAGCACTCCGGCCCCAGATCGCACACGAAGCCCACTCCGGCGGCGGCGGCCAGGGGGTCCAGCATGTGGCGCACCCGCTCCACCACCTCCCGCACGTCCACCTTCACCCGCTCCACCGGGGCGGCGTTGTCCATGCGGGTGAGGGTGAGGAGCTTCTCGGTGATGCGGGTGAGGCGCTCGGCCTCGTCACCGATGTCGGTGACGAATTCCTTGGCGGTCTCCGGGTCCATCTCCTGGGAGTGGAGGATGGAATCGGTGAGCAGGCGGATGGAGGCCAGGGGGGTCTTGAGCTCGTGGGAGGCGTCGGAGACGAAGCGGCGCCGGATCTCCTCGGTGGTCTGGAGGCGGCCGGTGAGAGAGTCGAACTCGTCGGCCAGGCGGCTGAGCTCGTCGGCTCCCGGCAGGGCCACCCGGTGGCTGTACTCGCCCTCCCGGACGCTGCGCACCGCCCGCAGCAGCACGGCGATGCGCCGGGTAAGAGCCCGGCTGAAGACCATGCTCAAAATCAGGGACACCACCCAGATGACCACCGACAGCGAGCGCAGGTTCTGCTGGATGCCGATGAGAAATTCACCCTGCTCCCGGTCGTACTCATAGAGGTACACCGCCCCGATGGTCATGTTCCGGTATGTCACCGGCACGGCGGCGCGGCTGCGGAAGGCCCCCTCCCGGTACTCCGAGCGGAAGTACCGGTTGCCGTCCAGGGCGCCCACCACCTCGCTGAGCAGGGCGTAGCGGCCCAGGGCGCTGCCCACTTCCCGGCTGTCGTAGAGCACCAGGCCGGAAGGGTCGGTGATCATCAGGCGGGTCACGCCGATGGAGCCCATCTGCTCCACCACCCGCGCCACCGCCTCCTCCGTGAGGGTCTCGGTGCCCAGGCCGGAGAGAGGGCTTGCCAGGGTAGTGGCCTGGTTCCACAGCGCCGCCTGCTTGGACTGGAACACCAGGTTCTGAGAGGCGAACACCGGGTAGGTGTTGAGCAGGACCACCACCGCGGCGATGACCGCCACATAGGTCAGGGCAAACTTGGTGCGCAGCGAGTTGAAGAAGGGCACCTTGCCCGACGGATCTTTTGGTTTTTGTTCCCTGCGGGACAACGTGCTCCCTCCTTTCTCCCGCCTAGCCCTCGCCCAGCGCGGCCAGGTAGGCGCGCTGCATGGCCAGGGCGTCCCTGGCCTGGGTGCCCGCCGACTCGCAGATGAAGGTGGGGCCCCAGCCCCGCCGGGCCACCGCTGCCATCAGGGGGCGGTAGTCGGGCCCGAAGTCGGTCTGGTCAAAGGTCAGGTGGCATTTCTCTCCGCCGCCGGGGGTGAAGGCGATCATGGAAAAGTGGCTGTGGAAGCGGGAGGCCCGCTCCTCCCCCAGCACCTCCGCGACCCGGGAGAGCATCCGCTCCACGGCCTCCTCCCCCTCGTCGGCCCCCAGGCTGCGGGCGTAGAGGTGGCCGAAGTCGATGCAGGGCACCAGCCGCTGGTCCAGGGTGCACAGCTCCAGCACCTCGTCCAGGTCCCCCAGCTGACCCAATTTTCCCATGGTCTCCGGGCACAGGTGGATATGCCCCAGCCCCTCGCCGTCCACGGTGGCCACGATCTCCCTGAGGGAGGCAAGGGCGATGGAGAGTGCCTGCCGGCGGGTGCGCTTCATGAGCGCGCCCGAGTGGATGACCACCCGGTCGGCCCCCATCTGGTCGGCGGCGCGGCAGGCGGAGACGATATACCCCGCCGTTTTGCGCAGGCTCTCCGGGTCGGGGTTTGCCAGATTGATGAAGTAGGGCGCGTGGAGGGAGAGGCGCACCTGGTGCTCCCGGGCGCGCTGCCCCAGCTTCCGGGCGGTCTCCTCCCCGATGTTCACCCCCTTGCCGCACTGGTACTCATAGAGCTCCAGCCCCTGGGCGCTGAGCCAGGCCGGAGCGTCCAAAGAGGACTTATACCGGGCGGCAAACTCGTCGGCGTTGCCCGCCGGGCCAAAGGCCGCCCTCACAGCCGCCGCTCCCGCCGGCGCTTGCCGGCATAGCGGAAGGGGGTCTCCAGCCCGTAGCGCAGGTAGCGCCCGGGATTGCCCCGCAGCTCGATGGGCTCCACCATCAGGGCCATGACGCCGCTGCGCCGGGCCCCCAGCACGTCGGTGAAGATCTGGTCCCCCACCATAGCGGTCTCGGCGCTGGTGCGGCCCATGCGCTCCATGGCCTGGCGGAAGCCGCTGCGGCTGGGCTTGCCCGAGTGGCCCTGGTAGGGCACCCCCAGGGCCTCGGCGTAGTGCTTGACCCGCAGGCTCTTGCGGCTGTTGGACAGCAGGAACAGCTCCACTCCCTCCGCCGCCAGGGCCTCCTTCCAGGCGATCACCCGCGCTTCCGGGGCGGCCTGGCCGTACCGGGCCAGGGTGTTGTCCAGGTCGGCCAGCAGCAGCGTGATCCCCTGCCGCCGCAGCCATTTGGGGTCGATGTGAAAAATATCGGGATAGACCTCGTGGGGTATGGGTGAAAAGGCCATGGGCCACCTCGTTTCTGTCAAGTACCGGTCTTTCCGGGCCGGGACGCGCATAGGATGTGTCATAATGGATACGGGAAAGCGGCCATGCCGCGTGAATAGACCGATTTTCGGTTTATGAAGCAGACGTTATTATACCAGCTTTCCCTCACCGGAACAAGGGGGACCCGCCGTGATGCAAGTCAAATCCAACCTGATCCTGGCCGTCTCGCCCGGGGACATGTCCGAGGCCCTGGCCCTGGGCGCGCCCATCGCCCACCTGTCCTACCGGGTGGGCAAGGGCCTCCATCTCTTCCGCTCCAGCATCCCCGTGGCCGCCCGGGGCGGCCTGCTGGCCGTGGACGACACCGGCTTTGACGGCCGGGGAGAGGCCACGCCCTTCTGCCACGAGGTGCTCCGGGAGTGCGCCGCCCGGGGCGGCGCGGGGGTGGTGTGCCTGTTTTCCGCCCCACCCCTGCGCAGTCTCAGCGAGATGCTGGCGCAGCTGGAGGAGCTGCTGGCGGAGCGGGGCTGGCCCCTCTACGTCAGCGAGCCCTACGCGCCCTCCTGTAAGCGCGCCAAGATCCTCATCCCCACCGCCCTGTCCGGCGGCTCTCTGCGCCAGCGGCTCAGCGAGGCCGCAGCGCGCTATACCCCCGGCCGCCTGGCCCTCTGGGTGGAGCGGGTGGCCCAGGACTTCTACCTCCCCTCCCCCACCGGCCAGGGCACCCCTCTCTCCCAGGAGGAGCTGCGCGCCCTGATGGAGGAGCGGCAGCCCTCCGTCTTCTTCTCCGACGAGCTGTGCGCCCACTACTTCACCTTCATGTCCCGCCAGAACGGCGCCCACTTCATCCTCTTTGACGACCTCTCCAGCGTGCGCAAGAAGCTCCATGTGGCCCGGAGCCTGGGCATCTCCGACGCTCTGCTGCCCTACGCCCCCTTCCGCGACCTTCTACCTGACCTCCTGCGCGTTCCCTGAGCCCAGGATACAAGAAAGGCCCCGCAGCTTTCGCTGCGGGGCCTTAACTGGTTACGACTTAATAGAACTTCTTGCGGTTCTTGCGCGCGGCCTCAGACTTCTTGCGGCGCTTGACGCTGGGACTCTCGTAATGCTCACGCTTACGCACCTCAGCCAGGACGCCCGACTTGGCGCAGTTGCGCTTAAAACGCTTGAGGGCGTTCTCCAGAGACTCGCCATCCTTCACGTGGACTTCCGACATTGATTTCCCCTCCCTCCGATGCGGCGGCAGTCCGCCGCAAAAGGGCCACAGGCATAGGCAATACGCCTAGATATGGCTTTATAACAGTGCTATTATATGAAACTTTTTATCCCTTGTCAAGCAGGGATTTCGTTCCAGTCTTATTTCGCCGGCCGGACGATGAGGTTGACCAGCTTGTTTTTCACCAGGATGACCTTGACGATCTCCATGCCCTGGGTGAACTTCTGCACCTTGGGGTCCTTCATGGCCTCGGCCACCACGGCCTCCTCATCACTGTCCAGGGGCACGGTGATGGAGGCGCGCAGCTTGCCGCCCACCTGGACGGCCATCTGCACAGCGGCGTCGATGGTCTTGCTCTCGTCGTACTCCGGCCAGGGCTGCTTGCAGGCCATGCCCCTGCCCTCGGCGTAGCCCAGGCTCTCCCACAGCTCCTCGGTCAGGTGGGGCGCGAAGGGAGAGAGCATGAGCAGCAGGGCCTCGTAGTCTCCCCGGGAGCAGCCGTTCTGGTAGAAGTCATTGACCAGGGCCATGAGGGTGGCCAGGGCGGTGTTGAACTTCATGGCCTCGATGTCGTCGGACACCTTCTTGATGGCCTTGTGGATGGCGCTCTCGTTGGCGGGAGAGTAGCCGGCGCTCTCGGTGAGGTTCTCCGAGAGGTTCCACACCCGGTCCAGGAAACGCTTGCAGCCCTTGACCGCGTTGTCGCTCCAGGCGGCGGCCTTCTCAAAGTCGCCGATGAACATGATATACAGCCGCATGGTGTCCGCGCCGTACTGAGCCACCACGTCGTTGGGGTTGATCACGTTGCCACGGCTCTTGGACATCTTCTCGCCGCCCTCGCCCAGGATAATGCCGTGGCTGGTGCGCTTCTGGTAGGGCTCCTTGGTGGGCACCACGCCGATGTCGTAGAGGAACTTGTGCCAGAAGCGGGAGTAGAGCAGGTGCAGGGTGGTGTGCTCCATGCCGCCGTTGTACCAGTCAACCGGGCACCAGTAGTCCAGCGCCTCTTTGGAGGCCAGGCACTCATCGTTGTGCGGGTCGCAGTAGCGCAGGAAGTACCAGGAGGAACCAGCCCACTGCGGCATGGTGTCGGTCTCTCTCTTGGCCGGGCCGCCGCAGTGCGGGCAGGTTGTGTTGACCCAGTCGGTCATCTTTGCAAGCGGGGACTGTCCGTCGTCGGTCTGCTCAAAGGATTCGCACT
>DVLB01000021.1 GCA_018715695.1 Candidatus Galloscillospira stercoripullorum
TCAATCCAGCCCTCGCCCTTGCACACCCGGCAGCCCTTGCCGCCGCAGGCGTGGCACTGGACGTCCACCTCGCAGGAGGGCTCGGTGAAGGGTAAGTGGTGGGGACGGAAGCGGGTCTTGGTGCCCTTGCCGTAGAGCTGCTCCACCACGGTGTTGAGGGTGCCCTTCAGGTCGGCCATGGTGACGCCCTTGTCGATGACCATGCCCTCCACCTGGTGGAACATGGGGGAGTGGGTGGCGTCCACCTCGTCCTTGCGGTAGACCCGGCCGGGGGCGATGATGCGGATGGGCAATTCCATGGTCTCCATGGCCCGCACCTGCATGGGGCTGGTCTGGGAGCGGAGCATGACCCGGGAGTCCTCATCGAAGTAGAAGGTATCGCTCCAGTCCCGGGAGGGGTGTCCCTCCTCGGCGTTGAGCTTGTCGAAGTTGTAGGAGGCCAGCTCGATCTCGGGCCCGTCCAGCACGGTGAAGCCCATGCCGATAAAGATCTCCTTGATCTCGTCCAGGGCGATATACATGGGGTGGCGGTGGCCCAGCTTCACGGCCTTGCCGGGGACGGTGACGTCCAGAGCCTCGGAGCGGAGCTTCTCCTCCAGCGCCTTGGCCTCCAGCGCCCGGCCCCGCTCCTCCAGGGCCTGCTCCAGGGCCTCACGGACTTCGTTGGCCAGGGCGCCCATGGCGGGCCGCTCCTCGGGGGAGAGGGAGCCCATCTGCTTGAGAACGGCGGTGAGCTCGCCCTTCTTGCCCAGATACTTTACCCGCAGCTCGTCCAGGGCGGCGGAGCTGTCCGCCTGCTCAAAGGCGGCGAGAGCCTGGGCGCGGATCGTGGAGAGTTGTTCTTTCATCTGCTGCTTCTTCCTTTCAGAGGTTGATGATGACATAGCCGCGGGGACCCGGGCACAAAAAAAGCCCTCCGTCCCACACACTGGGACGAAAGGCAAGCCTTCCGCGGTACCACCCGCATTCGTGAATCACACGCACTCAAAGCCCTGATACCGGCGGGCGGGCCGTCCTGCTCTCACAGGCCGCTCCGGGGCGAACCAAGCGCGTCCGTCCCAGGCGGCTCTCAGCCGGTGACCGCCATTCTCTGAAAGGACAGCTGGTGCGCTATTTTCCCCTTCTTCGCGTTCATACCTGACTTTTATACCACATTACTGGGGAAAATGCAAGATGAAATTGACGATTGCGTCTCCCGGGGCCTATAATGGCAGTACGGAAAGCACAGCGAAGGAGGCGGCGGTATGCGGGAGCTTTGGAAGGCCGGAGAGATGCGGGAGATGGACCGCCGGGCCATCGAGGAGCGGGGCATCCCCTCCCTGACACTCATGGAATGGGCGGCGCAGGGCCTTGCGGAGGCGGTGGAGGAGCTGGCCTCGGAAGGGCGCCCTGGCATGGTCTACCTGCCCCAGGCGGAGGGAGAGGCCAGCCTGGACGGCCGGACGGTGTCTTTTACCCGGAACGTGCCCGGAGAAGAGCGGCGGGCGGCGGTATTCGCCGGACCGGGAAACAACGGTGGCGACGGCGTGGCCGCCGCCCGGCTGCTGCTGGCGCGGGGCTGGCAGGTGCGCTGTTTCCTGGTGGGAGAGCGGGGGAAGATGAGTGCGGACTGCCGCTCCATGGCCCAGCGCCTGGAGGAGGCGGGAGGCACTCTGGAGGACTTCCGCCCCGGCGAGCCGGACCAGACGGCCTGGACCCTGGGGGCGGACGTGGTAGTGGACGCGCTGTTTGGCGTGGGGCTCAACGCTCCGCTGCGTACCGCCGCCGCCCATGCGGTGGCGCTTATGAACCGCGCCGGCGCGCCGGTGGTCTCGGCGGACATTCCCTCCGGGGTGGAGACCGACACCGGGCGGATGCTGGGAGACGCGGTGGAGGCCGCCGTCACCGTCACCTTCTCCCGGGCCAAGCCGGGGCTCTATGTGGGCAAGGGGGCGCTGCACGCCGGAAGGGTAGTGGTCCATGACATCGGCATCCCCGCGGACATCCTGGTGGGGGAGGGGTGGCACACCGCCGCCATCGACCGGGGCGATGTGAGAAGCTGGCTCCCCGCCCGGCCCGCCGACGGCCACAAGGGCACCTTCGGCAAGACCCTCATCCTGGGCGGCAGCGTGGGCTATACCGGCGCGCCGGCCCTGGCCGCCCGGGGGGCGCTGAGAGCCGGGGGCGGCCTGGTCACCGTGGTCACCGACCCTGCGGTCTACCCCATCGTGGCGTGCAAGTGTGACGAGGCCATGGCCCGGCCCATCCCGGAACGCAGCGCCAAGCTGCTGGCCCTGGCGGGAAAATGTGACGCGGTACTCGTCGGCCCCGGTCTGGGCCGGGACCGGAGGCGCCATGAGCTGTCCCTCATGCTGCTGGAGGAGCTCTCCTGTCCGGTGGTGGTGGATGCCGACGGTCTCACCGCCCTGGCGGGGCACATGGAGGTGCTGGAGAAGCGCCGGGGGCGTAGCACCATCCTCACCCCCCACGATGGGGAGTTTGCCCGCCTGGGCGGCGACCTCTCGGGAGAGGACCGGCTGGGTAAGGCCCGGGAATTCGCGGTACGCTGGGGCTGCATCCTGGTCCTCAAGGGCCACCGGACCATCACCGCTCTGCCTGACGGACGCTGTCTTGTCAACACCACGGGCAACGCGGGCATGGCCAAGGGAGGCAGCGGCGACGTGCTGGCGGGGATGCTGGTCTCCCTGCTGGGCCAGGGTATGGAGCCGGGGAAGGCTGCTGCCGCGGCGGTGTACCTCCACGGCCTTGCCGGGGACTTGGCCGCGGCGGAGCTGGGGGAGCGGGGGATGCTCCCCAGCGACCTGGTGGACCGCCTGCCCCGCGCGATGGGATGAGAGAGATAAAAAGCGGGCCTGGCGCATCGCGTCAGGCCCGCTTTTGGCTGTCGAAAAAGGCCCCTGGCCTTTTTCGACAAAAGGCTGCATGACGGATAGGGTTCGATTCCTTACGAAATTGTCACCCTATCCGTCATGAGAAGTGTCATTTCCGAGGCACATGTCCCCGGAAATGACGAATTCAGATTTTATTCCGTCGTCTGCGGACGACGGAACTCTGTGAGACTTCCCTGCGGGGAGGTTTTTTTGACAAGCTGAAGCGGGCCTGACGCATCGCGTCAGGCCCGCTTTGATATTGGTTTGGGGAAGGATCAGTTGGAGGCGCTGTCCAGGTCGCTGTCGCCGCCCCAGATCATGTTCTTGCGCAGCTCGGCGCCCACGATCTCCATCTGGTGCTTCTTGAGCTGGGCACGCTTGGAGTTGAAGAAGGTGCGGCCGTTCTTGTTCTCGGCGATCCACTTGCCGGCGAAGGTGCCGTCCTGGATGTCGGAGAGGACCGCCTTCATGTTCTTCTTGGTCTCCTCATAGGGCAGCACCCGGGGACCGGAGACATACTCGCCATACTCGGCGGTGTCCGAGATGGAGTAGTTCATGGCAGCCACACCGCCCTTGTTGATCAGGTCGATGATGAGCTTCATCTCGTGGATGCACTCAAAGTAGGCGTTCTCCGGCTCGTAGCCAGCCTCCACCAGAGTCTCGAAGCCGCAGCGCATCAGGTCCACCACGCCGCCGCACAGCACCGCCTGCTCACCGAACAGGTCGGTCTCGGTCTCGTCGTGGAAGGTGGTCTCCATCACGCCGGCACGGGCGCCGCCGATACCCGCGATGTACGCCAGGGCGATCTGGTAGGCCTTGCCGGTGGCGTCCTGCTCCACGGCCACCAGGCAGGGTACGCCCTTGCCCGCCACATACTGGCTGCGCACGGTGTGGCCGGGACCCTTGGGGGCGGCCATGAACACGTCCACCCCGGCGGGGGGCACGATCTGCTGGTAGCGGATGTTGAAGCCGTGGGCGAAGGCCAGAGCCTTGCCCTCGGTCATGTAGGGGGCGATGTCCTTCTTGTAGACCTCAGCCTGGGCCTCGTCGTTGATGAGCATCATCACGATGTCGCCCCACTGGGCAGCCTCGGGCACGGTCTTGACGGTCAGACCGGCGGCCTGGGCAGCGGCGGCGCTCTTGGAGCCGGGACGCAGGCCCACGCACACCTCGCAGCCGGAGTCCTTCAGGTTCAGGGCATGGGCATGGCCCTGAGAGCCATAGCCGATAATGGCGATCTTCTTACCGTTGAGGTAGTTGAGATCGCAGTCCTTTTCATAATACATCTTAGCCATGAGAGAACACTCCTTTTATGAAAATGGTTCCTTGGTGGTGATGATAGCACAACCGGGGTGGAAAGAATGATAACTGTGATACAATTTCAAAAAATTTTGAGGGTGCTCACAGCAGATTCTTGCCCAAGCCGAACTCGTCGGTCTCTTTATTATCGTCGTTGTCGCTGATAGTGGCCTCGCCGCGCACCCCGCCGTGCCGGCGCGGCGGGGCCCCCGGATCTTACTCAACTGGGCGGGAGTGAATCCCGCCCAGTTCAAGGTTTTGCTGCGCAAAACGCTTGTGCGCCGCACCTGCGGCGCGCCTGGAGCGCGGCGTTAAAGCAGGTTCTTGCCCAAACCGAACTCGTCGGTCTCTTTATTGTCGTCGTTGTCGCTGATGGTGGCCTCGCCGCGCACCCCGCCGCGCCGGCGCGGCGGGGACCCCGGATCTTACTCAACTGGGCGGGAGTGAATCCCGCCCAGTTCAAGGTTTTGCTGCGCAAAACGCTTGTGCGCCGCACCTGCGGCGCGCCTGGAGCGCGGCGTTAAAGC
>DVLB01000022.1 GCA_018715695.1 Candidatus Galloscillospira stercoripullorum
TTTACTCCCTGGATGACTTCACCAGGCAGCTCGCTGTCCATAACCGCCGCTCCAACAACTTCCCTATGAGACCGCTTAACTGGTCCTCTCCTAACGAGTTCGCCGTCCAATATGTTTGACAAACCTACAAATAGCGCCGAATTAAAAATACGGTCCCCCGCGTGTACCGCGGGGGACCGTCAGGCTGTCCCAAAAGTCTTTTGGGCAGGCCGCTGCACTTTACCTTTGGTCAGAAGAGTCTATTGACCGTCTCGTCTCGGCATCCTTTATGGATTCTGCTGGCTCATAGCCTGGTCGAAGTGCTCGTTGATCTGTCTGGTAAACTCCATGGCTGCGTTATAGCCCATTTTCTTGTTGCGGTTGTTCATGGCCGCTACCTCCACGATCACGGCCAGGTTCCTTCCCGGCTTGACCGGCACGGTCAGGGTGGGCACCTGCACATCCAGAATGGTGGTATACAGGCTCTCCAGTCCCAGCCGGTCATACATGGCGTTGTCCTTCCACTGTTCCAGGTTGATGACCATGTCGATGTCCGCGTCGTCCTTGACCGCGGACATACCGAACAGACGGCGCACGTCCACCACACCGATGCCCCGCAGCTCGATATAGTGGCGGATCAGCTCCGGCGCCGAACCTACCAGGCGTTTGTTGCCTGCCTTCTTGATCTCCACCGCGTCGTCAGCGATGAGCCGATGGCCGCGCTTAACCAGCTCGATGGCGGTTTCGCTCTTGCCTACCCCCGATTCGCCCAGGAGCATCACCCCTTCGCCATAGACCTCCACCAGCACGCCATGGCGGGTAATGCGGGGAGAGAGGTAGACGCTCAGCGCCGCGATGATGCCGCTCATAAAGGCGGACGTGGCCTCCTGGGTGCGCAGGATGGTGCGGTCGTACTTCTCCGCCATCTCCATGCACTCCGCAAACGGCTCCATGCCCCGTGAAATGATCAGGGCCGGAATATCGTAGTGGAAAAGCTTCTCAAAGCTCTCCCGGCGCTGCTCAGCGGTGAGGCCGGCCAGATAGGTGTTTTCCACCCTGCCCAGGATCTGAAGGCGCTTATGCCCGAAATAGTCGAAAAAGCCGGTCAGTTGGAGGCCGGGACGGTTCACGTCCACCGTGCGGATCGGGCGCTCCTGATAGCCGCTGGCACCCCGCAGCACCTCCATATTGAACTCTTCGATCAGTTTTCCAAGCGGCACACTGTAAGGGCTGTCCATCTTACTGCTCCCCTCTCCTTTTCTTTGGTATCAGTATACACACATTTCTGTTCCCGTGCAAGTCCAAGGGAAATTCACCCCTCTTTTTCAAAAAAACACTTGCAATTTCTACGTCTTTCTGCTATCATATCATTCGATGCTTTATCAAGCGTGATACTGACCAGCGAGGAGGTTCAAGCTATGGCCAAATGTCAATTCTGCGATAAGGGCGTCGTGTTCGGCATTCAGGTTTCCCACTCCCACCGCCGCTCCAATCGGCCCTGGAAGCCCAATGTGAAGCGCGTCAAGGCGATCGTGGACGGTACTCCCAAGCACGTCTACGTCTGCACCAGATGCCTCCGTTCGGGTAAGGTCACCCGCGCTGTGTAAAACACGGTCGTCCCAATGAAACAAGCCCTGCATCCAGAGGATGCAGGGCTTAAGACTGTCGATAACCCCTTCTGGCCCAAGATTTCGGAGGGAAAGTTAGTGTGAAAGAAAACCGTCAGGGTTGTCTTTCGCGTCTAGTCAAACCACTTTTTGAACCTTTTTGAAGGTTCAAAAAGTGCAGCAGCCAGTCGAAAAGACTTTTTCGACTGGCTGAGCCCTGCATCCGTTGGATGCGGGGCTTTTGTTTTTCCTCCCTTCCGGCCACAAGAAAAAAAGAGAGAGACGGACCAAAAGGTCCGTCTCTCTTTTTTCTCCATCAGATCTCCAGACCCTCTCCAAACAGGGCGCTGGTTTCATTGTCCTGGGTGATGCGGACGGCACCCTGAATCTTGGCGCCCTCGCTCATGGACACCAGAGCGGCGGTCACATTGCCCGCCAGAACGGCGTTCTGCTGGAAGGTGGCGCTTCTGGCTACCGTGAGGTTACCTTTGATCTTGCCGTCGGTCACCAGGCTCTGGGCGGTCACATCGCCCACGATGACGGTGGCGGCGTCCACCTGGAGCATGGAGGCGGCGATCACGTTGCCTTGGATGGCGCAGCCGATCAGCTCCACCGCGTCGCCGATCACATCGCCCAGCACCTTGCCGGTGACGATCACATTTCCGGCAGCCTCCAGATTGCCCTTGAGCTTGCCCTGGAACTCCACCTCGCCCTCGGCGCGGATGTCTCCGAAAATAGAGGTGCCGGCCGCGATGACCGTGCCGCCGGACCGCCCGGCATAGCTATGGTTCTCCTCCTGGGGCTCCACGGTCTGAGCGGCAGTCCACGCCGGGTCAAATCCTGTGGTAGCGGCCTCGGGCTCCTCCCTGCGGCGCATGAAGCCGCTGAAGATACCGCCCCGGGGCTCCTCCTGTTTGGGACGCTGGCTCTCGCTGACCACACGCTGCACAGTGGCGGCGACCTCCTGCTGGATGTGTTCGCTGTGACGGGCAGGCTCCGGCTGGGGTGCGGGCCGCTGCGCCGCGGTCTTGGGCGCCGCCTGAGGAGCGGCCTTGGGCGCCTGAGCCGTCTTCTGCGGCTGGGACGCAGGCTGTGCAGGCGCGGCCTTGGGGGCAGCCGCCTGCTTCTGGGGAGCGGTCTGCTTCGCCGCGGGGGCGGGCTGAGCCTCCTGCGCTGCGGGGGCGGCGGCAACCTGCTCCCGGGCCGGCTTCTCCTCCTTCTCGCGGTCCGAACCGCTGATCCCAACCAGGCTGAGAAGCTCCTTCATCGCCTGGCGCATGTTCTCCTTGTTGTCTGCCATGCTATCCCTTCCAATCTCCCCGTCAGAATATTGGTGTGCCCAACCTCAGGACACGCTCGCGTATCCGAAAATAATGGGTGAAACCTCCGGCGTCAGCGCCGCGAAGGAATTACCCCCCTGCCGCAGCTGCTCAATGATCCCGGGCAGCGCCTCCACAGTGGCCGCGCCGCCGTCGAAATCATGGAGCGCAACGACTGCACGGTCGATCCCCTCCATGCCGCTTACGACATTGTAGGTGATGTCCTGCGCGGTGGCGCCGCTGATGGAGTCCCCGCCGGTCACGTTCCAGTCGTAATAGGTGAATCCGCGCCGGGTGAGCTCCGCGATGAGCTGCTCGTAGATCAGGCCGTTATAGCCGTTGATACTGCCGCCGGGGAAACGGAAGATCTCCGCTTTTACGCCGGTGGCCTCATAGATCATGTCGTAGACCTGCTTGAAATCCGCCAGATAGCTCTCCACCGAGCTATAAAGCTCACGGTACTGGTGGGAATATGTATGGATGCCGATGGTATGTCCCTCTTCCACGATCCGCCGCAGCAGCTCGGAGGCGTTTTCCGCCTCGCTCCCGCCCACAAAGAAAGTGGCTTTCACGCCCTGCGCCGCCAGCACGTCCAGAATGGCGGCGGTATTGGCGGAGGGGCCATCATCAAAGGTCAGGTAGACGGTATTCTCGCTGCGCTGCCATCCGTCGGGACGCTCCGGCTCGCAGTAGAGCTCAGGATAAAGCTCCTGATACGGAAAAGAAGCGCCGTCAGGACCGGTTACGCCGTCGGTCTGTCCTCCCGACGCCTGCAGCTGCTCCAGCTGTGCGCGCAGCTGTTTGTTTTCCTCGGCCTCCCGGCTCCGGCTCACGCCGAAATAGGCCGCCAGAGCCACTGGGATCAAAAAAATCAGCAACAGTATGCACAAAAATATCCGCTTAAAAAAGCGTACGCTCATAACTCGTACTGCCCCTTTTTCACTTCTCCGGGCAGACACTCATATCCGTTCGCCCAATTGAAGCCGCAAAAATACATGTTATCGGATTGATTATACTGCATTTGTCGGGAAAACGCAAGGCAATTTTAGCCTCCATTGTAGTTTCTTCGATAATTTCCTCGGGAGCTGTTGCGCGCGCCCGGAGGCGCAAAAACACGGCGGAGGCTTGTGACAGCGCCCGCCGCGTTCTCCTTCATACCCAGATGTCCTCGATCTCGTGCTTTTTCTCCCGGGTCATCAGTTCCCCCACCACGCCGCGCACGTCCTTTCCGTGGTAGAGCACCTGATAGGCCGCTTCGGCAATGGGCATCTCTACGCCCACCTTCTCCGCCAGGGCATGGGCGGTGGCCGCCGCGTAATACCCCTCCACCACCGCGCCGATCTCCTGGAGGGCGCGCTCCACCGGCACGCCCTGGCCGATAAGGATGCCGCAGCGGCGGTTACGCGAGTGCATGGAGGTACAGGTGACGATCAGGTCCCCTATGCCGGTGAGACCGGCGAAGGTCTCTTTTTTTGCTCCCATGGCCACACCCAGCCGAGCCATCTCGGTAAGCCCCCGGGTCATGAGCATGGCCTTGGTATTGTCTCCGTAGCCCAGGCCGTCACAGCAGCCGGCGCACAGAGCGATGACGTTCTTGAGCGCCGCTCCCAGCTCCACGCCCACTATGTCGGGCGAGGCGTAGACCCGCAGCCGCTCGTTCATAAACAGGTCCTGCACCTGCTCCGCCGCCAGGCGGTCCTCACAGGCGGAGACCAGGGCGGTGGGGATGCCCCGGCTCACCTCTTCCGCGTGGGACGGGCCAGACAGCACCACCACGGGGTGGCCCGGTCCAATCTCCTCTCTCACGGCCTGAGAAAGGCGCAGAGAGGTTTCCTTCTCGATCCCCTTGGACACCAGCACCGCCGCCGCGCCGTGGGGAAGCAGGGGCGCGATCTTTCTGGCCGTCTCCCGCACAGCGAAGGAAGGCGTGGCCAGCACCGCCGCGCGGCAGTCGGAGAGCGACTCCAGCCGTGCGGTGATCTTCAACTGAGAAGGCAGGGCCACTCCCGGCAGCATGGGGTTCTCCCGGCGCTCCTCCATCTGCCGGGCGGACTCTTCCCGGTGGGACCAGAGCGTCACGTCATGCCCATTCTCCAAGAGAACCAGGGCCAGAGCAGTGCCCCAGGCGCCGCTGCCCACAACGGTGATCTTCATGCGCCCGGCCCCTCCTTTTTCTTATGTAGGGTAAACCGGGACTCCTCCCCTTTCAGGATGCGCCGGATGTTCTCCCGGTGCTTCCAGAGGATGAGGCCGCCGCAGATGAGGGCCATGAGAAAAATCGCTGCGTCCCGGTAGACGAACAGGCTCACAAAAGGAAAGGAAAATCCCGCCCAGCAGGAGCCCAGGGACACCCACCGGGTGATCACCGCCAGAATGAGGAAACCGCCCCAGACCACCAGGGCCACCCGCCAGTCGATCATGATGGCGATGGCGCCGCCGGAGAGGATGCCCTTGCCTCCCTTGAAATGGAACATGCAGGGGAACATATGGCCCAGCAGACACCACAGACCGGCCCAGTATTTGGCCCAGGCCGTCACGATGGGCATCTGGCTCCAGACTCCCCCGTCCCAGAATCGCACCAGCAGAAGGCCCACCCAGACGGCCGCCACAGCCTTGAGCACATCAATGAGGATCACCACCAGGGTGAGCGGCCCGCCGAAGGTGCGATAGAAGTTGGTAAGGCCCGCATTTCCGCTGCCGTGTTTGCGTACGTCGTCCCGCAGGATGTACTTGGAAATGATGACCGCCCCGTTGGAGCAGCCCAGAAAATAGGAGATCACCGCCGCCAGCAGCATGGGAAGCACCATGTCAGCGGCCACAAAGCCCCCGGTCAGCTCAGTCGGCATATCTTACCCCTCCTTGTCGCTCTTTTGCCGCACGGTGAGGATCACCGGCGTACCCTCCAGGCCAAAGGTGCTGCGGATTTGGTTTTCGATATACCGCTGGTAGGAGAAGTGGAACAGCTGGGCCTCGTTGCAGAAGACCACAAAGTGGGGCGGCTTCACCCCCACCTGGGTCATATAATAGATCTTCAGCCGGCGGCCCTTGTCCGTGGGCGGCTGGACCCGGGCGGTGGCGTCGGCCAAAACGGTGTTGAGCATGCCGGTGGTGATACGCATGGCCGACTGGTCATTCACATAGTTGATGAGCTCAAAGAGCCGCTCTACCCGCTGTCCGGTGAGGGCGGAAATGAAGAGAATGGGCGCGTAGGTCATATAGGAGAGGTCCCGCCGGATGTCCTTGCGCATCCGGTCCATGGTCTTGTCGTCCTTCTCCACCGCGTCCCACTTGTTGACCACGATGATGGAGGCCTTCCCCGCCTCGTGGGCAAGGCCCGCCACCTTGGTGTCCTGCTCGGTGACTCCCTCGTTGGCGTCAATGAGGATGAGGCACACGTCGCTGCGCTCGATAGCCATGGTGGAGCGGAGCACCGAGAACTTTTCCACCCGGTCATCCACCTTGGATTTCTTGCGCATTCCCGCCGTGTCGATGAAAAGGTATTTCCCTTTACCGTTCTCAAAAAAGCTGTCTACCGCGTCCCGGGTGGTCCCCGCCACGTTGGAGACGATGACCCGCTCCTCCCCCAGGATGCGGTTGACCAGGCTGGACTTGCCCACGTTGGGCTTGCCGATGACAGCGACCTTGATCACATCGTCGCTCTCCTCCTCCTCTTCCGCAGGGGGGAAGTAGGCAAAGCAGGCGTCCAGCAGATCGCCGGTGCCGTGGCCGTGGACGGCGGAGACCGGGATGGGGTCACCCAGTCCCAGGTTGTAAAACTCATAGATGTCGGGATTGGTCTGGCCCACCTGGTCCATCT
>DVLB01000023.1 GCA_018715695.1 Candidatus Galloscillospira stercoripullorum
GCGGCCCTCGGCCGACGTGATCACCGGCCTGATGAAGGCCAATATCCCCAGCCGCATCGCCTTCGCGGTGGCCTCCAGCCTGGAGTCGCGCATCATCCTGGACACCACCGGCGCGGAAAAGCTGGTGGGGAAGGGCGACATGCTTTACTTCCCCCTGGGCACCGGAAAGCCCCAGCGGGTCCAGGGCTGCCTCATCAGCGATGAGGAGGTGGCGGCGGTGGTGGAGTTCATCAAGAAGCAGGGCGGCGGCGCGGAATACGACGAGGCCATCCTCCACGAGATCGAGCAGCACGCCGCCGAAAAGGACAAGCAGGGCAAGGGCGTGGGAGGCTCTGCCCCCGAGGAGACGGGCGACGACTACGACGAGCTGCTGCCCGCCGCCATTGAGGTGGTGGTGGAGACCGGCATGGCCAGCGTCTCCATGCTCCAGCGGCGGCTCAAGCTGGGCTACTCCCGGGCCGCCCGCCTGGTGGACCAGATGGAGGAGAAGGGCGTGGTGGGCCCCTTTGAGGGCTCCAAGCCCCGCCAGGTGCTCATTACCAAGGAAGCGTGGCAGGAGATGCAGATGCGCCAGAGCATGGTGGACGCGGCGCCCGACCGCCCGCCCATCTCCGAGCCGGTGCCCGACGAGCTGGAGTACGAGGGAGACGCCATCCCCCAGAGCCGGGACCTGCCGCCCTTCTGAGAAAACGGAAAAAGCCCGCCCTTCTGAGGAAGGGCGGGCTTTTTGCGGCGTTTTGGATCAATAGTTCTCGGCGTGGATCTCGAAGTAGCTCTGGGGATGGGCGCAGGTGGGGCAGATCTCGGGGGCCTTGGTGCCCACCACGATGTGGCCGCAGTTGCGGCACTCCCAGACCTTCACCTCGCTCTTGGCAAAGACCTCGGCCATCTCCACGTTCTTGAGCAGGGCGCGGTAGCGCTCCTCATGGTGCTTCTCGATGGCGGCCACCAGACGGAACTTGGCGGCCAGCTCGGGGAAGCCCTCCTCCTGGGCGGTCTTGGCGAAGCCCTCGTACATGTCGGTCCACTCGTAGTTCTCGCCGGCGGCGGCGGCGGCCAGGTTGGCGGCGGTGTTGCCGATGCCCTGGAGCTCCTTGAACCAGAGCTTGGCGTGCTCCTTCTCATTGTCAGCGGTCTTGAGGAAGAGGGCGGAGATCTGCTCATAGCCCTCCTTCTTGGCTACGGAAGCGAAGTAGGTGTACTTGTTTCTCGCCTCGGACTCGCCGGAAAAGGCAGCCTGCAGATTCTTCTCGGTCTGGGTACCAGCGTACTTGTTCATGATAAATTCCTCCTTTTGTAAATGGGACTTGCCGGAATGGCTCTTCGTAGGGATTGTACCATCCAACGCACCCTGACGCAAGTAAATAATTTGTGAAAAGAAGAGAAAATCAGAGGACCAGAGTGCCGCTCTCATCTTCCAGAAGGAGCAGGATGCGCTCCTCCATTCCGGTGAGGACGTTGACATAGACGATGCAGTGCTGACCGTCGCCGCTCTGGCACTTGAACTCATGGCAGAGGATCTCGTTTTCCCCGCCGGTGGGGATAAGGGCGAGGGCGGTGGAGAGGATGCTGAGGTCGGGCGAGATCCGCTGCGCGGCCTGAGAGACCTCCACAGCCGGTGCGGGAAGGTCGCGCTGGGTATGGTTCATCAGGTAGCCGCCGCACTCCAGACCCACAAGGCTGCCGTTGTCCAGCGCCACGGAGACCTTGATGAGGTCGGGGTAGCACACCACGCCGTCCTGTACGGCGGCAAAGTTGACGGTGAGGGCCCCGTCCTGGAGAATGGAATAGGTGGGCGTCAGGTCGCCGTAGCCCTTTTGGGCCAGGAAGGCCCCGGCGATCTCCAGCCCCTCTTCCCGTGACAGGGTCGCTTCGCCCACCCACCGGGAATTCATAAGACCCAGGATCTGTCCACCGGCCTGGGTGACCTCCACATAGAGCTCACCCCCGTCCACCAGGGCGGAGAAGGCATAGGTGGGGATCTCTCCCGACCCGGCGGAGACAAAGGTGAAGATCTCCGGCTTTAGCTCCAGGAAGGAGGCTGCCGCCTTTAGCGCCTCTTCCTGCGTGACCTGATTCCTGCCCTCCAGCTGCTTGGGAGAGCGGCTTGCAAGGTGCTCGGAAAAGGGCCCGTCGTAGATGAGGGTTGGTACCTCGGGGAAGTCGGCCTCGATGGTCTGGAAGGAGCCGCCCGCCAGCTCCTCTCCGTCCTCAGTGGCGGCGGAGAGCCGCTGCTGTACCGTGTTCAGGTCCTCCAGCGTGACTGTGCCGGCGTACAGTTCTCCCTGAAGCCGGTTGAGCATCTCCGACAGGGAGGAGGCGCTTTCGCTCAGGGCGCGGAGGGTCTCCAGCTCCTGCTGGCTGTAAGCGCCGTTGACCGCGGCGCTGCGGGAGAGGGCCATGGCGTAGTCTCCCACCTTGGCGATGAAGGAGGCGGTCTGCTCCAGCTCCACGTTGCCGTAGGGCAGCTCGCCAATGGCCATTTGGGCGGACATGGCCTTGCCGAAGATCTCGGTGCACAGGGAGGAGATGAGGGTGGGGGAGGTGGCGTATACGCCCTTTTGAAGGGCGGCATCCATCTCGCTCACGGCGGTGGTAAGCTCGGAAAAGGCGTGCTGGTAGCCGTTGTTCAGCAGCTGCTGGTAGCTCCTGGCCCTGGCGTGGCCCTGGATGGCAAAGCCTACCGCCACCGCAAACGCCGCGGTAACAAAGCTGATAGCAAGTATTTTTCCTTTACTGAAATGCTTGGCAGAATCCATGAAAAGCGGCCTCCTTTTGGCTTATCATGTCCAAAAGGAGGCCGCATGTTTCCAAGAAACGCAGGTTAAAATTTGGATGTGCCGCTCAGCTGCGCCATACCGGCCTTGATGCGCCGGATGGTTTCGTCCCTGCCCAGAATGTGGCACAGCTCTACCGCGCCGCCGGGGGTGACCGCTTTTCCAGAGAGGGCGGTGCGTACCGGCCACAGGATTCGGCCGTTCTTAAGCTCCAGCTTTTCAGCAAGACCCATGAGCGCGGCGTGGAGGGCGTCGTAGGTCCAATCCGTCAGACCCTCCAGGACGGGGAGCACCGCCTCCAGAGCCTCCAGGGAGTTTTCTTCGTTGGTCTTCATCTTCTTGTGGCAGTAGAGCTCGTTGGAGTAGGCGGGCAGGGCGTCAAAGAAGTCCACCTGGGGCGCGATGTCCAGCAGGGTGTCGCACCGGGGCTGGACCAGCGGAGCCACCAGGCGCAGGTCGATGCCGGGGGTCTGGATGGCCTGCCTGAGATAAGGCTCCGCCACGGTGTAGAAGTCCTCCGCCGAGAGGGCGCGCAGGTAGTGGGCGTTGAAGTACTTGAGCTTCTCCAGGTCGAAGATGGCGGGGGACTTGGAGATGCCGCCCAGATCAAAGATGGCGGAGAGCTCCTCCAGGGAGAAAAATTCCTGCTCAGCCCACTCGCCCCGGGGAGACCAGCCCAGCAGGGCCACATAGTTCAAAATGGCGTCGGTGAGGAAGCCCTGGTTCTTCAGATCCTCGTAGGAGGGGTCACCGTGACGCTTGGACATCTTGTGCTGTGCGTCCCGCATGACGGGGGAGCAGTGCACATAGGTGGGGACCTCCCAGCCGAAGCCCTCGTAGAGGAGGTTATACTTGGGGGCGGAGGAGAGGTACTCGCTGCCCCGGACCACATGGGTGATGCCCATGAGGTGGTCGTCAATGACGTTGGCGAAGTTGTAGGTGGGCAGGCCGTCCCGCTT